>JALDXQ010000174.1:0-15331 GCA_032156805.1 Acidobacteriota bacterium
GCCGAACCCCGAACCCGGAACTGAACCCTGAACGTGAACAAGAACTGAGAAGTGAGAACCGAGAAGCGTGAACGGTATAATCGCTCCCATGTCTCGCGTTGTTTATTCCGAGCTTCGATCGACCTCCGACCAGGAAGCCCTGCGTCTGACTCATCAGGTAAGAATCGTCAACGATTCCGAGGAGGGGACGGGGGTCAATGCACTGCCTGGCGGCGTGTACGGGTTTACCTACTCACCCGGGCTGGCGAGTGCGCCGCTCTTTTCCGTGCGCCGGTACCGCAGCTACGAAACGCACAAGCTGCCGAGCGGTGAGATCTATGTGATTGGTTTTGCCATGGCCGATGTGGCGCGGGCGCTGTCAACGGCCACCCAGGAGATCACGCTTCAGATTCACCCCCAGCCCGAAGGCCAGTACGATGTGCTCGTCACGGTCCTCTACTCGGCTATCCGGCGTCATCGTCAATACGCCGCACCGAATCAGGACGGGTTCACCGTGACCGTGCTGCCGACGTAGCCCCCATCGCTTTTTCGACTTCACTTTCCAGCTCGGAGTAACGCAGGCCGAAGTTATCGAATGTGTACTCGGTTCGCGAGCTGGCGCTGAGCGCTCCAAACAGACCGTTCCAGTCAACCCGTCGGCGCCGCAGGAGTGCGTCCACGACGACAAGGCTCTCGTCGTAGGCAACCATCGCCTGTTCTGCAGTGAGCCCGGAGAAGCTGCCCTCGAGGTAGCGAAGAGGGATCACGGCGCCGACCGCCCTGAGGCGTCGTAGTGCGGCTGCCGGCTCATCCCCCTCGAAGTACTGCGCCAATCCCTCGTGCAGCCAGGCGGGAATGCCGCGCGGCGCAAGGTTCGCGATCATGGCGTGTGTCAGCTCGTGCACGAGTACCCGCTGGAACAGCTGCGGGCTCTGGGCAGCGCCGGCGGCCGGAACGCGGATGCGGCCATCGTACACACCGCCCGACCACTCGGGCGCCAGCGTGACGTCGCGAAACTGTTTCTCGGTGTAGAGCATCACGACGACGGGCTCCGAGGGGTAGGCGCCGAGCGCTTTGCCGATCCGCCAGAACTCCGATTCCAGGAGGTCGGTCGCACGCGTGGCGAGTGCATTGTCGGCATGCCCCTGAAACATCACCCTGAACCGATCGACGCGCCGCTCTACGAAACCGCGGTTGGCTTCGGCATCGGCCCGCCATGCGTTCAGCCTGCTCGTCAGATTGGGATCGTTTGGCGCATGAGTCAGCGCCTTTTCGTAAATCGCGATGGCCTTGCTGACCTCTCCGCTGCTGTACTCGATCTGCCCGAGGAGCATCGAGGCCGGCGTGAGGTCGGGTGCGATCTCGAGCGCCTGTCGCAGTCGTGCGGTCGCCTCTTTTGCGCGGCCCTGGAGATGAGCGGCGGCGCCGGCGCCGAACAGCAGAACGGGATGACCGGGCTCTGACTCGAGTGCCTCGGCGAACGCCCTGGCGGCGCGCGCCCCATCACCAGACTGGAGCAGCCGCCATCCTTCTTCGTTGAGATCGACGACCCGCGATTGCGCCTGAAGAGAGGCGGCCGCCAGAATACTCAGACAGAAGGCAAGCAGGGTTGATCGGCGGAGCACGACTGGACGTGGGCAAGCGCCGTGCCTGTGATCCTCACCGCACCGGCGCGCCGATATGTGTCGCGGTGCTTACGGAATCAGTGGTCCGATCACACTATCCGGCAGTCCGGGTCGAACTTTCGTCTGGCACGATCCGTAAAGGTCGATGATCCTGGGCATGCTGAACGACTTGCGCTACGCGGTCCGCACTCTTGGCCGTCGGCCGGGATTTGCCTTTGCGGCCATCGTCTCGATCGGGCTGGCCATTGGCGCGAACGCGGCTATTTTCAGCCTTGCCGACGCACTCTTCCTGCGGCCGCTCGAAGTACCCGACCCGTTCGATGTCGTGACATTCGCGACGCGCCCTTCCACAGACGACGGGCGCCTCTCGTATCCCGAATATCTGGATGTTCGCGACAGCAATCGATCGTTTGACAGTCTGGCCGCGGTACAGGTGCTGAGAGCCGGGCTGGCGCGCGACGCCAACACCCAACCAGAGTTGCGGATGGGGTTCGCGGCGACGGCGAACTTCTTCGAGGCGTTTCGTGTGGTGCCGCGGCTCGGTCGCGGGTTCAGGCCGGAGGAGAACGAGGTCCCTCGGCGCGACGCTGTCGTCGTGCTCGGCGAAGACCTGTGGCGTCGGGACTTCTCCGGCGATCCGTCAGTGATTGGCCGTCGCGTGCGGCTGAATGGGACGGATTTCGAGGTCATCGGCGTCGCTCCCGACGCGTTCACGGGGCTGTTCGATCTGGCCCGTCCGACCTTCTTCGTTCCCCTCATGATGGCACCCGTTCTGGAAGGAGCGGCCGACGACTCCCAGTTGACTGATCGCGCGCGCCGTACGCTCGCCATCAAGGGACGCCTCAGTCCCGGCGTCACCAGAGAAGCCGCGAGCGCTGAAGCCGCAGCGATGTTTGCCGGATTCGCGGCGCAGTATCCACAAGCCAATCGAACGATGACGGCTGCAGTCCTGACCGAGCTGCAAAGCCGGATCGATGGCAACCCGTATCAGCCCTTGATGGTGGCCATGCTGGGTGTGCTCACGATGGTGCTGCTTGCGATCGCGTGCGGCAACGTCGCCAACCTTGTGATGGGTCGCGCAAGCGCACGCGCCAGGGAGATCGGTGTACGACTCGCCATGGGGGCAAGCCGCCGGCGCCTGCTGCGGCAGTTGATGACCGAGAGCCTGGTGCTGGCGCTCGCCGGTGGCGTTGTCGGCGTGGCGATCGCGGGCGCCGGTGTTTTCCTTCTGAAAACATTCGCGCCGTCGTCCGGCCTCGATGTGCCGACGCCACTGACGATTCGTCTCGATGGGCGCAGCGTCGTGCTGACGTTCCTCATTGCGGCAGGTAGTGCCGTCTTCTTTGGTCTCGGACCGGCGCTTCGTGCCGGGCGCACGGACCTGTTGTCGGCGCTGAAGCCGGGAGCGGCGGAAGCAGGTCGCGAACGCATGATCTGGAGATCGGCGCTCGTGGTCGTCCAGATCGCCGGGTCGTTGGTGCTCCTCGTCGCGGCAACGCAGCTTGCGCGCGGGATGCTGTACCTGTTGCGCCAGAATCCAGGGTTCAGCACGGACCATCGAATCACGATGAGGCTGGACCCCTCGCTGGTTGGCTATTCGGCGGCGCAGACCGAGCAGTTCTATCGGTTACTCACCGATCGCGCGGCGACTCTTCCCGGCGTGCGCACGGTCGGTCTGACGGGCATCCTCCCGATGATCCCGGGCTTCACGGATGTTGCCGTAGCGCCTGAAGGGTTTACCTTGGCGCCGGGGCAGCAGAGCGTGACGATTGCGTCGTCTTCTGTCGATCGCCAGTACTTCGATGCGCTCGGAATCGACGTCGTGGATGGCCGTGGCTTTCTTCCAAACGATACCGCCGACGCTCCCTGGGTTGCCGTGGTGGATCAGACGTTCGCGAGCCGCTATCTCGGGTCGAGCCCGATCGGCACGCGGTTGCGGTTTGTCGAGATGGGCGGGCGGATCGCTGAAGTCGTTGGCGTCACGGTGCCGAGCCGGCACAACTCCATCTTCAATCCGCCGCAGCCATTTCTCTATCTCCCGGTCACGCAACATCCGATTCCTCGGATGACGCTCGTCGTGCACACCGAGGGCGATCCCGCGGTGATGGCCGCGCCGCTCCGCGAAGTCGTCCGGTCGATCGACGTCAACGTGCCGGTCTATCGCATCGAGACAATGGAGGAACTCTACGCGCAGCGAACCGTCGCGGTCGCCAACCTTCTTGTTGGTATCTCGACAATCGTCGGACTGGTTGGGCTCTGTCTCGCGCTGGTCGGCCTCTATGCGATCGTCTCGTTTCAGGTGAGCCGGCGAGTGCGAGAGATCGGCATTCGAATGGCGCTTGGTGCCGTGCGGGCGCAGGTGCTGGGAATGATCCTCCGGCAGGCAGCCGTGATGGGAGCCATCGGGACAGGCATCGGGATTGCCATCAGCTTTGCCGGTGGTCGTGGTTTGACGATGGCACTGAATGCACCGGCCTTCGATCCGTTGCTCTTCAGCGCCGTCCCGCTGATCCTGTTCGCGACGACGCTGCTGGCCGCGCTTGCCCCGGCGCGGCGCGCTTCAACGATTGATCCGCAGGACGCTCTGCGTCAGGACTGAACCGGCTGTCCGAAGCCGCGCGTCGGCTTATTCAGCGGTCAGCCGGATCTCGCCGATTCCCCCTTTGACGTCCACGGTGATCTGGACAGTGTCGTTTTCATGGCCGGCGTTGACCCAGCGGTCACCGCGCTTTTCAAGTCCGTTGACGGAAATGGAGCCGAGGCCGCCCGCTGCCGCTGCCGAGATGCCCACGGAACGCGGCAGATATACGATCGTTTCGCCGACACCGCCCTGGATGCGGACGTCGTAGCTCTGTTTCGGAGTGCCGCGAAGATCGACATGGACTTCACCGGCACCGATACCCACTTCCAGGTTCTGCAGATTCAGCTCGCCGAGGTTCAGTTCGGCTTCGCCCGCACCGAGCTTGGCGATCACCTCTAACGGTACGCCGTTGTTGAGGCGGAGCTCCCATCGAGACTCGCCCCCGACATTGAAGCCCGTGGTGTCTCCCTGCGATATGCGAAGCACGCCGGGGTTGCGCTCGATGATCGGCTTGAGCCGGTCGGCGTTGTAGGTGAACTCACCTTCCATGAGCCTGGAGGCACCGCTTGCCACCATCAACTCGCCGGCAGACATCTCGAGGCTGATTCGCGTCGACTTCGAGGGCTCGTCGATGTCTACGGCCTGCTGTTCCGTACGCGTTTCGCCAGGCGGCTCAAAGGAGCATCCGGCGAGCAGGAGCACGATTGGAATCCAGGCAAGCTTCATCATGGTCGTCCTCAATTCCCGGCTGGCTTGACGAACGAGCTGTCGTCGATCTCGACGTTCTGCTTGACGTCGGTCACCGTGGCCGACACCGTTTGAATCGGGTTGGAGGACTTGGTCACATAGGGAATCTTGATCCCGTCGACGTCGCGAAAATCAGAGAAGTCCACCACCTGTTCGATGGGGCCTCCCAGCTGCGGCACGTTGATCGAGATGATCGTCCTGACGAGCATGAAGCTGTCGGCGTCGATGAACGCCTTCACGGCTGGTCCGCTCTTGGGCGTCAGTTGAACGACATAGGCGTCGCTCGCGCCGATCTTTTCGCGATTCGCCAGGGCGACCGTGGTTCCGGCCTCTTTATAGGTGAGCAAGGGCGTTGGAAACGATCCGTTTTTCATCGCTTCTAGTTGTTCACCGGTGATGTCTCGGTTTCCCTGGAACGAATCGATGACGTACCCCGTTGTACCATCGAATCGCTGGTCGTTCACGATTTCCGAGCCTCCGAAAGCGGATGCATCGATCTTCACGAGCGTTCGCGACTTGTTCGGTCTCTTGTTGTAGACCTCGACGGTGCCCTTCAACTCGCCGACTGGTGTGGTCAGCGCAATCGTTCCGCGCGCAATCCGGGACGTGACCTTGCTCAACGCGGCCCGTCCTCCTGCTGCCGCCAGGTGCTTCTCGATGATTTCATCTGCCGTCTGCGCCCAGGCGGGCGCCGCGGAGCCCAGTGTCAGTACGACGAAGAAGGCAACTGATTGAAACATTGTTCTCACGTCGGGACCTCGCAGCATGAGCCGCAGTGCCACAGTCAGGGGAGATTCTAGTCGCTTCGGGCCAGGGGCTCTGCCCGGATACTACGGGCGGAGACTTGGGCTGGTTCCTTGACGCTACAGCTGCAGCTGCAGCGGCTGGTCCGGGAATTCGTCCTCGAACATCAGCGGTGTCCTTCGCCAGGCGGCGAGACGCCTCTCTCTGAGCCAGAACCCGATCACGAGCAGTGAAGCGACGATGGCGAGGCCTTGAGCCTGGCCGATCATCGCCATCCGGACGAAGCCACCCGCCGCCAGCGTGAAGAGCAGGCACGCCGCGAACCCGATCAGCGCACTGTGCCCGATGAACCGTTTGCCCGGCAGATACGAACAAGTGAATGGGATCCGGTGCCAGTCGAGCAGCACGCCATGCACGAAGACGAGGCCCACCGAGGCAACGACCGCGGCCGGGAGGAGCGCCTCGCTTCCCTGCGTCATCCACAGCAGCGGCGCCGCGGCGGCCAGTGGCACGCCAATCACGTACATCGTCACGACTCGATCCACGGCGCGGAACTGTTCGCGACGTGTGGCCTGATCCTCGGTGACCTGAAAGATCCAGTTAGCGCGGTATTCGATCGGGAGTGCGAGTGCGGCGCGCGCGGCGACTCCACAGGCAAACATCAATACGAAGGGCACGAAAAGCGCGGACGCGCTCAGGCGCAACGACGACAGAAAAATGATCGCGAGGCCCACCCCGCACGCCGAGAGCCCGATCAGCACGCCCTGGTGCAGCTGGCTGCGGCTGATGGTTGCGGTGACGAAACGGTGCGCGCCTTTGAATGGCGGTGTCGCCCCGGTCCCCCCGGGAAGTCGATCTCGTTGCCACCACGATGGCGACGTCGGCGCGGGCCGCAGCATCAGTCGCTCGAATTGCCTGAAGAGAAGGACGTAGGTGACCGTCACGATCGTGGTGACGACGAGAGCCGCAGCCAGTGCGATGAGACCGAGCCGAACCAACCATGGGTCTGCGCTGCCCTCGAGCATGCGCTGAAGCCCGAGAAACCACGCCGGAGGAACCAACACCATGTAACTGACACGATCTGACAGCGCAGCACCGAGCGCCGGCAGGTGCGACACCAGTGGCAGGCACACGACGAGCAGTCCCAGGACCATGCTCCGCATGAAGGTAGAGAGCGCCTGCATCTGACTTCGGGATAGTGCGAACACCAGCACGCCCACGACAGCCGTGATGGCGAGGACGGCAAAGGCAGACGCGGCCACGCTCGCAACCGCCCAGGCCACGATCCGCATGATGACGCTCACTTCGCCCCACGGGTTCAGCGATGTGAGCAGCACCAGCGGAAACAGCGACACATGTGCGGCGACGATGAAGAGTCCCGTGAACAGCGCGACCGCGCCGAGTTTTGCCCGGAAGACGATGAGCCGCGATACCGGCAGCGGGCCCAGGATTCGGAAGTCACGCTCGTCAGGGAACAGCGCATGGCTGACGAGCAATGTCACGAACGCGACGAGGAGCATCGGAAGGCCGATGATCATCATGTCGTCGCCCAGCAGGGCATTCCGGTATTGCTCTGCGGTGCCGGTGGCCCTCAGCATGGCGTACTTGCCCATGTACATACGCGTCAGCAGGAGACCGAATGCGACGAACCCGCCGACCGAGCCGAAGAGCACACGCTTGAAGGAATCGGACGCCAGCTCGCTCAGGAAGCCGAAGTCGAACATGGCGCGGAAGAAGTGCTCGGTGAGCCGCCACTCCGCACGCTCGGTGAATTGCTTCCGCCAGTCAGCGCGGGACTCGGTTATCACGGCTGCATCAGGTCGAGAATCTGGCGGGCGACCGGCGTGAAGTCGTCCTGCCCTGTCGTCTTGACGAACACGTCCTCGAGCGACTGCGAGCGCTCGTCGCGGAACGACGCCATGTCGCGCTCGGCGGCGACGCGGCCCC
This sequence comes from Acidobacteriota bacterium, assembly GCA_032156805.1. GTDB lineage: Bacteria > Acidobacteriota > Vicinamibacteria > Vicinamibacterales > UBA2999 > Gp6-AA40. Next base: position 7,624 of record JALDXQ010000174.1, read on the forward strand.
GAGACAGGATGACCACACGCGAGCAGAGCTTCTCGACCATGTCGAAGCGATGTGTGCTGAACAGCACCATGCGATCGTTGGCAGCGAACATGCGAAGCAGTGTCCGAAAAAGCAGGCTGGCTGTGACATCGAGCCCGGAGAACGGCTCGTCCAAGACGAGCAGATCCGGGTTGTGCATCAGCGCCGCGGCGAACAGGACCCGCTGACGCATGCCCTTCGAGAACGCGGCCATCGTTGCGTAACGGCTGTCCCACAGCAGCAGCAACTGCAGGAGCTCCGGGATCTTCGCGGCGAGCGTGCGATCCGTCAGGCCGCGGAGCCGGCCGACCAGCATCAGGTATTCAATTGCCGTCAGGTGGGTGTAGAGATGGGGCTCTTCCGGGACGTATCCGATGCGGCGCCGGTACGCAACTGGATCGTCGAGGACGGGTACACCGTCGAGCCACAACGAACCAGCGCTCGGATCGATGAGACCAACGACGGTATTGACCGTCGTGCTCTTGCCGGAGCCGTTCGGCCCGAGATAGCCGAGGATCTCGCCGCGTCGAACGTGAAAGGTCACGCGGTCGAGTGCGAGGAATCCACCGTATCGCTTCGTCAGTCCGCGCGCTTCCAGCATCTGTCAAACACCTGCCGGGTCTACAAAGCAAGACCCGGCCTACGTGTGTTGTTACTCGTATCGCAGCGCGATCAGTGGATTGACTCCCGATGCGCGAGCCGCGGGAACATACGTCGCCAGGATCGCGACGATGATCCAGACCAGGCCAGTCACGGCGAGCACGAGGAATCCCGGCGGCTGAATCTCCGCATCCATCGCGCCCAGGAGGCGCCCGAGCACCATCATCAACGCGCCGCCGATGACGACGCCGATCAACGCAGTCGAGAGGCCCTGGCCAACGACCTCGCGAAACACGTTGCGCCGGCCCGCGCCAAGCGCCATGCGCACACCGATCTCACGCGTGCGCAGCGCGACGCGATAGCTGGTCACGCCATAGAGTCCCACTGCGGCGAGAACCAGGGCCAGAAGCCCGAAGGACGTCAGCACTGACGTCTGCCACCGGATCGGCGCGTAGGACTGTTCGAGGTGTTCGCTGAGCGGTCGCACCGTGTACACGCGCATGCCTTGCCCGAGCCCCACCAACGTGCGACGGACCGGTTCTATGAGCGTGCCGGGTGGCGTGCTCGTTTCCAGAACGATCGCGGTCAACCCGCCCCGGTAGTTCTGGGCGAACGGAAAGTAAAGATGTGGGTGCGGGGGCTCACCCAACGACCGAATCGAGGAGTTGCTGACGACGCCGATCACCGTTGCCGGTGTGGATTCATCGCAGCCGATGAGCACTCGTTCGCCGATCGCGGACGCTTCAGGCCAGAGTGCAGTGGCGAGGCGCTGGTTGAGAACGACGACAGACCCGTTACCCGGGGTGTCCGAGGCCGCGAAGTCCCTCCCGGCCAGCAGGTCGATGTCCATGGTCCCGAAGTAACCCGGATCCACCGCACCGGTCGTGGTGGATACGCGCGCCCCGTCGGGGCGGGTAGCGCAATTCGCTGCTGTGGGCATCAGGGGCAAGGAGTACGACAGCGCGGCCGTCCGCACACCGGGAAGCGCTCGTAATTCGTCCACCGCGCGCGAGTACATCTGGCGACTTGTTGCCGGGCTCACACCCGGTGTCGAGACGTACGCATAGGCGTAAAGCCGGCTGGCAACGGCGAAGCCTGGATCGCTCGTCTGCATTCGCACGAGCGCCTGGACGAACGTCCCGGCGATCATCAGTAAAACGAACGACATCGCGACCTGTGACACGAGGCCAAACGGTCGCCGCCGCGGAGTCCCGGTGACGATGTCGTTCTTGAACGCGACCAGGCCGTCGGTCTGCGATCCTCGCCATGCCGGCAGAAGCCCACACAGCACCGTTGTGGCCAGGGACACAACCGTCGCGAATGCGATCACCCGCCAGTCCAGGTCGAAATCGAGCTGGATCGGAAATATGCCCTGCAGCATCGGCAACGAGCGTTCGAGGAGGGCGTTGCTCCATTGCGCGAACACGAGGCCGCATATCCCGCCCGCAATGGCGAGCAGCAGGCTTTCCGTCAGGAGTTGCTGCAGCACTCGATTCCGGCCGGCGCCCAACGCCCGCCGCAGTGCGAACTCGCGCTGCCGCATCGCTCCGCGAACCAGGAGCAGGTTGCCGACATTCACGCAGGCGATCAGCAGGACCAGGCTGACAACCGCGGTGAGGAAGACGGCGACAACCTGCGCTCTTCGTCTGTTGCCGGTGTTCGCAAACCCGCGAACCTGGTCGGCCACGAGAGGGGCGGTGGACGCCGACGCGGTGGGGTATTCCTTTGCCAGCTGCGCGTCTATGGCGTTGAGCTCGCTCGATGCTGCCGCTGCGGTGGCGTCGCCGCGGAGCCGGCCAAAGAGCATGACGCGTGAAATCGCTCGATCCTGCAGCAGCGGGACCAATGAAGGCCGCGTCGCAATCGGGACCCAGATGTCGGTTCGGAGTGGCGAGAAGATGCCGTTGAACTCGCGTGGGGCGACACCGATGACCGTATACGACTGCGATTCGGAGCGTACCGTCGTTCCCAGTACGTCCGGGCTCAGGTTGAAGTGACGCTGCCAGGCCGCGTAGCTGATCACCGCAACTGGGTCGGCGTCACCAGTGAACCATCGTCCCAAGGCAGCTCGAACGCCGATGACGCTCGCGTAGTTGCCGGCGACTGCCTCTGCTGCGACGAAGCTGCTGTCGCCGTCGACGTCGAGATCGGATTCGTACGGCATGGCGGCGGTGAGCCCGGACAACGCCCCGCTGCGATCGCGGTAGTCGCGATACGTGGGATACGCAAAGCTGACGGATTCCCCGCGACTGACGACAATCAGCCGGTCCGGTTGTTCGACCGGCATTGGCCGGAACAGCGCGGTATTCAGGACGCCGAAGATCGACGTATTGACGCCGATTGCCAGCCCCAGGCAGAGGACCGCGAGCGCGCTGAACCCGGGCGACCGGCGGAATTGGCGCAGGCCGTGTCGAAGATCGCGGCCCAGATGGCTGAAGACGCCGATCCCCCTGGCGTCGCGATGCGCCTCCTTGATTTGATCGAGTCCGCCGAACTCGAGCGTCGCCCGACGAATCGCCTCGTTCCGCGACAGGCCGGCGCGAATATGGGACTCGACCTGTTGCTCCAGATGAAATCGCAGCTCATCGTCGAGCTCGACTTCTACTGCGTGCCGCCGGAAGAGTGAGCGGATCCGGAGCATGAGATCGATGAGCATGGCTCACTCCGTTCGCAAGGCGACGAGCGCATCGACTCTCGTCGCGCGCCGTGCCGGGAGGTATGAGGCAAACGCCGCGACGAGCCCAAACAGCAACGACACGAAGACGAACGTCCTGAAATCGAGAGGCGTGACACCAAACAGCAGCCCCTGCAGCACTCGGGTGCTGATCGCTGATGCCGCGAGGCCGAGCGCGATGCCAATCGCGGTGAGCGTCAGTCCCCGGCGAAGCACGAGCGCCAGAACCTGTCCCCGTTGCGCCCCGACCGCCATACGGATGCCAATCTCCTGCGTCCGTTGGATCACGGCATACGTAAGCAGACCATAGATGCCCACTGCGGCGAGTATCGCGGCGACCCCGGCAAATACACCGAGCGTGACTGCATAGAAACGCTGCGGAGCCGCTGCGCTCGTTGCCAGGCGGCTCATCGGAACGAGCGCGTCGATTCCAACGTTGGCATCGACGCTGTTGACGATCTCACGCACGAGGGGAATGGCTGCTGCCGGATCGTCGACCGTGCGGATTGCAAAGGACAGGAAACCGATGGCCAGCGCGTTCTGCCCTAGCGCGCTCTCCCCCCGTTTCTCCAGGACCGACAGGAACTGCCGATAGTCGACGAAGACCTCCGGGAACACCTCGTCGGTCGGTGATTCCTGGCGCACGTCTTCGACGACGCCGACGACCGTCATCTGCAGGGCGCTGCCAGCGCCAAAGTGCCAGTCGACGACCTGACCAACAGGTCGCGCGTCGCCGAAGTACTGGCGAGCCGCCGACCGGTTCATCACGATCACGGGCGGCGCGCCGGCATCATCTCGCGGGCTGAGCTCCCGCCCGTCGAGCACGGGGACGCCCATCGCCGTGAGGTAGCCGCCGCTCACGGGTCGAAAGCGGGTCCTCGAGCTGCGCATCTCGTCGAGGCTTCGTCCCGGAGGGACGAACGTTCCCTGAAAGATCTCCTCGCCGATGAGCACGCCGTGTCGAGAGGAGCCGGCCGCGGTCACATTGGGCAACGCCCGCAGTCGTGTCAGCAGGCGCTCGACCGTATCAACCTTCTGGCGGATCGAATACTGATCCGGCTGGAGGAGGTTGAAGGTGACGACATTCGACGGGTCGTACCCGTTGTTGCTGGCGCTGGACATCTTGACGAAGCTGTGGGCGAGCAGGCCGGCGCTCACGAGCAGCACGGTCGCCATCGCGAATTGCCCGACGACCAGTGCCGCTCGAACCCGCGACTCTCCCCGTGCGGCACCGCTTCCTCGCGATCCCATACCGGCCAGATGATTGGCGTGCGAAAGCGTCAGGGCGGGCAGCAGGCCGAACACGACGCTGGTGATCGTGGCAACGCCGAGCGCGATACCCAGGACGCGGAGATCGACCGTCACTTCCTGGACGCGAGGCAGGATCGTCGTGCCGAACATGAGTCGATAGATGCCAGGTGCTTCCACCGTGGCCATGTTCTTGATGAGCGATACGCCCGCGGCACCCAGGACGGCGCCAATCGCGCCGCCTGCGAGCGCCAGCACGAGCGATTCCGTCAGCATCTGGCGAACGACTCGCCCCCGCGTCGCACCGATCGAGAGACGCATGGCGATCTCGCGCCGCCGGACCGTGCCGCGCGCCAGCAGCAAGTTCGCGACGTTGGCGCACACGATGAGGAGCACCACCACCACCGCAACGAGAAAGACCTGGAGCGCCGGGCGTACGCGCTCGACGGTCCGGTCCTTCAGTCGCTCGACCTCGAATCGCGGGACGGTCAGCGGATCGGCAGTGGCCGGCCATGGCTCGCGTATTGCGGCGCCCATCGTGTTGGCTTCCGCGATCGCCGACTCCAGCGACACTCCGGGAGCGAGTTGCCCGATCAGGGCTACTCTCCCCTGGGCGGCGTTGGTCATTGGCCAATAGAAGTCTGCTGCTCCATCCGGAAGCGTCGCCCCGGGCGGGAGAACTCCCACAACGGTCATCAGCCGTGGTTGCATCGGCCAGAACACCGCGGCGGCTCGAAACTCGATCGCTTTGCCGACGGCCGAGGGATCGCCGTTGAAGTGCTGTTGCCATGCGTCGTGGCTGAGCACGACGACGTTTGGATCTGCCTCGTCGCCGGCGTCGAGCGTGCGTCCCAACATCGCGGGTACTTGCACCAGCGCGAATGCGTTGGTCGATGCCGTGGCACCCCACAGTCCGACGGCTCCGTGTGCGGTTCGCACCAGGCGTTGCCCTAAACCGGTAACAGCATAGGCATCGGACAGCGTTTTCGATTGCGCTCGCCACTCGAGAAACTCCGGGACGGTGAGACCCCGCTGCAACGGCGGACGCCCGCGGACGGGTGGCGGCATGTTCTCGACCATCCTCACGAGGCGATCGGAGTCTGGAAATGGGAGCGGTTGAAGCAGTACGGCATTGACGACGCTGAAGATGGCGGTGGTTGCACCGATGCCAACACCCAGGCACAAGAGCGCGGCGAGCGCAAACGCGGGCGAGTGCCGAAGCTGCCTCACGGCATAACGTGCATCACGGCCGAACTCCTCGATGAGCCCGACCCCACGTGCGTCGCGGTGTGCCTCCTTGATCTGGGTGAGCCCGCCAGATTCGATCTGTGCGCGACAGACGGCTTCGTCGCGGGAGAGCCCCGCCCGTACGTAGGACTCGACCTGTTGCTCAAGGTGGAAGCGCAACTCGTCGTCGAGCTCCTGTTCGACGGCGTGGCGACGGAACAGCGAGCGCAGCCGGAAGAGGATGTCGTTCAGCATGGCCGGCCGCTACACGCTTTCCAGAACCTGAGAGACCACGGCGCTCAACTTGCGCCACGCCGAGATCTCCGTTTCCAGACGGGCGCGACCACGCTTGGTCAACTCGTAATATTTCGCGCGCCGGTTGTTGTCTGACGTCCCCCACGACGCCTTGATCCACCCGCGACGCTCGAGACGATGGAGCGCCGGGTAGAGCGACCCCTGGCGGATGTTGAGCGTGGCACTGGATATCTGGTGCAGGCGCTCGGAAATCGCCCAGCCATGGCGTGGCGCGAGCGCCAGCGATTTCAGAATCAGCAGATCAAGTGTTCCCTGGGGAAGATCGAGTTGGTCTTGGGACATGTGCTCACCCCTAGCGCTTCGACAGGAGACTAGCGCGTCTCTTGTCGAAGTGCAAGGGGAGCGACAATGGGTCGCGTCCGGCTTCAGCCGAATCAATCGTGTCCGGCTTTAGCCGGACCATGATCAATGCGGTTTGCGACGAACGACGAGCCGTTCCATCTCTCGCTGCTCGCGAGTCAGGGCGAGCGCGAGCTGTTCGAGGAGCGCCTGCCGCAGCTCCTCGAGTCCCTGCAGTTCCCCTTTGACGTCGATGTCGTAGGTTCCGGTCAGACCTGTGTTGTCGATCACCTGATGGCCGACGACGTCCTGGAGCCAGCGCGCGAAGTCCTCGATGGTTGTCGCCATCAGCAGGATCGGTCCCACCGAGTGCAGACGATTGCGCCAGTCCGGCCCCTCGAGCGACAACGGCTCTGAAAACTCAGAGGAGGCTACCGTGCGGAACGCGGTGTACATCGCCCCAAAGCCTTCGTCCCCGGTGTGCGTCCGTAGCCCGGGACCCGGCCGATCCGTCGCGGTCAGGACGAAGACGTCAATCGGTCGCACTTCGCGGGTGACAGTGATGCCGAAGTGCCGGTCGAGCCCTTCCTGCATGAGGCGATCGAGAGAGGACCAGCCGTGCGGACCCGGCAGATCGAGTCGCGCGTCGAAACGCTCGCGATCGTTCACGCCGTCGGGTAGCTCAACGTGTCTGGCATCGGCCCGGTGGGCCCATGCGACCAGCTCACGCAGCGTCATTCCCTCGGCAGTCACCCGCTGCGGCGTGCTGACCACCATCGGGCCCTCGTGTGCCTCCCGCCGGCTCGCTGTGACGTGAAGCACCCGCACGCGATTGGGCGGCGCGAGCGCGCGAAACGGAAACCCGGTTGGCAGGTTCGAGGCATTCGACATCATCACGATCTGGTCACGCACGGAGGCCAGACGCAGGCCGTGCTCGTTGAGGATGGTTGCGGCCAGTCCGCGTTCCTCTCGGAACAATCCCAGCAGCAGGTGTTCGGGGCCGACGTGGTGATGAAGCAGCCGCTCTGCTTCCTGCTCAGCGTAGTGGAACACACGCTCTGTTTCCTCCGTGAGCGGCACGTCGTCGACGGTGGACAGCGGCTTGCGAACACGACGCGCCGTGCGCGACTCGATGTCCTTGCGAAGCACCTCCAGCGACACGCCCGTGCCGCTGAGAGCCCGGACAGCAGGTGAGTCGTCATCGCGAAACAGGCCCAGCAGGACGTGTTCGGTTTCGACGAACGCGCTGGCAGATTGAAAGGCCTCGAAGCGGGCGAAGAAAAGGGCGCGGCGTGCCTGTTCCGTGTATCGCTCGAACATGAACGCAGGAAGACTCGGGGGGGGGGG
>JALDXQ010000175.1:0-15291 GCA_032156805.1 Acidobacteriota bacterium
GTGGGCAAACCCTGGCCGGGGGCGTGGTAACGGGATCGATTACTTCTTTTCCCTCTCACGGATCGGGAAGCGCTTGTAACTCGCTTCCTCCGGCGTGCAGTCCCATGGAAGAATCTCACCGCCGGGCAGCCGTTGATATGGATACGTCACCACCAGCGGCTTGGCATAGTAGACGGGATCGCGATGGGTGACGATGACGCGCATGCGATCGCCGTCGGGAACGAAGCGCTCCTCGGTGCGCATCTGGTCTGACTGCACGAGCCCGGGTGAGCCCAGCGTGTCGAGAATGCCGGCGCGCTGCCCCACGGTTTCAACCACCAGGACATCGCCGTCGTAGCGCGCGACCGAGCGCCCCAGGTGCGGGTGTTCGGGCACGGTCAAGGGCGCCTTCGCGGGCGGGGTATCCGGTGCAAGAGGCACGCGGCGGTGAATGTCCATGAACTCGTAGTTGATGCGGACCTCGTTGGCGGACTGCCGCACCTCGATCGGCGGCGACGGCGTGTGCATGACGCGCGTGAAGCTCGCCGGCACGCACTGCATGGCGGGGTCGTCGTTGAGGTAATCGTATCGCGCGCGCGCCGCCTCACCGGCGGGCGTCAGCGTCATCTCGATGGTGGCCGACCCGGCGAGGATCCAGACGCCGTCGAGTTGCGCGCGTTTGTCCTGCGCATCAGCTCTCGCAATCCAGCAGAAAGACACCAGCACATGAATCAGGAGAGCGTAGCTCCTCATCGTGGACGCTCCGGCTCGCATTCCACGAACTGGCCCTTGGCGATTGCCTGACGAAACGCCTCGAACCCGCAGTCTCGAAGCACGGTCTTGTCTGGAAGTATGGCGGTGCGGAAATAGGCCAGGTTGCCCAGCCGCCTGCTCGGGCTCGCCTGGATGGTGACCATGTCGCCGACGCGCAGCAGATGGAACGGCACCTTGCGGCGGACGAGCGCGTTGCGGTCCGACCACTCGATGAACCACTCCGTGACCTTCCCGTCGGCCTGGGTGACCTGCAGAGTAATCTGCGAGTGGGGATTGCGGATGTCGAGATCGATGATGCGGCCGGTCAGCGTGAGCGCTTCCGAGCTGTCGAAGTTCACGGACACAGAGTGATGGGCAGCTGCTGTCGCCGTGGTGCAGAACATCGCGATCAGGCTCACGACGCACAGCTTCTCGACCATCCACTCCTCCGCTCGCAGCGATTGTGGAACCTTCACCGGCCTGGCGAGTCGATCACTCGTGCAGATCCTGGAACCGCTACGGTTGTTGAGGTTTCTCGGGGGCGACTGGCTGCTTTTCGTAGATATCTCGTATACGCGGTCTCGTCCCCTCCGTTGAAACGCCTGCGGCCGCCATGAGGCTTTGTATGGCATCAATGGTCGGGCGGGAAGGCTGGGGTCGTCCCGCTTTGTAGCCCTCGGCAATAAACAGCGGCGTCCTGCCCTCGGTGTCGGGCAGTTTCCAGATGTTGATGTCGGCACCGCGGTCCGCTAACAACCTGACGATCATCGGAAAGTTGCCGTACGCCGCGCCGTGCATTGCGGTATCACCTTTGTTGTCCACGGCGTTGATGTCCGCGCCAAGGTCAAGCAGCATCTTCGTGGCTGCCAGCGCTTCGTCCTCGGTGCCGGCTTCTTCCAGCGGGTCCGACGTGCCGAAACCGGCCGCGGCCATGAGCGGCGTGCTGTTGTCGGCATTTGGCAGCAACGGGTCCGCGCCCGCTTTCAGGAGCTCACGCATCAACGGGACATCGGCTCGGTCGGCGGCCATCAGAAAAGGCGTCGCGCCCTCGGTACCAAGTAATGTCGCCGAAGCCGGCGGGCGCGGGACGCCCTTCCCCAGGCGCGCATTCACGTTGGCGCCACGGGCCACGAGCGCGCCAACGAATTGAAGGCTCGTCAGCCGTCCCGATCCGATTGGTGCTGGATCGCCAACGTCACTGGCATCCGGCTTCCGCACCCAGCTGATCGCGTGCAGCGAAGTGAACCCTGACCGTTGATCGTTGGGATCGGCTCCTGCCTCGACCAACGCAATCGCCAACTCGAAGTGGCCGTTCTCTACGGCCAGCATCAACGGGCTGGTGCCGTTCCTGATTGGTCTGTAATTCGCGCCGAGCGGCGATGCGGGTCGATCCGGCTTGGGCGTCAACGTCTCGTTCACATTCGCGCCTGCCTCGAGGAGCACCCGCACGACGTCGATGTGACCCTCGCGCACCGCAAAGAACAACGGTGTGAATCCGGACGGAAGCGTTGCGTTGATCGTGGAGCCTGCTTCGATGAGCGCTCGCACGACCGTCGCGTGCCCTTCGGCGGCAGCCCACATGAGCGCTGTCTGGTCGCGCCGCTCCTGCCCATTGGGATTGGCGCCGCGGGCAAGCAACGCCTTGACGGCTTCGAGATTTCCCACACGGGCGGCCGTCATGAGAACGGTCTCCCCACCCGGAAGCACGGCATTCGCGTCGGCGCCGGCGTCGAGCAGCAGCCTCACCAGGGTTGCGTTGCCGTTCGTGCAGGCGATGGACAGCGGAGGAACGCCGTATCGATTTGTGGCGTTCACGTTGGCCCGCGATCGCACCAGCAATCCGGCTGTCTCCGCGTCGTTGTTGTAGACCGCCCAGTGCAGCGCCGTCATGCCATCGACCTGAGTGGCATTGACGTCGGCGCCTTTACCGAGGAGCTCCTTGACGAGCGCTTGATTGCGTTGCTCGGCCGCGTCCGCAACCGTGGCTTTGTCGGCGGCCTGTACTGTGCCGGCCAGGGCGAACATCAGCAGAGAGAGTCGAGCGATTCGTCCGTAATCCATGTGGCGTCTCCTGCAACTCTGGGCCACGGTCCGGCTGAAGCCGGACGCTACGGGGCTGCATCGAAACATGACCGACTACAAGGACACCGGATCGAAGAGGTCGTCGATCTTGCCTTTGCTGTCGCCGAACGAATCCTGTTGGACTCCCACCTTGTCCAACAACGTGAGATGGAGGTTGGCCAGCGGCGTGCCCTCTTGGTACTGGATGTGCCGCCCACCCCTCATGCCGCACGCGGCGCCACCCGCGACCAGGATGGGAAGGTTCTCGTGGTCGTGCAGGCTCGAGTTGCCCATCCCGCTTCCGTACAGGTAGACGGTGTTGTCGAGCAGCGATCCGTCGCCGTCCGGTGTGGACTTCAGTTTCTCGAGGAACTCCGCGAAGAGCAGCACGTGGAACGTATTGATCTTCGCGATCTTCGCGAGCTTGTCGGGACTGTTGCCGTGATGGCTCGTGGGATGGTGCGGGTCGGGCACTCCGATTTCCGGATACGTGCGGTTACTCAGCTCGCGCGCGAGCTGGAAGGTCACAACCCGCGTGATGTCTGCTTGAAACGCCAGGATCTGCAGGTCGAACATGAGCCTCGCGTGATCGGCAAACGCGGCCGGGACACCCACCGGCCGCTCGAGATCTGGCGTCGGATTCTTCGCCGCCCCGGCTTCTGCGCGCTGGATCTGCCGCTCGACCTCGCGAACGCTGTCGAGATACTGATCAAGGCGAGCGCTGTCGCTCGCTCCGACCTTCCGTTTGAGCCGCGCGATGTCGTCGCTGAACGAATCGAGCAGGCTGGTCCGATTGCGCAATGCCGCGCGCCGGCCGTCGGCGCTTTCACCCTCGCCGAAGAGCCGTTCGAAGACGACGCGCGGATGCGCCTCGGACGGAAGCGGCGTCGTCGGTGAAGACCAGGAGAGACAGTTCTGATAGACGCAGGCGTAGCCGTTGTTGCACACCCCGGCGAGCGGATTCAAATCCATCGCCAGCTCCAGCGACGGCAACTGCCGGTCGCGGCCCATTTGCTTCGCCGCAACCTGGTCGACGGTGGTGCCGAGATGGTAGTCCGAGCTCTCCGTGTGTTTGGCGAACGCAGCGCTCAGGAATCCGGCGTTCGATGTGTCGTGCGTGCCCGGGTAGGACTGTTCGAGCCTGAGGTTGGTCACAACCGTCAGCTGTTCCTTGACCGGTTCCAGCGGGGCAAGGATTTGCGACAACTCGTTGAGCTTGCCGCCTTCATCGAGTGGAGTCCATCGAGCGCGGTCACACCCCATCGGGATGAAGACGAAACCGAGCCTCGACACCGGCTTGGCCGGCGTCTTGGCCAGCGCTGTCACCGCGGGGATCATCGCGTCGAGCAGAGGCAGCGCCAGCGTCGCCTGCACACCCTTGAGGAACGTGCGACGAGGTAGCGCTTTCTTCGTGATGATCATGACGATCTCCTCATCTGAAACGGCGCACTGTGAACGATTCCCAGAATGAGCGACGAGAAATGGTAGCCACCCGGCTGGGCGTCGCGAAGAATCTTCCGCACCGCTGGCGCATCGTAGTACTCGACGCCACGGCCCAGGGCGAACGTCAACAGCTTCTCCGTCAGCGTTGTGGCGAAGAGTTCCGGACGCTGGAGCAAGGCGTCTTCGAGGCCAGCAACACCGTTGAGATCACCCATACCTGGCACGGCTGCTGACACGTCGATTGCTCCGCTGTCTCCCTCGTTGTCCCGCCAGCGACCCACCGCGTCGAAATTCTCCAACGTGAATCCCACGGGATCGATCGTCCGATGACAGCTCGCACACACGGGATTGGCGCGATGTGCGGCCATCCTCTCGCGAACTGGCAGGTTGGCGGGGACGTTTCCGTCGAGCGCAGGCACATTCGGCAGCGGAGGCGGCGGCGGCGCGCCGACGATGTTGCTCAAGACCCACACGCCACGCAGGACAGGCGACGTCCGTGTCGCATAGGACGAGACGGCGAGGATGCTGCCCTGCCGCAGCAATCCGCCGCGCCTGCTGTCGGGCGCAAGCTCGACGCGCCGGAAACGGCTGCCATACACGTTGGGAATCCCGTAGTGCTTCGCCAGCCGCTCGTTGAGAAAGGTGTAGTCGGTCCTCAGCAGATCGAGCACACGCCGATCTTCGCGCACGACGCTGTCGACGAAGAGCTCGGTCTCCAGGCGAAACGCCTGACGGAGGTTGTCGTCGAAGTCAGGGTACAGGCGCGCGTTCGGGTCGACCGACGTCAGGTTGCGCAGCCGGAGCCACTGTCCGGCGAAGTTGCTCGCGAGATTGTATGACCGGGGATCCGCGAGCATTCTGCGGACGTGCCGGTCGAGCACGCCTGGCCGGCGGAGCTCTCCGCGAATCGCCGCATCGAGCAGCGCGTCATCGGGCACGCTGCTCCAGAGAAAAAATGACAGGCGAGATGCCAACTCGAGATCGCTGACGCGATAGGCGGCACCCGCCGGCGTCTTGTCGGGATCCGCCTCCACGCGGAACAGGAATTCAGGATTGATGAGCACGGCGCTCAACGCCTTGGCTATTCCGGCGTCGAAGTCGCGTTCTGACTTTCCTTCGCGATAGAACGCCATCGGCCGTTCCAGATCCGCATCGGAAATCGATCGACGATAGGCGCGCCGCATCAACGTCGACACAATTCGGCGCGCGCATGCGGTCTCTTCTGCCGTCGACGAGCCTGCCTCGCCGGAGCCTTTGGCGGAGGCGGGCTGGCAGACGAATATACGGCGGCGGCTCGGCGTATCGTCCGCACCCGTCGGCGCGTAGGCTCCGGTGATGGACACCTGCGAAATCGCCGGAGCGATGCGCGGATGGCGTCGTTCGTTGAACCGCGCCTGTAGCGGCTGGCGCCCTGTTTCGATCAGTGAAGCGGAATTCTTCAGAAACGTGACGCCGACCTGATGCGGACCCGCCGTGACGGGCACGCGAATCTTCAGATTCTTGTCGATGAGCGAATCGTCGCCGTTGGCGGGTCTCTGGATCGTAAATTCTCCAATCGGCGTCCGGTCGAGCAACACCTTGAGCTCGTGAGGCTGCGGGTCCTTCAATCCGTCAACATCCCCGGCATAGCCACGCGCGAGGTAGATCTGGATGTCGTACTCCCCGTTCTGTGCGAACGTGTAAGGAAATACGACCCCGCCGCGCGTGCCGACGGGAAGTCCCAACACATGGCCTTCCTGCGTGACATCGGGCGGGACGCGAATGATGTCGCTCTGAAGAGAGGCCTGCGCGCTCCCGGTTGCCAGCGTGCTGATCTTTTGCGCAGCCGAAATGTATCGGTCGAGAAGAGCCGGCGGCAGGTCACCGACTGTCACGTTGTCGAAACCATGACCGCTTTCATCGGCGGGCAGGAGCGATGCGGCGTCGATGTCGACGGCCAAGAGATCTCGAATTGCGTTCTGGTACTCGGTACGATTGAGACGCCGCAACGTTTCAGTGCGGCCTGGGTTCGGCTTCGCGGCGGCGGCCTTGTCGAGCGACGTTTCCAGCCACGAAAGCATCGCCTGGCGATCTTCCGTGGAGGGCTGCGGCATGTTGGGAGGCGGCATCATGCCCGTACGAAGTTTCCGTACGACCTTCTCCCAGATCTCAGCGGCTTCGCCTGGGTTGGCGACATCGGCTTCGTCCAGCTTCAATTCGGCGGTCGCGAGTCGCTGATTGTGGCAGGTGACACAGTAGCGATCGAGCATGCCACGGTGGCTCGACGCGGGCGATACGGCACCGATTGGGGCCGAGGACTGGGCGCTCTTGGCTTGCGGAGCCGGTTGTCGTGCAGACGGACGCCCCTGGATGGCCAGGGACACGATCAAGACAATCCATGCTACGCGGAGGGCCGCGACTCTCGCACTCGGAAAAGCCTTGGGCGCGATGTGTTCCATCCCAGGCATGAGCCCTCGTGACGCGGCTCGTCGGCAAGCCGCAACGTGAGGTCCAGCACATTCAGGGCTGGCCGTCTCCGAACGACTAGGCAGGGCACAGTGTAGCCGAGTACGACGTTACCCGACACGTGTTTCCCAGGTTCTCGCAGCGATCAACGTCGAGTGCCGAGAACTCGATAGACCAACTCGGCAAGAAGTCCGTCACTTGCTTCTCGAGTTCAGCCCAGGGGATCGGGATGGTCTTGGCGACGAGCGGGTCGGCGATGCGGCGTCCGCCTTCAGGCGTGGCGCCCACCCAGCTTTGCCCGATGATCGGCAGAATGACCTTTGCCGCATTCAGGGCCAACTCGATTTCCGTGGGCCAGCGATCGCCACCCTGGATGTGGTGCGTGTCCACGAAGACCTGCGCTGCACGAAACTGACTCTCCAGCTCGAGCTTCACCGCCAGGGCGTGAGGAGCTGTGTCGGTCCTGCGATAGCTCACGAAGAGAAGGTTTTCGAACACGCCTGGCCTCCGCTCGTGCGATCCAACGAAGTCGAACGGCCGCGCAACCATCCGCGATGGGCCGCTGCTGTGTGGCGTGAATTCTGGCACGACTGACCCGGCCGGATTTGGCCGTACCTGGGAACGCTGATCTCGCATCAAGGAGTACGCGGGGGCACTCGGTCATCTGCATATTCGAATCGCCAGCCTTCCGGTTTCATGCGAGAGGGTCAGGCCGTCGTGTGCAAGAATGTGCTCCGCGTGGGCACGGTGGGGTTTCGAGCCCGTACCAGCGATTGAGATCGATTGTCGAGGAGGAGGCCGGCCATGGTTGACCTGACCAGACGAACCGTACTCGCAGCGGGAGCCGCCGCCGCAGCAACGGCCGCTGTGCCCGATCTCTTTGCGCAGCAATCGAGCAAAGCAGGAACAGGCAAGTTCTACGAGCGGGGTCCTGTTCGCATCTACTACGAGGAGGCTGGTTCCGGCTTTCCGCTGTTACTTCTTCCGGGCGGCGGGTTGAACTCGACGATCGGCTTCTTCACCGGTAACTCGCCTTTCAATGCCATCGAAGAGTTCAAGGGGCAGTATCGCTGCATCACCGCAGACCTGCGCAACGCCCCGAGCGGCCAGTCCACCGGCCCTGTCGAAGTGGACCGGCCGTGGGAGTCGTATGCCGACGACCAACTCGGCCTGATGGATCACCTGAAGATCGACAAGTTCATGGTAATGGGGTTCTGCATTGGCGGCCCCTTCATCGGGAGTCTGTTGAAGCGCGCACCCGATCGAATTCCCGCTGCCGTGATGGCGCAGCCCGTCGGCTGGCGTCCGGAGATGCGCGAGCCGAAATACCCAGGCGCATTCTGGAAAAGCTGGGGTCCTGCGTTGATTGCGAAGCGGCCCGAGATCACGCTGCAGACGGCCGAGCAATTCACGACCAGGATGTTCGAAACCAACCCCGACTTCCTCTTTACCGTGACACGCGATTTCATTCGGAGTTGCCAGAACCCAATCCTGGTGCTGCCGGACGACGTCCCCGCGCACCCACTCGCCGTCGCCATGGACTGCGCGATGCTCGCGCCAAAGAGCGAGGTGAGTATCTTCCCGTGGAAGGACCCGAAGGAGCGGATCCCTCTGGCAGTGCGGCAGATTCATTCCTTCCTCAAGGCGCATCGGCCTGCTTAGGATGCGCGCATGGAACATGCGCTTTACGATCAGATCGGCCGCCAGTACACATCGACGCGGCGTCCTGATCCTCGGATTGCCGCCGCCATCGTGAATGCTCTTGGCGATGCCCGCTCCGTCGTCAATGTCGGCGCTGGTGCGGGCGCCTATGAACCGGCGGGCCGATGGCTCGTTGCCGTCGATCCATCACGGCGGATGATCCGGCAGCGCGCTCGTAGTGCTGCGCCGGTAGTCCAGGCGTCAGCTGAGGCGCTGCCCTTTGCTTCCAGGACATTCGACGCGGCACTCGCAGTACTCACGTTGCATCACTGGGCCGACTGGCGGTGCGGCCTCGATGAAATGAAGCGAGTGGCAAATCGTCTTGTGATCTTCACGTTCGAGCCTCGCGAGATCGACAACTTCTGGCTGACCGAATCGTATTTCCCGGAGATGGTCGGACTCGTTCAGCGGCAATGTCCGACCCTCGACGAGGTCGTAGAGTGTCTCGGGGATTGCAGCATCCATCGAATCGCCATCCCGCACGATTGCGTAGATGGATTCCTTGCCGCTTTCTGGCGCCGGCCCGCAGCCTACCTTGATCCCACGGTTCGGGCAGGAATGTCTGGCTTCGCTCTTCTCGATCAGAACGTGGTCGATCGAGGCGTTGCACGACTGAAGTCTGCACTCGAATCAGGCGAGTGGGAGCGGCGCTTTGGCCACATCAGGTCACTCGAGGCACTTGATGTCTGCTATCGACTCGTGGTCACCAGATGAACGCGCACGCTCGAGTTCACCACTTAGCGACTGGCCGCCAAGTCTCGTTCGCAGGTCTTCAGGTCAGGACAGTAAAGCGGAGGCACACGCCCGCTTACCGGATTGCGGTAGGCAAACCACATCGGCTTGATGTCCGGCCACACGATCGTGTTGCCGGGCAACGAACCATGATGGCGGAGCGGCATCGAGCTGCGCGGAATGTCTGGAGGAAAGTTTCTCAACGGCTCGATGGCGTTCTTCGCGACAGGCCTCGGCAGCGGAGCGCTGGCCTTGCGCGCCCAGCCGTCCTTGAAGCTCGGTGAACTGAAGTACGGCTGATCGGGGGCCATCACGTCGAGCTTCCAGATGCCGTCTTCCAGCTTCGCGGCGTTGTTGGGATACATGCCATCAGAGAACCCACGCGATGCTGGCGCCGCGTCGATGTGGAGCAGACGATGGCGCATCTTGGCGGAGGTGCCGTCCGGCGCGACGTCGATCACCGGCTGAATCAGCCAGTGGCCCGCGGCGGCCTGGCGCGGCAACGCCGCGACGCCATCGTAGTTGCGCTCGCATTCCTCTACGTGAGCGGGGCCGACGCAGAAGGCGACGGCCGACTTGGCGCGCCAGCCGTCGTTCGCGAACAGCTGGCCCAGCGCATGCCACTGCTGGTAGTCGATGTCATTGGCCAGCGCGTGGCTGATGTTGTCGACGGCGATATATGCGACCGACTGGGAGAGACGCCGCCTCGCGTCCGCGATCGCCGCCTGCCTGTCACGCGACGGATGCATCTCCTCTCGAACTGCTGCGAGCGGAGGGAGCAGCGCACCAACACCGGCGACTTTCGTGCCCGTGGGCAATTGCACGGGCTTCCCCGTGACGGGATGGTTGAGGAAGAAGTCCGGCACGACGCCGTCGGTGAGGGTGCCACGGTCTGCGGCGGGCACCGGCCTGTCAGGCGCGTGTTCACCGATCTCGGGTGCAGTGACCAGGCGGCTCTTGGCCCAACCCTGGTAGTAGTCGGTCGCCATGATCGGGAAGATGCGCATCTCGCGAATCCGCCAGATTCCATCGGCGCCCCTGGCGAATCGGTTCTCGATCACGTCGATCCCAAGCGACGCGGTGCCGGCGGTGTAGTCGCCGAGCATGTTGAGCACGACGCCGCGCGTGCGCGCCTCTCGCCCGGCCGTCGAGACAGAGACGAGGAGGTTGAAGATCAGCCGATTGTTCATCTGACCGTAGCGCAGACCTTGCGGGCCAGACCGTTCGTGGAATCGCCGGATGCTCGCGACTCCTTCATAGATGCCGACGTCGGCCAGTTCGAGAACGGCGTCGCTCGTGAACAAATCGGTGGCGTCGTCCCACATCTTCCGGTCGACGTAATAGCCGTAGGCGTTCTGGAGGTTGGTGACTTTGTCCTCATCGTTCATCGCCTGAATACGACGATCGAGCGCGGCGATCGTGTCCGACGGTGTGCCCCCGATCGCCGGGATCGTCATCCCATCCGGAATCGGTGGAATGGGAACGCCGGCCTCTGCCGATGTGTAGTGGAACGGAACGAGCGTGACGTCGCGACCACCCGTGACCCACCCCGTCTCATAGGGACCGGCGGTGACCTGGTGGTAGTCGAGACGCGAGATCTTCCAGACTCCGCCCTCCTTCGCGTACTCGTTTTCGCTGACGCCCTCTTCCCAGCGCGCGTCGCCGCCTAGTTGTCCGATCATCGAGAACTCGCGCCAGCGGCCTTTTGCGCTCTTACCATCGGCCGAGAGATTCAGGACTGGCGCGTCTTCGAGCATGGTGTGCAGGCCACCGGCTGGCAAGCCTTCGCGGCCGCTGCCCCATGTCGTGAGGAGATACCTACGGATCGCGTCGCGTCCCTTGAGGCGATCGGGACCATAGACGGCGTCTGCGTCGCTGGTGAAGAGCGATGCCATCTCGCTCCACAAGCCGAACTGAGCATAGTGCGCGTAGGAGATCTGCAGGCGCTTGACGGCGCGGATATCCTCGGCACGCTGGACGTCGAGGGAGAGTCTGGCAAGGTCAGCGGCCTCATCGACCGCGCGCACGGGGCGAGTGGGATACGCGATCGCGACGGCGATCAGGATCAACACGAATCGTGTTCTCATACGCGTGTCGAACAGCATAACGCCGGTGATTCCCATCCGGAAGGGAGGAAACATTGAAGAGACATCTGTTTGCGGTGGCAATGCTTCTCGCCGGGTCTGCATTCGCGCAGCAGCGCGCGCCCGAGATCTCCTACACGTCGGTCCCCGACTACCCCAATCTTCCGGCGGGCATGAACTTCGGCGAGGTCGCGGGCGTGGCCGTGAACTCGCGCGGCCACGTGTTCGTCTTCTCGCGATCGAACAGCGCGAACGGCCCCGCGTTTGGCGCAGCTGCGGCCGAGCTCTTCGAGTTCGATCAGAATGGCAACTTCGTGCGCGAGATTGGCAAGGGTCTGTATGCCTGGTCGGAGGCGCACAGCGTGCGCGTCGATCGGAACGACAACATCTGGGCCATCGACAAGGGCTCGAACATGGTCGTCCGGTTCAACCCGCAGGGACGCGTCGTGTGGGTGTTCGGACGGAAACAGGAAGCGGCCGACGGCGCTGGGCCGCTCGGGCATCCAGATCCGCCGCTGCCGCCGGTGGACGGCAACTTCCGTCAGCCGACCGATCTGGCCTGGGACTCGCAGGGCAACACATACATCACGGACGGGTATATCAACTCGCGCGTCGCGAAGTACGACAAGAACGGCGACTGGGTGAAATCATGGGGATCGAAGGGTACCGGCCCTGGCCAATTCGACATCCCGCATTCGATTGCCGTCGACCAGCAAGACAACATCTACGTCGGCGATCGCACGAACCATCGCATCCAGGTGTTCGACGTCGATGGCAACTTCAAGCGCATGTTCTCGATCGATGTGCCACCCGATCCCACGTCCCGCCCCGTCAACGGTCCGACACCAACCGGCGAACGTCTCAAGCAGGCGATCGGAGCACCCAATTCACTCTGCATTACGCCCGGGCCCATGCAGGTGCTCTTCGTGGGGGAATCTACCTACCCTGGACGAATCTTCAAGGTTGCGCTCGACGGCACCGTGCTGGGGGTAATCGGTCGCTCGGGACGTAACCTGGGACAGTTCTCCGGTGCGCACGCGCTCGCGTGCCCCACGGAGCGTGAGCTATACGTCGGCGAGACTTCGAATTGGCGGGTCCAGAAGCTGCTCTTACGCTGACATGCGATTGACGTAAAGCTCCATCGCTAGTGTGGGTAACCCGGAAGCCTTTTCGTCCTGGGCTTCCAATCAGGGAGCTTGGCGTAGTTGTCGCCGATGGGCATCTTGACCTTGGGCAGATTCTGCTGGTCGAGCGCCTGGTCCTCCGGGATCACATCGTTGATGAAGAGGAGATACGCCGTCAGCGAGTACACCTCGTCGGCTGTCAGCGTGCCCTCTTTGTTGAGAGGCATGCCGCGATTGATGTAATCCCACACCGTCGTCGCAAACGGCGCGCGAAGTGGCAGGATTCGTCCCCGCGCCCAGAGATCTGGGTTCTTTGGATCTTTGCTTCTCAGAATGGGAGCCGGGCCCTCGAGGCCCTGCGCCCCGTGGCATGCGGCGCAGCCCTTCGTGCGATAGAGCTGCGCGCCCTCCTTGGCGTTTCCTTTTCCAGGCGGAAGTTCCTCTCCGGTCGGACCGATGGAGATGTCCAGCGCCTTGATTTCCTCCGGGGTCGGCGTGCGTCCGATCCCGAACGTAGGCCCCTGCGCCAGCGCGGGGGCGCCGCCAATGAGCAGCACAGGCAGCACGAACGCGAACGGAAGAATCCTATGCGAACCCATTGGTCACGCTCCCGTCGCTCGCGATGCGCCACGGCTGACTACTGTTGTCCAACCCTGGCACCCTGAATGTTTGCTCGTAAGGTTGGTTCCAGTACTTGGCGATCTGGGCGCGCGTCGGTTGCGCCTGGCCCAGTTCGTCGGTGCAGCGCGACAGAATCTCTGTCTCGTTTCCGTCCCAATTCCACGGATAGCCGAAACGGGTAAAAGCCATGCGCTGCGGCGTGCCCTTGAATTCGGCTTTGTTCCATTTCTTCCCGCCGTCGGTGGACACCTCCACCGACTTGATCGCGCCGCCACCAGACCACGCCAGCCCGCTGATCTCGTAGAAGCCCTTGCCGGGCAGCCGCTGTTCGCCGGACGGGAACGTGATGACCGACTTCGGCCCGATCTGGTAATCGAGCGCCGCGACCTTGGCATCCTGATCGAGATGACCGAAGTCGTTGTAGTTCACGTAGTACTGATCGACGATCTTGATTCGCTGCAGCCACTTCGTGTGAAAGATCCCTTCGAACCCGGGCACCATCAACCGCAGCGGAAATCCGTTCTGGGGCCGCACGGGCTCGCCATTCATGCCGTAGGCGATCATGCAGTCGTCCATCGCCTTGGCGATCGGCATGCTCGACGCGCCCTTCACTTCCTCGGCGCCTTCGGCGACGAACCACTTCGCGCTGCCCTTCACACCGCATTCCTTGAGCAGCGTGGAGAGGAGCACGCCCGTCCATTCGGCGCAGCTCACCATCCCGTGCGTTTGCTGAACGTTCTTCGCTGCCCGCGACGACCGGTTGCCCGCACATTCGATGAAATGAAGACGGGTGACGGAAGGAAGGCGCTTCAGGTCCTCCATGGTGAACGTGAGCGGACGGTCCACCAGGCCGTGGATCATCAGGCGATGCTCCTTGGGATCGATCTCCGGCATGAACGCGCCACGGGTCGTCGCCACGTAGTGCAGCGAGGACGGCGTGATCACCCCCACCGAATCCTGGAGCGGGGTCGCAATATGAAACGTCAGCCCGAATTGATCGGGAGAAGGCCTGCCGCCCACGGGATGGGCGATGCGTACCGACGTGACGTACTTCGAGCGATCGCCGTAGGCGATCATGTTCGAGTCTTTGTCACCCTTGATCATCGGCCACGAGGGTGCCGCATGGTGGGATTCCTGGGCCTGCTGGCCCCCCATCGCTGGCGCTGCCGCTCCCAACGTCAGACCGCCGGCAAACGCGGCGCCGCTCCTGAGGAGCTCCCTTCGGTTCAGTGGCTTCGTACCCATGCGTTTCTCCTTCGCAGATGAGGCCAACGAGGAAATCGCCGCAGCCGAGAGTATATGCCGATCCATGTCCTGATTCAGGTGACAGACGACGGCGCGCCGCCGTTGACGAGTTACACTTCATCACGTCGTGACGAAGGAACGTTTCGCGTTGTTCGACCGAATCGACCGGAAGACGAGAGAAGCGGTCATGGAACGTCCCTCTTCGCGGCAGGTTCGGCGAACCACTTCGACGGGTGCACGATGGCCGGCTGCTCGGGCTGGCCCTCGAAGTTCGGCGACATGATCTGGACGCCGTGCTCGTTGAAGACGTCGAGAATCTGCTCGTGCAGGCGAGACAGCAGCTCCGGTCGGGACACGGCGACGTCCCCGTGGGCCACGAGCTCGTATTCGATGTAGAAATCCTTCAACGCAGTCTCGTGGACCGTCGGCGCCGGTTCCGCCAGAATCCCCTGCGCGCGCGAGGCGGCGAGGAGCAGCATCGCACGCACCTGTCGCCAAGGTGTGTCGTACCCAATCGTGACGGACGTCGAAAGCACCACAGTTGCTCGATGCCCTCGTGAATAGTTCTTGATGGCGCCGGAGACGACCACGGCGTTCGGAATCGTCACTTCCTCCTGCGTCCTCGTCGAAACGGTAACGCTGACGACGCCGAGCTTTTTTACGACGCCGTGGATGTCCCCGACGTGCACGACGTCGCCAGGTCGCAGCGCACGATTGAACGTCATGAAGAGCCCGCTCATGATCTGACCGACCACTCCTGCCGATCCCAGGGACACGATCAGGCCGACAAAGACGCTGACGCCTTTGAACGCGTCGGTGCTCGCACCGGGCACGTACGGGTAAGCGACTGTCAGCGCGAACAGCCAGATGGCCAGCACCGCCAGGCGGCGGGCCGCCAGTGCGGCAATCGGATCGAGCCATGACACCGACAGGTCGCCGCGCTCCACCGCGCGGAACCACGCGGCAATCGCCGCGGCGACCGCGCGCGTCACGAACAGGATCATCGCGAGCGTGATCAGGTTCGGGAGCTGGTCGATGACAGCGGCCACCATTCGAGTGAAGGTGTCGACCACGAACGCGCCCAGCCTCTGGCTCCACGGCCG
>JALDXQ010000176.1:0-15244 GCA_032156805.1 Acidobacteriota bacterium
CTGGATGAGCAGATCGTGGAGCAGACTCGGCAGTTCGGTGGCGCTGTGGATTCTCGCGGCTGTCGCGCTGATCTTCCTGCTCCGGGCTGCCAGCGCGTTGCTGATTCCGATCGCCTTTGCCGTGCTCGCCGCGTACGTGCTGGAGCCGGTCGTCACCTGGCTCGCCGATCGCGGCGTGCCGCGATTCCTCGCCGCCAGCCTGCTGATGTTGCTGTTGTTGGGGATCTGCGGAGCCGGGGTCTATGCGCTACGCGACGAAGTGATGCAAGCCGTTCGAGCATTGCCGGGAGCGGCGCAGCGGGTACGCGATCTCATCACCTCGATGACTGGTGCCTCGCCGGTGACAACGCCATCGTCGAGCGATCCGCTGCAACTGCCGCCGGGAGTGACGAATGTCATCCAGGGGACGGTGGGCTCGGTTCTCACCTTCGCTGGCAACCTGACGGTCGTCTACTTTCTGTGCTTCTTCCTGCTGGTCTCCGGAGACCGTGTCAAGACACGTCTCCTGGATATCGCGGGCTCAGACGCGGAGCGCCGCCGGCGGCTGGCCACGATCATCGCCGACGTCAACACACAGATTGAGCGCTTCCTCGTCGTGCGATTGATCACCGC
This sequence comes from Acidobacteriota bacterium, assembly GCA_032156805.1. Classification (GTDB taxonomy): domain Bacteria; phylum Acidobacteriota; class Vicinamibacteria; order Vicinamibacterales; family UBA2999; genus Gp6-AA40. The sequence goes on from JALDXQ010000176.1 coordinate 613, forward strand.
CGCCGTGGTCGCCGTCCTGACCGGGGCGGCCCTGGCATGGCTCGATGTCCCCAATGCCGTCGTCTGGGGTCTCGCGGCCGGCGTGTTCAACTCGATTCCGTACTTCGGTCCCATCATCGTGTCCGGCGGGTTGTTCGTTGTGGGTCTCGTGCAGGATGGCGGCACGGCCCAGGCGTTCAGGATGGCCGGTGCCGCGCTCGTCATCACGACACTGGAAGGCTGGCTGCTGACTCCACCGCTGATGGGCAAGGCCGAGAACATGAACGCACTCGCGGTGTTTCTCGGTCTCCTGGTCTGGACCTGGATCTGGGGGGCGTGGGGCACGATCCTCGCCGTCCCGATGCTCGTGATTGTCAAGGCGGTGGCAGACCACACGCCTTCGCTCAGGCCCCTCGGGCGTCTCATGGCGCCTTGACCGGCCGCCGGGCCCGTCAATACTTTGAACTCAAAATACATCGCCCGCCGGTCCCCGAATACAGCCTTCTGAGGATACCTGCCTCGTGCAGGCGCGACATATCGTAGCGGCCGGAAGGGGGGCCTCTATCGTCTCGATCCGTCGCGTCCGGTTTACCGGAAGGAGGAGGGTTCATGCACTGCAGATCGCTCGGCAAGCGTGAGGCTGCATGGGGACGAGCATTGGGGTCTTATCGCGCATCGGCGTTCTCTCGCGCGTGTGTCGTGGCAGCTGGGCTGGCCCTGCTGCCGGCGACGGCAGACGCACAAGCCACTCTCTCGGGGGTGGCGCGCGACGCGTCCGGCGCCGTGCTGCCGGGAGTGACAGTCGAGGCGGCGAGCAACGTGTTGCTCGAGAAAGTCCGCACGGCGATCACTGATGGGACAGGTCAGTACCGCTTTACCGAGTTGCCCCCAGGTACCTACAGCGTCACCTTCACCCTGGCTGGCTTCAGCACCGTGCTGCGGCAGGACGTCGAAATCGGCGGCGTTGGCGTCATCTCCATCAACGCCGACATGCGCATCGGCACATTGCAGGAAACCATCACCGTGACGGGCGAGACGCCCATCGTCGACATCCAGAGCTCGCGGCGCGGCACGACACTCAGCAACGACGTGATCGCCTCGTTGCCGGCGACGCGCGGGTATAACGCGCTCGTCTTCCTGGTGCCGTCGGTGACTGGCGGCAGCAATCAGATCGATCTGATGCCGGCGATGCGCATCTTCACCAGCCACGGCGGCCGCGGTAACGAGGGGCGCGTGCAGGTCGACGGATTGAACATCGGCGCCGCGTTCAACGGCGGCGGTGTTTCCGGTTACGTCTCAGACACCCCGAACGCGCAGGAGATCTCGATGACGCTCTCCGGCGGGCTGGGCGAAGCCGAAATCGGCGGCACGCAGATGAACATCATCCCGAAGACCGGGGGCAACACGTTTTCGGGCAGTTTCTTTCTGAGCACTGCCGGCGAGTGGTCGCAGGGCAGCAACGTCGACGCCGAACTGGAAGCCCAGGGGGTTACCAATCCCAATGCGTTGATCAAGAGTTGGGATGGGAGTGCCTCGCTCGGTGGCCCCATCAAGCGCGATCGCATGTGGTTCTTCGGTACCTACCGAGACTTCGGGACGCATCAGGTCATCCCGGGCGCCTTCTGGAACAAGAATACCGGTGACCCGACCAAGTGGACCTACGAACGTGACGAGGGCATCCCGGGCCGCGGCGCAAACGCGCGGACGATCACCGCGCTCAGGTTGACGACGCAGCTTGGGCAGAAGCACAAGGTCGGCGTGTTCTTCGACAACCAGCTGGCATGCGACGGCTCTGCGATGACGACCGACGCTGACAGTTGCCGGCCGCGTGGCGACGACTGGGTCGCCAACGGCAGCACGACCTCGTCGCCTGAGGCCGCCAGCGGCGGCACGGGTGGCGTTGGCGCCGCCGGCTTCGGTGACACCTTTCAGCGCGTCGTCCAGGGGACCTACACGGCGCCGCTGACCAGTCAACTGCTGCTCGAAGCGGGAATGTCCAGTTACTTCAGCCGCTGGGGATGGATGGAGCCGCCGGGAGCCGTGCTCAATCTCAATCAGGTGCAGGACACCGCGCTCGGATTGACATATCGCGCGCTCGACTGGCACTTCAACCGCGTCAACTGGAACCTGAACTGGCGGGGATCGGCGTCGTACATCACCGGCGCACATGCGATGAAGTTCGGGTACCAGGGCGGCCACGACATCGACAGCGGAACCAATTTCTACAACGACACTCGCGTCAACTACCGATTCAACAATGGCGTTCCCAATCGACTGACGATGAACTTCGGCAGCTGGCGAAACGATCAGCACACGCAGCATTTCGGGTTGTACGCGCAGGATTCATGGACGGTCAATCGACTGACGCTCCAGGGCGCCGTGCGCTACGAGCGCGCGTGGAGCTACTTCCCGGCCGGGCAGGGATGGGACGGCCCGGATCTCTTCCACAGCGAACCGGTCGTATTTCCCGACGTGGTCGGAGTGCCAGGTTTCAACGACATCATGTTCCGTGGCGGTATGTCGTGGGACCTGTTTGGCACTGGCAAGACCGCACTCAAAGCCAACGTCGGGCAATACGTCCAGAGCGCCAACAACCAGGATCGCTACACCACCGGCAATCCCGCCAACAGCTTCGCGCGGACGACCAATCGCAACTGGACGGACGGCAATCGCAACTACGTCCCTGACTGCGATCTGATGAATCCGGACGCACAGGACAACCGCGCGTCCGGCGGTGACTTCTGCTCGCAGTGGCTCACGCCTAATTTCGGGAGCGTGACGTCGGTCAACACCGTCAATCCCGCAATCCTCGAAGGCTGGGGCGTCCGGCCCTCCGATAACCAGTACTCAGTGGCGATCCAGCACGAGATTCTTCCACGTGTATCGGCGGAGTTCAGCTATCACTGGCGGACTTTCCACGGGTTCACCGTGACGGACAATCGGGCGCTCGGCCCTGCCGACTACGACGAGTTCACCATCACGGCGCCGAGTGATCCGCGTTTGCCGGACGGCGGCGGCTACCCGGTGACGACGGTCGCGGTCAACAAGGTGGTGGCGAGCGACAACTACGTGACGTTCGCGTCCGACTATGGAGACCAGACTCAGTACTGGCATGGCTTCGACATCAACGTGAACGCACGCCTTCGCAACGGCCTCCTGTTCCAGGGCGGAACCAGCACCGGGCGCGGCGTCCGGGACGAGTGCGACATCACCGCAGCGTTGCCCGAGACGTTGTTCACTCCGGGTGCGAACGGCGGCTGGCAGCAGGTGGGTTCGTGTCACGTCACGGAGCCATTTCAGACCCAGGTCCGGGGGCTCGTGAGCTACGTCGTGCCGCGAGTGGACGTGCAGCTCAGCGCGACCTTCCAGTTCAAGCCCGGTACCGGCGGCATCGGCGGCAATGACACTGCCTCCAACGGTGCGTCGCTCAATGCCAACTGGTTCGCACCGTCCTCCGTCATCGAGCCGGCCCTGGGGCGGCCGCTGGTTGCCGGCGGCACTGGACAGACGATCAATCTGACGGTGCCGGGTCAACTGTATGGCAATCGCATCAACCAGGTCGACCTCCGCGTCGCCAAGATCCTGCGGCTTGCGGGGACGCGGACGATGATCGGATTCGATCTCTATAACCTGTTCAACGCGAATCCCACGTTGACGTGGGACCAGAACTACGGCGTGAACTATCTCCGGCCGACGGGGATTCTCATGCCTCGTTTCGTGCGGTTCAACGCGACGGTCGATTTCTGATCGGGTTCTGCTCACCCCGGTCGGCGCTCGCCGACGTCGTTGGAGCCGCCGCACGGGAGGCGGGTTCTCTCAGATCTCCGGGGACCCGCCTCCCCGGGCCCACCAGCCCGGCGATGACCGGGCGCGATGAGCGTCAGTCCTCGTAGCCCCTCACCACATCGCGTACTCCCCTAATCAGGAAAGGGCACAGCGGTTGCACCCGACAGCTAATCAGTGCCGGGCCCTTGTTCTGGAGAACAGGCGGGCCCGCATAGCTACAGACTGCCGTGCCTGCACCGTGTGCAGGGAAGGGGAATTATCGTGACCCACCGAATGCAGCATGGACCGACCAATCCTGAACCCCATCCGACGCCGCCCACCGTCCCGCCTCCCGGTACTCCGAATCCGGCGCCCACGCCGCCCGGACCGGTGCCGCCACCACCGCCGGTTTCCACACCGGGGCCAGATCCGCAGCCGACGATCGAGCCGAGGACATGAGATCATTCGTGCGCTCATTGTTCGTCTATGCGTGTGCTTACCCCTCAGCTTCAGGATCAGCTGAATCGTGCGCGCCGCCTGCTGGCCGAGGTGCGCAACTCGCTCGTTCGTTTCGGTGCGGGCGAGGCGGATCAGCACGCCCTCGCCGACTCGGTCCGACAGCGACGAAGTCTTCCTCCTCGTTGTCGTCGGTGAATTCAATTCCGGGAAGAGCGCGTTCATCAACGCCCTGATCGGTGACGTGGTGCTCCAGGAGGGAGTCACCCCGACCACGGCACAGATCCATCTGCTGAAGCACGGAGAAGCTGGCCGACCGCCGTCTTCCGAGGGCGGCATTCGCGTCGTGTCGGCACCCTCGGGTCACCGACCTGATCGACTGGCTCGTGGATCAGGCTTTCCGGCAGTGGCAGGCCATCTTCTCGCGGCTCGCCGAGAGGACGAGACGTCATGAAGGACGCGTGCTCGGCGCTCCGGAGGTCGGATCGTTTCACAGCGAGCGGTCGCGCCTGGCCGATTCAGTCGGGCGCGAAGCACAACGTGTGTAGACACCTACGACAAGCGCGAGGAAGCGAAGGCGATTGCAGACCAGGCACGGACTGCCGTCACGACCGCGGCAGCCGCCGGAGGTGCGGCGGTGGGCCTGGGCACGCTCGTGGCGGTCGCGGCGTCGACGGCGGCAGCCGACGTCACCGGGATCGTGATGGCCAGCATCATCGGGACGCTCGGGCTGCTGGGTCATTCCGGCACGGCGCCGCAAAGCCACGCGCGAGATGCAGCAGAAGGTCAGGGAGCTCCGGCAGCGCCTGGCGACCGCCCTGCGCACCGAGTTCGAGCGCGCCCGGGAGCACAGCGCGGCACGGATTGCGCAGGCGGTGGAGCCGTACAGCCGATTCGTGCGCGCCGAGCGGGACCGGTGGCAGGAGGCACGGGATCGCCTCGCCGACCTCCGTGAGCAGACAGCTGCCTTCAAACGCGATCTGGCCGCGTGAGTCATGAGTTCGGATCGCGACTTGAATCTCAGATGCGTTGCCGAGAGAAGAACAGCGCTGATGTCACAACGACGACGATAACAAGCGCCGTGATCGTCTCGAGGCCGGCGATCCGGGCGGCCGTAAACGTCAGCACGACGAACAACGAAATCCCGATGACCACCATTGACGCCAGTGCCACTCTCACCCGCTGTCACCGCCGTGCGCGGCTTCGAACCTCTCGAACTCGTGCATCCACTCATCGCTCATGGGCGAAACGATCTGGCTTGGCGGCAACGTATGCGGACTTTGCAGCCAGCGTGTCCGAGCGAACGCTGCCTGCACACGCTCGAGAGTCACGCTGAGGTAACGACTCAGTCGCAACAAGACCGCCGGATGTACGAGCTCCATATCGGATGCTCCCGTACACGCGCGGGCAAGACACTCCGACAAACAGGGGAGGGTCCGGGAGAACTTATACGATCAGTCCTTTGCGCACTGCGTATAGAACGATCTCCGCGGTGTTGTGGAGATTCAGCTTCTGCATGAGATTGGCTCGGTGCGTCTCAACCGTCGAGAGGCCGAGTTCCAGTAGCGTGGCGACATCCTTGTTCGATCGTCCTTCAGCGAGCAATTGCAGGACCGGTGAGCTTCGGCGTCCCGATATCCAGGATCAGTATGTCTGGACGCTGTTCTTCGCACAGCCGGACCGCCTCGAGACCATCTGAGGCGTCCGCGACGATGGTCAGCCCCGCCGTTTCGAGCAGGCCACGGAGTCCCCGTCTGACGATGCTGTGATCGTCAGCCAGCAGCACGCGCAAGGGGAGCCGCCATGACGTGTGCCGGTAGCGGGAGATGCACCACCAGGCTCGTGCCTCGCCCGGGCTCATGTGACAGACGCATCGCACCGTGCAATTCCCTGACACGCTCGTCGATGCCGCGTAGGCCGAGCCCCTTTCGGCGGTGCGCCGGATCCAGTCCGATACCATCGTCGCTAACGGAGACGCGCAGTTGGTCGCCTTCCGTCATCACGCCGACCTGAATCGCCTTCGCCTGGGCATGACGAACGCAGTTGGTCATGGCCTCCTGCACCACCCGGTACACGCACGTGCGATGCTTATCGGGTAGCGAGTCGAAATTGCCGTCCATTGTCAGGTCGACCGTGATCGCGTAGCGGCTCATGAAGTCGCGAGCCTGCCACTCGAGTGCGGCCTGGAGACCGAAATCATCCAACATGCTCGGGCGCAGGCCGAGTGCCAGGTTGCGGACCGTCCGGAACATGTCGTCAACCAGTTTCTTGCATTCAGCCACGGCCGGGCCCGCTGTTGCGCTCGTTCTCTCGATGCGGCCGAGCTCCATTCTCAGGCCGGTGAGCACCTGTGCGATGTGGTCGTGAAGCTCACGGGACAGATTCTTCCGCTCGTCCTCCTGCGTGTTTACCAGCTGTTGCGACAGCTCGCGCATCTGAGCTTCAGCCTCGGTCGATCGCCGCTCGAGCACTCGCAGCCGGACGACGACGATCACGGCCACGCTGAAACCCAGCGCGACGGTCTGCCAGAGCAGGCCGCGCAGGTCCTGACCGAAGGCGGCATACCGTGCGGCGACCTCCTGTCGCTGAGCATCGAGATTCGCATTGTTCAATTCCTCGATCTGTTGTGCGATGGCGAGCGCCGCCTCGCGCCGCGGCACCACCTCGCGCCGCAGGAAGCTCGCGCTGCGCAGAATCTTCTCAGCCGGCGTCCAGTCGAATAGCGGATCGAAGGCTTCCCAGTAGTCGTCCAGCTTCGCTTCGAGACTGGCAATCTCCTCGTCGCGCTGGACCAGGTTCTTCAGCTCGGCGAGTGTCGTCATGTTGGTGCGCCGGAAGTCGGTGATGCGTTCTCGATATTCGGGCGCACGCTCGCGCGCGACATCCAGCAGGTAATCCCTGACGAAGATCCCCGAGAGATTGACGTCCGATCGCAGCCGCCGAAGGTACGTGTCGACTCGCTGGTGGTGACTGTTCAGCCGGTCCAACTCGCCATAGATATCCTGCGCCTTGCGCGACGTGGCGAACACGGACACGGCAAGCAGGACCACGAGACTACCGAGACCGAGCGCCGCGACGGGCCATGTCTTCAGCCGCATCCCCGGACCCCCTTGAATTCTTCAGCGTACGCCAGCCTCGACTGTTTCGGCATCCGTAAACAAGGGAGGCAGCGACTTGGACTGCACAGGTCCGCTCGTGGAATGTACCCGCAGACCTGGTCGAGGTGACCGCCCTGCTCGGGTAAAGACTCACGGCGTCTCACCTGTCGACACGATGGCGCCAGGGGGCCGGATGCCGTCTACTGCGAGCAGTATGGGTGGCGTTTGGCGATGGACCCCTCTTTCCTGACGGACCGTGATTGCGACTCCGACGGATCGCCGAACCGCCACCCGCCACTTCTTCCAGTATCGACCGCAGGCTGCTGCCACCCGATGACTCTCTCGTCCTGATCAACTGTCAGTGTTCTCGCAGCTTCAGGGAATCACCGAAGGCCTGGAACTTGCTGTCGGCGATTCGATAGATCGCCCGAATCAGCGTGACCGGCTTTTCGTTATACGCGAGTGCCAACTCGCCGATTCCGCGCTCGAGATCCTCTATCGAGGGACTGTATCGGTAGCGCCCGTGTGCCTGCCGGAGCAGGCCTTTGTCCACGAACAGTGACGTGCATTCCTTGACCACCCGCACGGTCACGACCGCGGGACGTATAGCGACGACGACATCCTCGGCACTGAAGTCGCAGTCGGAGTGAGCGGCAAAGAAGAGGAGCACCTGCGCCGCCTGATACGTGGGCACGCACTCATGAATGAACTGGATCAGGCTCCTGGGCAAACGAATGGCCATCACCCCAAGCCGAAGGTCCTTGTATCGCGTCGCGCGCGCAGCACATTCGAGGGTAACGTGTCGAGTCCTGGCAGGACATCCGGCAAAAGGGGGAGTCGCGACGGATGGGCGGCACGAGGCGGTCATGAGCGGCTAACAGCATCCCCTTCGACCGGATGGTGCCTGAGCGCTTGGCTTTGTTAACTGACGCCGTGGAAAAGCCGCACGCGTCGATGTCGTGGGATGCACGGAGGTTTCAAGCCTGGGTTGAGACAGCCTGTGCCCGCAAGTCACTCGTCGTTCTTGCGAACCGCGAACCAACCCTTCGCGACGGGCCGAGTGAAGGGGCCGGCGATCGATGTGGCTCGTCGAGTGGCCTCGTGACGGCATTGGAACCGCTGACCGACAACTGCCGGCTCTTGTGGATCGCGCGCGACAGTGCGGTGCCTCCTCATGAGACCGCCCGGCAGCAGAGACGGGACGCATGCGTCACACGCCCGCGCCCGGCTTCGGATTCGGCGTGTGCCACTGAGTCAGGAGGAGAGGCAGGGGCATTGCGACGGGTTCAGAAACGAAGGACTCTGGCCGATGTGCCATCGCACGTCGGTTCGGCCGACGTTTCGTGCCCGCGATTTTCGGATGTACTCACTCGCGAACGCCCGATGGGTCGCAGCACTCTACGAGGAGATGACGACCCGTTCACCGATCGTGCGGTGCAGGACTATCACTTCGCGCTGGCACCGGGGATGATCCGGGGGCGGCTGCCTCGAGCGACAATCGCGACGTTCTGGCACATCCCATTTCTAAGCCCCGGTGTACTCTCGGCGTGTCCATGGGAGCGAGCGTTGCTCGAGGGCCTGCTCGGAAGCTCGGTCCTGGGATTTCAGACGCCGGACGACTGCCGCATCGCGGTAACCGCACGCTCGTCCGTGTCTACCCAACCTCGATAGAGTGGCCAAACCGATGGGCGGTCGAGTCGCCTCCCGTTGCTGCCTGCCGCGCCACCGCTCGTCGTTGATTCGTGATGGAATGAACCCGGTCGCGAAGGAATTCGTGAGCGCCCGTGACGACGAGAAAGGCGTACTTCTCCTTAGCGAGTTTACAGGAGCCGCGCACGAGCTCGGCGACGCGTTGTCCATCAACCCACATGCGAGCGAAGACTGCGCGCGGACACTCGCCGAAGCGCTGACGATGCCGGTTGGGGAACAAGCATCCCGGATGCGGTCGATGCGGACCGTCGTCGGGCATGCCAATGCGTTCCGCTGGGCTGCGAACATTCTCGCAGACGCTATCGCAGTGCATGCGGCCAAGCACGGACGGTCGGAATTCGGGCGCTCAGCCGCGACCAATCGGGCCGTGGCATCAATCTGAGGAAACGCCGCGAAGATGAAAGGACATCGCACCGTTATCGACCACGCCGTGCGATATCGAGGCATTCAGTGCATATCGCGCTGTACCTGCTCATGGTGACTGTTGTTGGCCTTCAGGGGACTCCACGAGGCTTGCGATGGTGGTTAGACCCCACCATTTGCAGTGAACTGGCGCTCACTGGCAAGCAGGTGGCCGCCCTCGACGAGGAGTACATGCGCACCCTGGGGCAGCGTCGGTTGCTCCGGCGGGCGTTTGATGTGGCCAATGCCGAACTGGCGCACGCGATCGCGCGCGGCGATCTCTCGGATGCGGAGGCGGAGGCTCTGGTCAGTCGCGTGGAAGATCTCCGCCGGCAACGAAACGAGGCCCGGATGCAATTGCTGGTGGCGATGTATTTCCTGTTGACACCGGCTCAGCGAGCACAACTTCGAGTCGTCGTCGAAAGGGAGCGCGCCAGAAGCCTCACGCCCTGTTAGCAGCGATAGCCTGCGATTGTCCCGACACCTGATTGGACGCGGTACACGCGATTAGAATCGATGCATGCGATTTGCGGAGATCGCGCAGTTCCTCTCAGTCGTCGTGGTCATTGCCTTCTGCCTGTTTCTCATCGCCTTGGCGGTCATGATCGCTGTCAGGCCGTCGCTCGCCGAACGGTTTCTCCGCGCCTTTGCCAGTTCGGCACGGTCACACTACACCGAACAGGGATTACGTCTGCTCGTCGGTGCCGCCCTCGTGAACTCTGCGAGTTCGATGAGATATTCAGGCCTGTTCACGCTCTTCGGCTGGCTGATCGTCTTCACCTCGGCACTGTTGTTGTTGACCCCATGGCAATGGCACCAGGCGTTCGGCGCACGGGTGATGCCGCTCGTTATCCGGCACATGAGAGTGTTCGCGCTCGGTGCGGCCGCTCTGGGAGCGTTCATCCTCTACGGCATGTCGCGTGTCCTGGTGTCATAAGAGCGATCGCTCGCCTCGTCACATCCGGATGCGTTCGATGTCGTAGCGTTCCTCGTCCTGGGCTTTCTGCGAGCAGGCAGAAAAATACTTTGAGTTCAAAATATATGTTATACTAATGGCCTCGACCGCCAGTTGGTCGACACGGAAGGGAGGCAAGATATGCGATCGTGGCGAACGAAATGGGTCGTCTGTGGGCTCTGTGTGGCGTGGATGTCACTGCCGGTCAGCCAAGTGCAGGCGCAGGAAAGTGCTACAAGAGCGCAGCAGCCGAAGGAATCCGCGTTCACCCTGGATGGCAATACCGCGTTGTGGTCGATCGCGATTCGCCCCGAACAAACGCAAGCCTTCGAGCAGGTGATGGCCAAACTGCGTGAGGCTCTCACGAATAGTGAGGACCCGCAGCGTCGCCAGCAGGCGGAGGGCTGGACAATTGTTCGTCTGAGTACTCCGATGCCGGATGGCGCCATTCCGTACGTGCACGTCATCAACCCGGTCGTGCGCGGGGCCAACTACTCGATTATGCAGATTCTGTACGATGAGTTTCCGGACGAGCGGCGCTCGCTGTACGACCTATACCGGGGCGCTTTCGATCGAAATCTATCATTAGCAACTGGGACCGTGGCGCTCGAGCTGGGCGGGCCGGCGGCAGCAGCGTTGTCACCAGTGGCCGCTGTTCACACCCCATAGGGGTGATCGACTCGCATCGCACCGTGGAGAAGTGGCCTCGATGTCACCTGTGCGCCAACGTGTTGGTCGCGGGACGATGTGTCCTCTGCGACACACGTCGCTGGTCCCAGGTGGTCCATCGCGAGATCGTGCTCCTCGGTGCGCTCATGGTGCTCACGGCCGCGATCTTCGTTGTGACTCGTTTCGCCGCTGCCGACCATGAAGCGATCCGACGGCAGGAAGCCTCCGCGTGGTTTCAGGCCGCACGAGTCGGCGTCCGCAGCGAGACGACAATCGAAGCGCTCAGGCGCGCTGTCGCCAAGGACCCTCGCAATCGCGAGTACCGCCTCGCGCTTGCGCAGGCGTTGATCGCGGGCGACCATGACGACGAAGCACGGCGGACGCTGGCGGCGCTCTGGGAGGAGCAGCCGGATGATGCCGAGACGAATCTCTTGCTTGCCCATCTGGAAGCCCGCGGTCCTCAACCCGATATCGCACGACGTTACTTTCAAAGCGCGCTCGCTGATCTGTGGCGGACTGACCAGATCCATACCCGGCGTCGCGTGCGTCTCGAGTTCATCGAGTATCTGTTGTCTCACGCCGAGCGAGGGCGTGCTCTATCGGAGCTCCTCGCCCTTGCAGAAAGTCTTCCGCCAGAACCAGCCTTGCTGTCGCGAGTCGGTCGGATGTTCATGGAGGCTGGTGATCCACGTCGCGCCCTCACCGAATTCGAGAATATTCTCACCGTCGACCCCGACAACGTCGATGCCAGATCGGCCGCCGGTGAAGCGGCATTCGAAAGCGGAGACTATCGACGTGCCGTTCGCTATCTCGACGGAGGCAGTAAGGGCGGGCGGCTTGCCGACATGTACGCGGTGGCCAGACTCGTGATCTCCGTCGATCCGCTGGCGAGGCGTCTGTCTGTCTCCGAACGCCGAAAGAGATTGTTTATCGCCATGGCCGAGGGTCGGCGCCGTCTGGATACGTGCATCGCTGCTGTGCCCGAGGACCGTCGTGACGCCCTGGAGGAACTGCGCTTGGAAGTGGCGAAGTTCGCGACTGAGATCATGTCCGCTGTCGGGCGGGATGCATCCACTGATGCCGAACGTGGAGTGCGGCTCGTCGCGCGGCTCGAGCGGACAGGGGAAGGCGTGTGCGAGGTCCCCTTGTCGCCCGTCGATCGCGCGCTCGTATTGATCGCCCGTGCGCACGGGGCAGACGAGTCGTGAACCAGCCAGCTGCCATTCGGGCCTCGCAGCTGCGGCTCCGTGAGCATCATCTCTTTCTCGCAGTATCGGTACTGATCGGAATCCTTGCCGGGCTGGCAGCAGTCCTATTCAGCCTCGCGATTGATCGCGTCGACTACCTGTTGTTTGGTTTCGATCCATCGCCTGTGCGCACGGCCCTCGTGCCGCTCCTCGTCAGCGTGGCCTCCGGTGTCCTTCTCGTCACCGTGTTCCCGGCCGTGCGCGGGAGCGGCGTACCGCAGACCAAGGCCGCCTTCCATCTTGACGGCGGCAAGATTCCGCCGCGCGTCCCGCTGGGCAAGTTCATCATGGGCGTGCTGTGCATCGGGTCAGGACATTCGATGGGCCGAGAGGGACCGTCGGTGCAGATTGGAGCCGGCCTTGCGTCGCTAGCCGGCCAGTGGCTTCAGCTGTCGCCGGCCCGGCTGAAAGAACTGGTACCAATCGGCGCAGCGGGAGCGTTGGCCGCTGCCTTCAACACGCCGATTGCCGCCGTTCTCTTCGCGCTCGAAGAGATCATTGGGGACCTGAACGCCAGGGTGCTCGGATCGATCGTCGTGGCATCCGTCGCATCGGTCGTCGTGGAGCGCTCGATTCTTGGCAACGAGCCGCTGTTTCACGTACCTCAATACCATCTCGAGCACCCGCTCGAACTGATCGGCTACGCGGTGCTTGGAGTAGCGGGCGGCATGGTCTCGGTTCTGTTCTCTCGAACACTGCTGCGGCTGCGCGGCGGCGTGCTGCGGTTGCCGCCATCGAGCCGCTGGATTCAGCCGGCGATCGGTGGTGCCGTCATTGGTGCGACGCTCTTGTTGGTACCCGAGATCAAAGGGGTGGGTTACGAGTACGTCGATCTCGCGTTGAACGGAGATCTCGCTCTGCGAACGCTCGCGGTGCTGTGCTCAGTCAAGCTCGCGGCGACGATCGTGTCGTACTCCTCTGGCAATGCCGGCGGCATCTTTGCGCCCAGCCTCTACATCGGGGCGATGCTGGGCGGCGCGGTTGGATCGATTGTCAATCAACTGGACTGGTTCCCGAGTGCCCAGCCCGGTGCCTACGCGCTTGTAGGAATGGGGACCCTGTTCGCGGGCATTATCCGCGCCCCGATGACGTCGGTATTCATGATCTTCGAAGTGACTCAGGACTACCAGATTCTGGTTCCGGTGATGATGGCGAACCTTCTGAGTCTGGCGATTTCCCGCAGATATCAGCATGTGCCTTTGTATGAGGCGCTACTGCACCAGGATCAGATTCACATCCCGGCGAACATGGCACGCGAGGCCAGCGAGTGGCCGGCCGCGAAGTGATGAGCGCGCCCTGCGGCGTGTTTTTGAGCTTTTGCGTGTCAATTTCAACTCGTTTCTTGACTGTCTCGTCCGGCGACCAACATCTTCAGAAGGTTGCCACCTGTGCACTGACCCGGTCGCGAGTTTCGTTGACGACACCACTCCACAAGTTCTAGGCTGACGGAAGACGAGCGACGGGGCTCGCCGCAACGATGTCCACGATCATCCCGTCAATTGCCGTTTCGCTCGGAATTTTGAGTGTCGCGACGGGCCTTCGCGCAGCAGATGCCTCACTACTCGAGACATCCCAACGGGTCGGAGCTCCGCCGGTGTCGGATTCCGTCACAAGACCCAAGCTCGATGCAGGCCCAATCGTCGCCACTCCTCTGAATGATCGGCCGTTGCTGCAGATTGAAAATCTGCGTCTCGACAGTCCTCCATCCGAGGTGGCGCAGCCTGCGGCGCTCTTGAAGTTCGACGTTTTGAACGAGACGTCGTTGCGGCTGACCGATGTCCTGGTCAGGGTGTCATTTCTCGAGGATCGGGCGTTCGACGCCGCCGGTGAGCCCGCGCGCGTACTGGTCGGGCCCGTGACTGTGCGCGTGAAGGCCGTCTTACAGGCAGAGTCCGTAGTCAGTTACGAAATGTTGTTTCGAAACCTCTCGTCGGATTGCGACTGTTCTCCGAGCGTGGTGATTCTGTCCGCTCGAGTGTTGCCGGACTGACGGCGGACAGCTTATGTTGTGCCTATCGAAAAGTCGAAACGAGGACAGGGCTCTACATTTCGAAACCCGCACACTGCGTGTCAGTCCTCGCCCTGCACTCGACGATGCTCTTGAGATCACGGACAGCGGCAGTCATTCAGCGCACAGACGTGTTGAACGAACGGGTGGTACGCTCGGCTGTCACTGAGATCGACGCCTGGCGACGGCTACGCGGCAATGCGGTCGTAGCGGTGGTGCAGCCCAGCGACTTCCGGAGTGGCGACGATGCGACCGGTTGACGGCGGTGTGATCGAGCGCGGGTTCGGGGTGTCCTTGCCAAGCGAGAGATGTGTTCGCGAGCGCATGTAGTATGCGACGTACG
>JALDXQ010000177.1:0-15214 GCA_032156805.1 Acidobacteriota bacterium
TCTCCCCGCCATAACTCCTGGTCCAGGTCGTTCTCGCGCTTCCAGAGTCCGTTTCCGCCTCCTTTGGACGAAAGGAAAGCCAGATAGCGAGGACCGAAGCGAGGGCCTGCGGCGCGGCTGTTAGGCGCTCGCACACGTGTGACCGCCTGCTCGGTCTGCACGGTATCCGAGAGGGGAACTGTCCAGAGGCTTGCCGTGGGCGTAGCCAGGGTGGCAACGATGCGCCGAGGCCGGGTCTCGCTGACGGCCACCGACAGATACTCTTCGGCCACGCCGGAACTCACACGGTGCGGGATGCGATGTTCGACATCCAGCGCGTAGAGCCACTGGCCCGAACCGTCTTCAGCGGTGGCCGTGTAAATCAACGTGCGCGCGTCGAGCCATGCAGGGTACGCGACCGAGGCGTGGTGAAAAGTGATCCGCTCTGGCATCGTTGCGGCCTCGCTCGTGGACACGGGGATGCGCCAGATGTCCATGTCCTCGGTCCCGGGAATGCCGCTCACGAAATAAATCGAGCGCCCGTCCGGCGACCAGATTGGATGATGGTTGTGAATTCCGGGCGGCGCCTGGTGCAGCCGCCTCGGACTGTTGCCATTCCGATCCGCGACGTAGATCGGATCTCCAGGATCGGCGGAGTGATAGACGACGCTCTGGCCATCCGGCGACCAGACGGGATTCAACCCGTTTTCAACGAACGGACGCGGTGCACCGCTGAAGGCGGGTACCAGCCATGACGTCCATCTCACCGGCCGCTGATCCACTTGCTCAAGAAACCACACATTCCCCCCGTCGCCGGAGAAGCCCGTCTGGCGGGTGACCTGGTTGGCTGTGAGCTGAAACCTGCCCTTGGTCAGGTTGACGAACTCGCCGCTGCCGATCTGGCTCACCCAGGCATCGAGTGGCCCGTCGCGATCCGAGAGAAACGCCATGACCCTTCCGTCAGGTGAGATGGAGGCGTCGAACTCGTCGCCCTCGAAGTCGGTGAGACGCTCGACGGTCGCGCCCTCCAGCGGATTCCGCCAGAAGAAGTCCTGCTGCCAGAGTCGCAGAACGCCTCCCGTCAGCACCGCGGCGGCGAGGATCGCGTATACCGCGGCAGAACGTCCCGACACTTTCCATCGCCGGGCTCGAGAGCGTTCTTCGGCCGACGAACCGGCGGCCAGAGTCGCCAGAGCATCTTCGATCTCTAACCGCGCCGCCGTCGCGGAATCGAGCCGCCGCGTCCGGTCCTTCTCCAGCCATCGGTGGAGGAGCCTTCGAATCGGCGCCGGTGTCTCGGTGGGAAGTCCGGTCACGTCCGGTTGTGCCTTCAGCACCGACTCGAGCACGTCCACGTCGGTCTGGCCCGTGAAGACCGCTCGCCCGGTCAACATCTCGAGCAGGACGACGCCAAAGGCCCAGAGATCGCTGCGCGTATCAGCCGCCCGCCCCGCCGCTTGCTCGGGGCTCATGTAGCCGGGCGTGCCCAGGATCAGGCCGGCGCGTGTGTCCAGCGCGGTGCCCGTCGGCGGTGCGTCCGATACGCCTGACACGACCTTGGCGATGCCGAAGTCGAGGACCTTCACGACACCATCCGGCGAGATCTTGATGTTGGCCGGCTTCAGATCGCGGTGGATAATGCCGCGCCCATGCGCGACCGCGAGCGCCTCCGTGATCTGTCGCGCGATCGGGAGCGCCTGGGCGAGAGGCACAGGCCCCCTCGCGACACGCTCGGCCAGCGTCTCCCCCTCGACGAGCTCGAGCACCAGGGCAGGACAGCCATC
This sequence comes from Acidobacteriota bacterium, assembly GCA_032156805.1. Taxonomy (GTDB): domain Bacteria; phylum Acidobacteriota; class Vicinamibacteria; order Vicinamibacterales; family UBA2999; genus Gp6-AA40. Next base: position 1,764 of record JALDXQ010000177.1, read on the forward strand.
GACGTCCTCGACGCCGTAGATCGCGCCGATGTGCGGGTGATTGAGCGCCGCCAGCGTGCGCGCTTCTCGCTCGAGGCGCGCGCGACGATCGGCGTCACTCGCGGAGCGTGCGGGCAGGAGCTTGATCGCGACGTGACGACCCAACCGTTCGTCGCGGGCTCGGTAGACTTCCCCCATCCCACCCGCACCGATTGGCGCCAGGATGGTATAGGTGCCAAACCGCCGGCCGACGAGCACCCGCTCACTGGCGAGGTGACCTGTGACATCCGCTCCCGCGAACGCCGGCATTTCGAGAAACGTACCCGCCGCGTGCTCGTGTGCCAGCAACGACTCGATCTCGTGCCGCAGCAAATCATCGCCCGCGCACAGGTCGGTCAACGCAGTCGCCCACTCGGACTCAGGTCGCGCCACGACGGCGCTGTAGATGCGCTCGACCTGCTGCCAGCGTTCAGCCATCCATTCGCTCGGAACAGTGCCTATCTTACTCGCGCCGCTTCACCGCCGACCGAGCTCGCGGAGGAGCCACACCTTGGCCAGTCGCCAATCGCGCATGACCGTGCCAGGCGACACCTGCAGCGCGTCGGCCGTCTCCTCGACGCTCAACCCGCCGAAATACCTCATCTCGACGACCTGCGCCTTTCGGGGATCCACGACTGCCAGCGCATTCAACGCGTCGTCGAGTTCCACCAGATCGCGCCGAGGCGCGTTCGAGACCGCGAGCGCCTCGTCCAGCGGTGCCATCGGTGCGCCGCCTCCACGTTTGTGGAATCGCCGAGCGCGGGCGGCATCGACCAGCACGCGACGCATGACTCGGGCGGCCATGGCAAAGAAGTGTTGCCGGTCCTGCCATTGGATGCGTTTGACTTCAATGAGGCGCAGATAGGCCTCGTTGACGAGGGCCGTCGGCTGAAGCGTATGCCCACCGCGTTCGCGGCCCATGTGCTGGCGCGCGATCCGTCGCAGTTCCTCATGCACGAGCGGAACGAGTTGATCGAAGGCGGCCTGATCGCCGCGGCCCCAGGCCAGCAGCAAGGCGGTGGGACGTGAAGGTGGTGGGGAGGTCAATGTGCTCCTCGGCGTCGATGTTACGGCGCGATGATGCGGAGCGTCGGGAAGTAGGTGCGGTATCTTCTGGCGTCGCGGGTCAGCAGCGTCAGGCCGGCGAGCGCCGCGTGGGCGCCGATGTAGAAATCCGGCACAGACGAGCGGCGAGCGCCTCCCCGCCGGCGGTACTTCACGAAACATTGCCCGCTCAGAAATCCAGCCTCGAACGGAAGCGGAAGGCGCCGATAGTAGGTCTCGGGCAAAGCCTCGTCGAGGTCTTCGATCCGGTCGAAACGGATCGATACCTCCGCGTAGATGATCGGGTTGATGGCCAGCGGTCCGGCGCGCGCCGCCTCGGCCAGCATCGCCGCCGACCAGTCACACCAATCCGCATCCTCGGTGAACACGTCCAGGATGACGTTGCTGTCCACGAGGGTGATGGCCACGTCAGCCGCGCGTCAGCTTCATGATCTGGTCGGTGGTGATGCGCCTGGTGCCGCGGCCACGCATGTGCTCGATGAGCGCGCGGCCGCGGTCGATCGTTCGTGGCGCAGCAACCTTCGTGATGCGGACAGCACCGCGGTCGATCTCGAACGCGACCTCGGTGTTCGGCAACAGGCCCAGTTCTTCCCGGATACCCATCGGGATGGTCACCTGTCCCTTGCTCGTGATCCGCATAGTAATACTCCTACAAGTAAGAGTAGTACCTCACAAGCAGGGCGGTCAACGGCCCGATTCCTGTTTCTCGACCTACTTGGCCGCGGCCGCCGCCTTGGCGAAATCTCCCGCCTTGACGATGCTGATCTTCGCCGGCGAGATGTACTTGACCAGAGCCGCCTTGATTTCCGCCGGTGTCAGCGACGCGATGATCGATTCCAGTTCCGCATCCCACGACAGCGTGCGATTGAGGTAAGCGACGGTGTTGAGCCGTCCCGCCAGTGAATTGTCCTGGGCTCGCGTGACCTGGTTCGACTGCAGCCAGCCGGCCTTTGCCGCTTTGACTTCGTCATCGGTGAAGCCGTCCGTCAGCACGCGCGCGATCTCTTCCTTGACCGCGGCTTCGAGGCGCTCGGCGTTTTCCGGTGCATAGATCGCCAGCACCATGAATACGCCAGTCCTGTCCAATGAGCTCGCCTGGAACTGCGACGAGATGCCGTAGCTGAGCCCCTCCTTCTGGCGCACACGAGTTGCCAGCCGTGAGTTCAGGAATCCACCTCCGAGCATGTAGTTGCCGAGCACGAGAGCCGCGTAGTCGGGGTCGGTATCCTGAACGTTGACGTTGAGCCCGGCCATGAAGAACGCATTGGCCTTGTCGGGTGTCTCGATCGACTTGTCGATGGACGGGAGATCGCGGTAGATGTCGCCAACCCGCGTGAACGGACGCGGAGACTTCCACGATCCAAACAACTCCGACGCGAGCTTGGAGATTTCGGCGGCGTCGAAATCCCCGACGATCGCGAGCTCACCGTTCGATGCGCCATAGAAGTCCGTGTAGAACTTCTTTGCGTCGTCAAGCGTGACCGCCTTGACGTCTGTAATCGACTCTTCCGTCGTTGACACATAACGGACGTCGCCTTTCGGCCAGGGCCGCAGATGCCGCTGCAGCTCGAGCTGACCGATCGCCTGCGGTTCGCTCCTGGCCTGCTCCAGCCCGGCGAGGCGCTGCTGACGGAGTTGCTCGAACTCGTCGGCGGGGAAGGACGGCTCCCTCAGCACTTCGGCGGCCAGGCGCAGGACAGCTGGCAGGTTTTGTCGTGTGGTCTCGATCTGGAAACCGGCGTTCGTCGTGCCGCCAAAGACATTGAGGCGAGCCTTGAGTCGATCGATCTCGTCCTGTATCTGCTGACGCGTACGCTTCGTCGTCCCGCGCATCAGCATGGCGCCGGCGAACTGGCCCGCCATGCTGCGATTCATGAGGCTCTTCTCGTCGCCAAGGCGCAAGGTCAGGTTGGCCACGACCGTGTCGCCACGCGTCTCCTTGGGCAGCAGCGACAGTTTCAGTCCGGCCATCGCCGAGCGCGCCGTTCGTGACTCGATGTTCTTGGGCGACGGGTCGAAGGCTTCACCGGCGGCAACCGCCGCTCCGCCCTTGTAGTCCTTGAGCATCGACACCAGATCCGGCTTCGATGGCATCTCGACGCGATCGGGCTGCGTCGTCGGGATGAAGAGTCCGACTGTGCGATTGCTCGGCTTGAAGTACTTGGCGGCCACGCGGCGTGCATCGTCGGGCGTTGCCGAACGAATGCGGTCGCGATGGAGAAAGAGCAAGCGCCAGTCGCCCATGCCGATCCACTCGCTCAACTGCAGGCCGACCTGGTCCGATGAATTCAGTTGCAGCTCGATTTGCGTCAGCAGACTGGTGCGAGCGCGCTCGATCTCCTCGGTCGTTGGCGCCGTGGTTGCGATCCCCTCGACGATTGTCATGAGGCTGTCGCGCGCGGTGTCGAGCGACGAGTCCTGACGTACCTGCGCCGCAAAATAGGCGGTGCCTGGGTCATGAAGCTGGAAGTTTCCGCCGAAGGAAGCGCTCGCCTGCTTTGTCTCGACCAGCCCCTTGTGCAGCCGGCCTGTTGGCGTATCACCGAGGATCTGGACGACGAGATCGAGTGGCGCGAAGTCGGGATCAGCGCCCGACGGCACGTGGTACGCGGACAGGACCCACTGCACATCACCGACGCGCCGCACGGTCACATTGCGCTCGCCATCCTGTGTCGGCTCGGCGGTGTAGAAGGTGGGCAGTACTCGCGTGGGCTTTGGAATCGCCCCAAAGTACTGGTTGACCAGTTCGAGCGTCTTCGGCTCGTCGAACTTTCCGGCGACGAGCAGCACGGCGTTGTCGGGCTGATAGAAAGTCCGGTAGAAGGCCTGGAGCCGGTCAATCGGCACGTTCTCGAGATCGGACCGGGCGCCGATCGTGGACTTGCCGTAGTTGTGCCAGAGATACGCCGTCGAGAGGACGCGCTGCAGCAGGACATTGGTCGGACTGTTCTCACCCGATTCGAGCTCGTTGCGCACGACCGTCATCTCGCTGTCGAGATCGGCCTTGGCAATGAACGAGTTCACCATCCGGTCGGACTCGAGATCGAGCGCCCACCGCAGGTTGTCCTCAGTGGCTGCAAACGTCTCGAAATAGTTCGTGCGATCGAACCAGGTGGAACCGTTCGGCCGTGAGCCACGCTCGGTCAGCTCCTGCGGGATGTTGCGATGCCGCGGTGAGCCCTTGAACACGAGATGTTCGAGCAGGTGGGCCATGCCGGTCTCGCCGTATCCCTCGTGCCGCGACCCCACCTTGTAGGTGACGTTGACCGTGATCGTCTGCTTCGATTGATCGGGGAAGAGCAGCACCTGAAGTCCGTTGGCGAGCCGGTACTCCGTGATGCCTTCGACCGACGTGATGCGCTCCACCCCGCTGGGCAGTGCCGGAGCCGCCGCCTGTGGAGGTGCGGTCGCAGCCTGTCCGGCATGTACGAATGTGGGTGTCGAGGCTGCGACGAGCCAGGCCAGGAGGACCGCTGGGGTGCGGAGCGCGAGGTTCATCGATACTCTCCCTGTGAAAATACGAGTCTACTTCGAGTTGTATAAGCTTTCGTCACGGGAATGAGAAAACTCATCACGCTCGGGCTGGCAATCATCACGATTGCCGGTTGTGCGCGCGGCGACGAGGCCGTGGCTCCGTCACAACGCGAGTGGTTCATCGATCGCGCCAGCGAGGCTGGCCTCGCGTTCGTCCACGTCAACGGGATGTCGGGAAAGCTGTATGTGCCCGAAGTCCTGGCGCCAGGAGTTGCGCTCTTCGACTTCGACAACGACGGCGACCTGGACGTGTATCTGGTGCAAGGCGCTGGGCTCTCGGCTCAGGACTCTGGGCCGGCGGCGGAAGGTTCTCAGTTCTCCGACCGGCTTTTTCGTAACGATCTGGCCATTGGGCCCGATGGCAGGCGTACGCTGCGGTTCACCGACGTGACGAGCCAGAGCGGGATCGTGACCCCGGGATACGGAATGGGCGTGGCCGCAGGAGATTTCGACAACGACGCCTGGGTAGACCTCTACCTGACGAAGTTCGACGCGCCCAATCAACTGCTCCGCAACAACGGCAATGGCACCTTCACGGACGTGTCCAAAGCGAGCGGTACTGATCACCAGTCGTGGAGCGTTTCGGCGTCGTTCGTCGACGTCAATCGCGACAGCTGGCTCGACCTGTACGTCGGCAACTACATCCGCTACTCTCTCTCGAACAACACGCAGTGCTTCGGAGCATCAGGCGCACTCGACTACTGCATGCCGGAGGCCCATCAGCCGCTGCAGGATCGCTTCTTCATCAATCGCGGCGACGGGACCTTTGTCGACGCGAGCGTGCAGGCCGGGATTGCCCGTGAATACGGTCCGGCACTTGGAGTCTCGACCGCTGACTTCGATGGTGACGGCTGGATCGATATCTACGTGGCCAACGACGGGAAGGAAAACCAACTCTGGATCAACAAGCGTGATGGCACCTTCGAGAACACCGCGTTGCTTGCGGGAGTTGCGCTCCCGGTCACCGGAAAGGCCGAGGCCAGCATGGGCGTGGACGCGGGAGACTTCGACGATGATGGAGACGAGGATCTGTTTGTCACGGAACTGACGAGCGAAGGCAGCAACCTGTTTGTGAACGATGGGTCAGGTGTCTTCGACGATCGCAGCTCGCCATCGGGCCTTGGTTCGGCGAGCGTGCCGTTCACGGGTTTTGGCACCGCCTGGTTCGACTTCGACAACGACGGCCGTCTCGACCTGCTGTCGGTCAATGGCACGGTGCAGATCATCGAAGCGCTCCGGCAGGCGAAGGACCCGCTCCCTCTGCATCAGCGGAAGTTGCTGTTTCACAATCTGGGCGGAGGGCGGTTCGAGGAGGTTGGCAGCCGGGCCGGCGCCGCGTTCGCGCTCTCCGAGGTCGGTCGTGGTGCTGCATTCGGTGACGTCGACAACGACGGCGACACCGATGTGCTGATCGGAAACAACAATGGCCCGACGCGGTTGTTGGTCAATCAAGCGGCTGACGGCCGTCACTGGGTCGGGCTGAAGCTCGTCGGAGGCAACGGGCGGGACATGATTGGTGCCCGCGTGGAAGTCATGCAGAAGGGGGGCTCGAAACGTTGGCGTCGTGCCCGCACGGACGGCAGTTACGCCTCGGCCAACGATCCGAGGGTCCTCGTCGGTTTGGGAGACTCAACAGCGCCGGTGGATGTGCGTGTGGCCTGGCCGAGCGGCAAGGTCGATAGCTGGCCCCAGGTTCCGGCCGATCGTTACACGACGCTAAGAGAGAAATGACAACGGTCCGAGGGGGCGATGGTGCGGCGGTGCGAAGGTCCGGTCCGAAGGTCCGGAGGTCCGGTCCGAAGGTCCGGTGGTCCGCGTCTCTTCTTGCCCTGGTCGTAGTGCTTTCGAGTTGCAATCGTTCCGACTCAACGCCGGCGCTCCAACCCGTGGCGCTCCCCGATATTTCCAGCGCCGCCGAGTCGGTGCAGAAGCAGATTGGCGATCGCTATCAATCACTGCAGAGTGCAATCGACCGGGACGCGCCGCCCACCGAGTTGGCCGGAGCGTACGGTGAGATGGGGAAGCTGTTCGTGGCCGCTGAGTACTACGATGCCGCCGAGGCATGCCTTCGAAACGCCCAGCAGCTGGCACCGTCCGACAGACGTTGGCCGTATTTCCTCGGACACGTCTTCCGCTATCGGAGCGAACCCGACAAGGCAATCCCGTTTTTCGAGCAGGCACTGGCGCATTCGCCGGACGACGTGCCGAGTCTCGTGTGGCTGGCCGAGATGAACCTGGCCGCGAACCGTCCGGATGGCGCCGAAGCACCACTGCGGAAGGCCGAATCGCTCGACTCATCGAGTGGGGCAGTACTGTACGGACGTGGCCGCGTGGCGTTGGAGAAGCAGGACTACGGCCAGGCGGTGAAGTACCTCGAAAGCGCCTTGATGAGCAACCCGCAGGCAACGAGAGTCCACTACCAGCTCGCGCTTGCCTACCGTGGCCTTGGCAATCGCAGCAAGGCGGAAGAGCATCTTCGTCTTCGCGGAGAGGTCGAGCCCTTGCCGACCGATCCACTGCTTGGGGAGATCAGCGGTCTCCTGCAGAACGCCGCTGCCTTTGAGGCACGCGGCTCACAGCTACTGGGCACACGGCAATGGGCGGCGGCCGCGGAGAATCTGAAGAAGGCGGTCGAACTCGCCCCTGACAATGCGTTCAGCCGCCTGAATCTCGGGACCGCGCTGTACATGCAGGACGACGCGGATGGAGCGCTCGCACAATATCGAGAGGCGGTTCGTCTGTCTCCGACGATGGCGCGGGCGCACTTCGCGATCGGCGTGCTCATGGAATCGCGTGGGCAGGATGCCGAGGCCCTCGAGGCGTACGAGGCCGCTGTGACGAGCGACCCCGCCTACACCGAACCGCGATTCAGCCTTGCCAACGCGCTGCGTCGCAGCGGACGTGTGCAGGAATCGCTCTCGCAGTACGCGGAAGTGCTTCGTCTCGACGCCACCGTATCTCAGGCGAGCTTCGGGTACGCGATGGGACTGGTACGGCTTGGTCGCTATCAGGAGGCGAGCGCTCGCCTCGAGACCGCAATGAAGACGTTTCCGGATCAGCCCGGCTTCGCGCACGCGCAGGCACGCCTGCTCGCGGCCGCTCCCGACGAGCGCGTGCGCAACGGCGCGCGCGCGGTATCGATCATGAACGAGCTGATGAAGTCTCAGCAGACGCTGACCATGGCTGAGACGATGGCCATGGCATTTGCAGAAGTGGGTCGCTTCGACGAAGCGGTCCGGTGGCAGCGTGATGCCATCAGCGCGGCCACTGAAAGCAAGCGCGACGACCTGGTTCGCAAGCTCACGGTGAACCTGCGTCTCTATGAGAACCGGCAGCCGTGCCGAACTCCATGGACCAACGACGATCCCGTCCATCGTCCGATGAGTGGCGGATAGTCCGTGATGCGGCTCGAAGCGTGAACCGTCGTCCCCGTTGCCACGATAGCCGCATCACGGGCTAGGCGCGCGAAGCGTGCCGAAGGGACGCTGCGTACCAGCCGCAGGACTCGCGGGATCGCGAGGGCGAGCGCGCGGCTGGTAAGATTCGGCTCGTGCCCCTCCGCTGCCGGATCTGCTGTGCGACAGCCCTGCTGGCACTGAGCCTTTCGGCCACGTGGCCGGGTTCCTCGGTGAGCGGGCAGTCGACGACGGCGTTCGTCGATGTGACGTCGCAGACGGGTCTCGACTTCACGCATGTCAATGGCGCAGCCGGGGCGCTGCTGCTGCCTGAAGTCATCGGCGCGGGCGGAGCGCTGTTCGACTTCGACAACGACGGGGACCTGGACGTCTTCGCGGTTCAGGGCTCTCGGCTCTCGACTCCCGGCTCTCGGCAGGACGTCCGGGGTTCCGGTGGTCGGCTGTTCCGCAACGACGTGCGGGTCAGCAACGACCTCGCACCCGGGTTTCGTTTCACCGATGTGACCGAGCGCAGCGGCATCACCGCTACGGGCTACGGCATGGGTGTGGCGACCGGAGACATCGACAACGATGGATGGGTCGATCTGTACCTGACCAACCTCGGCTCGAACCAGTTGTTCCGGAACAACGGCAGCGGAACGTTCACTGACATCACGGCGAAGTCAGGGACGGACGATCCCCGGTGGAGCACGAGCGCGGCCTTTTTCGACTACGACAGGGATGGCTGGCTCGATCTGTTCGTCGCCAACTACGTCAATTTCAGTCCCGCGATGAAGCGTGGATGCTTCTCGGCAGGCTCCGCGCGCGACTACTGCAACCCGGCGGTCTACGATCCGGCGCCGGACAAGCTTCTTCGGAACAACCGTGATGGGACCTTCTCCGATGTGACGCCGCGGTCTGGCGTAGGTGTGCTATCGGGACGAGGGCTCGGCGTCCTGGCGTCCGACTTCAACGGGGACGGCTTCACCGATCTCTATGTCGCCAACGATGGCGACGCCAACCAGTTGTGGATCAACGAGCGCGGCTCCGGCGTGTTCAGAGACGAGGCCCTCTTGACAGGCGTGGCGGTGAATCGCATGGGCCAGCCGCAGGGGAGCATGGGCATCGACGCCGCAGACTTCGATCGCGACGGCGACGAGGACCTGTTCGTCACGAATCTCGATAACGAGGGAAACACGCTGTACATGAACGTCGGCGGTGGGTTGTTCGAGGACCGCACCACCGAGGCCGGGTTGTTCAATCTCGGTTTCACCGGGTTCGGCACGAGGTTCATCGACTACGACAACGACGGCTGGCTCGATGTGGTCGTCGTCAATGGCGCCGTCCGTCACCTGAGCCAGCAGGTCCAGAAAGGCGATCCCTATCCGCTGAAGCAGCGCAGCCAGTTGTTTCGCAACGATCGCGGGCGGCGATTCGAGGACGTCTCGAGCAGCGCAGGCCCCGCGTTCGCGCAGCTACAGGTTGGGCGCGGTGCTGCTACCGGAGATCTCGACAACGACGGTGATACCGATGTCGTGGTGTTCAACAACAGCGGTCCCGCTCGTATCCTGATGAACGACGTCGGCCATCGGCGCCACTGGCTTGGCATCCGGGCGATCGACAGCCGCTACAAGCGCGATGCGGTGCAGGCGCGGGTTGCGATCGTTGGTCAGCGCGGCGCCGCGCGGGCCGTCCAGACCGATGGCAGCTACTGCGTGGCCAACGATCCCCGGGTGTTGTTCGGGCTCGGAAGTGAAAGTGCGGCGCAGACCGTGCGTGTGCAGTGGCCGGGTGGACAGGTCGAGGAATTCCGGAACCTTGCTGTCGATCGCTACTGGACGCTGGAATCGGGCAAGGAGCCGCGCGCCAGCCGATGATCCGCCTCTACACCGCGATTCTGATCGGTCTCATCACGTGTCACGGCGCGCTCGCGCAGCCGGAATCGTCGGAGATTCCGCCGACACGCGAGGGTCTTCAGAGTGTTCCGCTGCCTCGCCTCGATGGACTGGAACCGGCGGTATCCGATCAGATTCGGGAGCAGCGACGAGCGTTCGAGGCGTTGAGCGCGGCCGGCCGTGTCCCGGACGGGAAGCTTGCGAGTGGTTATGGGGATCTGGGCCGCCTGTTTCACGCATACGAGTTCTTCGACTCGGCGGAGATGTCGTATCTCAACGCCACTCGCCTGGCTTCTGGCGACGTCACGTGGGTCCATCTGCTCGGCTATCTGTACCAGCAGACCGGGCGGCTCGACGATGCCGCGAGCCGATTCGAGCAGGCGATTCGGCTGCAACCAGAGGAGGATCGCGCCGCGACGGTGCGTCTCGCACAGGTGTATCTCGGGTTGAACCGGTTGCGAGAGGCTCGCGAGTTGTTTGACAGCGTCGTGATGGTGTTTCCCACGCTGGCGCGGAACGGCCTTGGAGAGATTGCATTGCGCGAGCGGCGTTACGAGGAAGCCGTGGGGCATTTCCGCGCCGTACTCGATCGAGCGCCGCAAGCCTCGTCGATTCACTACTCGCTGGCCATGGCGTATCGCGGTCTTGGCCGGCTCGACGAAGCGCGGTCTCACCTGAAGCAGCGCGGCAACGGTGGCATCAACGTCGGTGATCCGATCGTCGACAGCCTGCAGTCGCTCGTCCGCGGCGAGCGTGGTCTCGTGGCCCAGGGCAGGCGTGCCTACGAAGCCGGTCAGTACAAGGAAGCGGCAACGGCGTTCGCGAAGGCGATCGAATCGGCCCCCGGCAGTGTCACCGCGCGAGTCAATCTCGGGCTGACCCAGATGCAACTTGGCAACACGGCCGAAGCGGTTGTGCTTCTTTCAAAAGCTTTTGAGCTGGCGCCGGACGATCCCGATGCGGCGCGCGAGCTGCTGCGCGCGCTCCTGCGGCTTCGTCGTGTGGATGATGCCATCGCCCTGCTGAGCAAGTCCCGGTCTCTCAATCGCGATGACGAGGAGACAGTCGTGAGCCTCGCGATCCTGCTCGCGGAACAGAACAGGTTTGCCGATGCAGTCTCCGTGCTCGCTGAGGACAATCAGCGCTTCCCGGAGCGCACGGCTACGGCCACCACGCTCGCGCGACTACTGTCGTCGTCTCCAGACCGTGCCATTCGCAACGGTTCTCGTGCGTTAGCCCTTGCGACTCGCGTCTATGAAGCCGAGCCCACGCCCGTGCAGGGCGTGACTGTCGCGCTCGCGCTGGCCGAGCTCTCGCGCTGCGACGAGGCGCTCACATGGATGAAACGGGCAGTTGCCGAGGCAGAGAAGACGAACGACCCCGAGGAAGCGGCACGGCTCAAAGGTGAGATGCCGAAATACGAAGGCAGGCCCTGCGGGAACTAAGAACGAGGAACGGGAAGCGCAAGGCGGGTCTCAACAGCAAGACCCGCCCTGCGATGCTTCAGAAGTCGAACTGCGCGCCGATCTTGAAGAAACGCGCCTGCAGGACGCCGCTTGCCGCCCGCCCGGCCGGAGTCCACGCGCCGTACGCCGGGTTCTCCAGGATGACCGGGTTCGCGTTGAACACGTTGAAGACGTCGAAGTTCACCAGCGTGCGCGTGTTGGCGAACCTGAAGATCTTGGCGACGCGGAAGTCGAACTGGTTGAGCCGATCCCCGGTGATGTCTCCGTTGGGAACGATTTGAATCGTCCGGAACGGTCCGATCGACCAGGGCCGGCCGAGATCGCCTGACGAGAACGAGTTGTAATTCGCTTCGACGACCGGACCCGGCAGGCTCTGGAACGTGCCGCTGACCTGCACGTCGATACGGGGGATGACGTACGAGCCGAGCGCCTTGAGCTGCGTCTGCCATGGATCCTCGCGCCGGCACAACTCCAGCGGCCGCGCCGCGAAGAAGAACCCTCGCGTCGGGCCGGTCCAGATGAACTCGTGCAGGATCTCGGGATTGGTCTGGGCCAACTCGCAGTCGTCGCGAACGCGATATCCACCGCTCATGCCTCCCTGGAGCACCAGGCCGTTCTGCAGCCTCACGTTGCCGGTGACGTCGATGCCCTGCCACGACTCGGACTTCACGCCGTCCGGCGCGAGGTAGTTGAGGTTCGAGAGTGGGCGGTTGCTCTTGAGGTCGTACACCGACACGCTGTAGGCGCCGCCGTTCGGCAGGTTGGGATCGACGGGCACCGTGATGTGAGCCAGGTCGTAGTCCCCCGGCCCGGCCGAGCGGTCGTCCCACACCGGGAAGTTGCCGTACCAGCGCCGGAAGTACGACACGTCGATGCCAATGCGTGGAGCGAGCTCGTGTTGCACGCCGGCGGAGAACTCCCAGTTGTAGTTCCGCTTGTTCCACCCTGTCAGGAGATCCGGATCGTACTCATTGGCGCCCTGGATCGTGTTGAAGAGCGGATCGGCGAGCGGGCCGCATTCACCATTCGCGGCGACAGCGTAGATGGCGCAGTCGGCTACGAAGTCCCTGTCGGCGTCGGTCCACGTCCGGTTCGTTGTCGTGCGAAGGCGGTTCACCGGGCTTGGCCCGGACGTGATCGCGTTGTCGAAAAGGCCCAGCGTGCCGAGGCCGATCAGGTACTTGTTCAGGGTGACCTTCAGCGCTGTGCGCCCATTGCCCATGACGTCGTAGGTCGCACCCAGCTTCGGCGTGATGTCGTGCCAGGACAGGTTCGATTCCCTTGGGAACGTTACGCCGCCGAAGGACTGCTCGGGAAAGCTGTTTTGATAGAGGTCGTAGCGAAGCCCTCCAGCCAGCGTCCACCGTCCGGTCGTCCACTTGTCCTGCACGAAGAGTCCCAGGTCGTTGTCCACTTCAACCTTCGCAGTGCGCGGATGACTCCGCAGGACGATGGCGGACGGTGCGCCTGCGGTGAATTGATACTGGACGCCTTGCGCCGGACCGTAGCCAGGGATGATGCTCTCGGGGGAGTAGGTGGTGTTGTCGTGATACCCCCAGGCATTGTTGAAGCCCACCTTGAAGACATGTGAGCCAGTGATGTACGAGAGCGCTCCGCGATAGTGAAGGTTCTTGTTCCACGAGTTGTTCAATTCGTTGTTCAATCGGTACATCGTGTTGGTGCTCGATTCGATGACCGAGATCATTCGCGGATCGATGCTCGTCAGCCCGCCATCGTCACCGGTTTGAATCTGCATGTCGCCCCATCGCTCGACGCGATGAATGGCGCTCGCCTCGATCAGCAGCCGGTTGCTCACGGGTGAGTTCCAGTCGACCTGGATGAAGCGCTGCAGGGGGAAGCGCCGATCGTTGCCCGCCTCCGGATATGTGAACGGGTCCGGAGCTGCCTCGGGCCCGACATCATCGGGACAGAAGCAGAGACTCTCCTGCTCGTAGGTGACCCCGATCTTGTTCCTGAGGCTCGCCTGCCAGGTGAAGCGGCCCATGTAGACCTGGAAGCGCCGCGGCGCGATGATGCGGCGAGTCGGGTCTTCTTCCCCCGTCCATTTCGTGGGGTCG
>JALDXQ010000178.1:0-15198 GCA_032156805.1 Acidobacteriota bacterium
GGCTCTCGACTCTTGGCTCTCGGGTGCCATCTATTTCGTCGCCGCGGCCTTCTCCAATTCCGAGAACGGTCCGACACCCCCATGTCCACCGACGTTGGTGGCAACGGCCAGCTTCAACTCGCGAACTGACTTGAGCAGGTGCACGGCATCAGGCGATGCGGGTAAGCCAACTCCCGGGAAGAAGATGTCGCTCTGGAAGAGCACGCGGCTGCTTGGGACGTAGGCGATCACTTTCGGGTCGACGTGCGGGTTGCCGGTGATGGCGTAGAGCTCGAGGCTCTGCCCGCCGTCGGTGATGACCTTCTTTCCCTCGAACACCTCGATCGCGCCGACTGTCTCACCGGCTTTCCGTTTTGTCTCCAGTGCGTCCGGTGGGTTGGTGTGCGGCGTCTCGAGCACCATGCGCATCTCGGGTTCGTGCCCCTTCTCGACGAGGACCGTGGCCCCATAGGACGCGAGCGTGCGAACGCCGCCAGTGTGATCGTAGTGATGATGCGTCACCGCGGCGTAGCGAATCGGCTTACCGGGGAACTGCTGTCCAAGCATACGCGCCAGGGTGTGGCTCTGTGCGTCGGTGTAGGCCGCTTCCACGACGGCGAGGAATGTCGGGAACTCGACGACCATGCTGTTGTGCGAGTACGCCCGTGCGAAGTAGACACCGTCAGCGACCTTCGTGAGCGTCACGGGTGAGTAATCACCCTCGGCAATCGCCCGGTCGACATCGGCATTGGCTGATGCCGGAATCGCGAAGACCTCCTGCGCTGCCGCATCGTTGACCGCCACGGACTTGAACTGCACCTCTGAGTAAGGGCGCTCGCCTTTGCGGATGGTGATCTTGTGCGGCAGCGTGACTCCGCCGACCGGCTTGTAGTCGGCCAGGATGTACTGGGCAGTGAGGTCGCCGAGCATCGACTCAGTGTCGAGTACCTCGTACCCAGCCAGCAGCTTCGACTCTGGCTCGAAGAAGACGGTGGCCTTTTCGCCAGAGGGAAGTGCAATGCCCGCAGACTTCAGCGTGCGCCCGTTGAATGCTTTGTCCTGCGGCGGTTCCTCGGGCGCCGAGCTTGCCGCAGCCAGTGCGATGGTGACCACGTTGCGACGCAGCAGAAACTCCGGCGAGTTCTGCGATCCCCAGCTGAAGAGGCCGGATGGTGACATCACGGCCAGCGGTCGTCCGGCCACGTTCTCGAGGCCGACCAGCTTGTCGTCTTTCTTGGTCAGCACCTCCTGGCGGTGCTGCATGAACCCGGCGTTGTCGATCTGATAGTCGAGCGCGGCGCGGCCACCGGCGAGGTCGATGGTCTCGATGACGTTGCTCAGTTGGGCAGTGCCGTCCGGATCGGTCACTCGCACGCTCTGGCCCAGGCGGTTGCGCGTTCCGCTCCCGCCGCTCATGACGAGCGTCTGAATACCTTGCAGTTGCTCGCTGCCGCCCATGGCGGCGACGGCATCCTGCGCGAGCGAGCGTGCCGTTGGCGCGCTCGAGCATGCAGAGGCAAGAAGTGCCAGCCCTGCGACAACCCATCGACGCGTTCGCATCAGTCTCCTCCTCGAAGGGCGCTACTCTATCAGGTCTTTACAGAACGCCATGTGGCACGTACCATCGCCCGAGGTCCGGCTGAAGCCGGACACTACGTCTGCGAGGAGGAGCCATGAAGGCTGGAGTCAGCGCTCTGTCGGCAATCGTTCTCTTCCTTGCGTCGATGAGCGTCCACGCGCATCACTCCTTTGCCGCACAGTATGACGCGGACAAACCAGTCACCCTCGTTGGCACGGTGACCAAGATCGAGTGGACCAACCCTCACGCGCGGTTCTACGTCGACGTCAAGGACGATAAAGGAGTGGTGACGAACTGGAATCTCGAGTTGGCCAGCCCGAATGTGCTCCGCCGCAACGGCTGGGCGCGCACCTCGCTCAACGTTGGTGACGAAGTCGCGGTCGAAGGCTCACTCGCAAAGAACGGCACCAAAATGGCCAACGCGCGCGTCGTCAAACTTGCCGACGGACGGCGCGTCTTTGCCGGGTCTTCGGGGGGCGACGCACCCCCACCGTCGCAGGCGAAAGAGTAGTTGATCCGAACAGGTCTCGTGCTGTCGCTGATCGGAGCGGCCCTGCTGCTGGTGGGCCCGCTCGGAACGCGTGTCGGCATCTGGTCCTTCATCATCGGCTTCCTGATGCTGGCGCTCAGCGTGCTGCTCTCGCTCGTCGGGGCGTCGCTGGCGCTGGTTGGCGGAATCAAGACCGGGCAGTGGATGCTCGCGGGCACCGCGATCGTTGTCGGCCTGGCAGTGGTGGCCGTTCCGAGCGCCTTCATGATGTCGGCACGCGGGAAGCCAGCGATTCACGACATCACGACCGATATGGATAATCCGCCCCCATTCGCCGCGGTTCTTCCGCTCCGGGCCGGCGCTGCGAACCCGCCTGAGTATGCAGGTGCCGAGGCCGCGGCGCAGCAGCGCCGCGCATATCCCGACATTCAGCCGCTAATGGTTCGCGCGACCGCGGGGGAGACATTCGATCGAGCGCTTGGTGCCGTCCAGGATCTTGGCTGGGATGTGGTGGCGAGCGATCGTTCGGCAGGACGTATCGAAGCCGTCGATACCACGTTCTGGTTCGGCTTCAAAGACGATGTGGTGATTCGTATCGCAGAGACGCCCTCGAGTGGAGGGACGCGCGTCGATGTGCGATCGAAGTCACGCGTGGGCGTCGGGGACCTCGGGACGAATGCCAGTCGCGTGCGCGAGCTGCTCAGGCGCTTGGCGTCCGCCTAGTCGCTCTCACGCGCGCGGACGAATCCGCATCATCGTGTTCCCGCCGCGTTGAAACTCATAGGGCACCGCCTCGATGGAAACATCGAACGCGCGGCGGGTCCATTCCTCAGCAATCACATCGACCAGTCGTGATGGTTGTCCACCTAACGCCAGCAGCGGAAAGATGCGAGCCTCGGTCGCGACCCGACACATCTCGGCAATCGCCTGCCGATGGAAGGCATCGCCCAGCTGTGTCGTGTAGAGAAACAGGAAGTGTGAGCTGAGGGCGAGATCGAATGAATGGTCGGCGAAGGGTAGCCTCGGGAGTTCCGCGTCGACGTAACGTCCGAGAGCACGGCCCGCCTCGTAGTCGTCGAGGAAGGCATTCATTGCGGCCATTCGAATCTCGCCGAGCTCTTCGACCGATCGGATCGAATCCCACACGAACTCATCACGATTCTGCCTGGCCTGCTCGAGGATGCTGGCCGAGGTTGCCGCGATTCGGTCTCTGATCTGACCCGCTTCCCACTGATAGAGCGGATCGCTGGCCACGACGTGTGTGCCGCGTTTGGCAGCCTCGCTCGCGAAACTGGCAGGGCCTCCGCCACAGTCGACGATCCGTCGATCGAGATCGGTGTCACTCAGGGCGAACATCCGCCGGTACTCGTCGAAGGAACGCCCCCATGGCACGACCTGATCGAGTGTGAACATCGCGTGAACGTGAGAACCGTTACCGGCGCCGGAACAAGCTCAGATCGATTGATCGACCCATCTCGTAGTATCCGAGCGGGCTTGGATGAATGCCATCCCCGCAGTTGAACTCGGGGATGAGGAGATCCGGATTCGACTGGTCCCGCACGACCTTGTCGAAGTCGATCACGTCATCGAAGGGCGCCTGCGTACGAATCCATTGATTGACCTCGTTCCGAATCCGCGTCTTGTCCGGATTCCATCCGCTGTTGGTCGCGGTCGGCGCCACGTTGTGGCGGGGAATGATCGTCGCGCCAACGATTCTGATGCCCTTCGCCTTGACCCGCTTGACGATCGCAGCAGTACCCTCGATCACGCTCGCCGCAGTCGCCCCACGACGGATGTCGTTGGTGCCCATGAAGAGCACCACGTCGCTGACACCGTGATGGGAGAGGACATCTCGGTCCAGCCGCTCGAGACCTGGCGTGCTGTCGGGTGGTGGCGAGAGCCCTTCACGTGTCACCGTGTTTCCGCCGATGCCTTCGTTGATCACGGCCTTGAGGCCGTCGCGTGTGCTGCGTCCCTGACGTTCGTGTTCGATCCCAAGCCGGACGGAGAGCACGTTTTCCCATCGGTCGTGTGCGTCGAGAGTGCTGCAGGTGCCGTCGGTGATCGAGTCGCCAAAGGCCACGATCGTGCCGGGTGACGATGGGGAGAGCACGTCGATGGCCTTGAGCCACCAGGTGGCGGTCGTCGTTGTCCCAAAGGGCTCCGCACTTTCACTCGCAGCGACGTCGCCGCTACCGTCTGCACTCCGGTATGAAGTCACTGCCGCATTCGTGTGCTGGCTGGGCCGGATGGCGCCGCCTCGAACGTGCAGGCTGACTGCGAGATCCTGCTGCGCGCGAACAGCGAGCGACAAAGGATCGCTCGAGACGGTGCCACCCGCGGGGATGGTCACGTCCATAGCACCGCCGAAGGTAAGCGGTCGATTGGATCCTGCGGCCAGCAGCGCTCCTCGAACCCTGTGGCCGACGAACGCGCGCCCGATCGTGACAGGCTCGCTCCCGAACGCGTTGTCCAGCCGGATCCGGATGGCCTCGCCTGGTACGGTTACTCTCGCCAGCATCCGAACCGTGGCGTTCGACATGCGTTCGTCACCCAGTACCTGCTGTGACGTGCTCCAGGCGGTAACCCAGCGAGCGTTGGATTGCTGTCCTGTCGCGGGAAGGGAGAACTGAAGCACTCCGAGCAGGGCGATGACGGCGGCTGATGCCTGACGAAACGGCCTGCCTCCTGGCGCAAGTGTCATGGCGCTTCCTTTCGAGCAAAAGGCTAACGCAATTCGCCGGCGTCTGGATACTCCTCGTCGCTTTCGATGAACACGGCGAGCTCGGACAACGCAGTCGAAGACAGCAGAAACCGCTGGCGATGTCGCAGTGCCAGCCGCTGGGTACGAGCGAGGAGATCCCCGGTGCTGATTCGCGCCGCCTGGCTTTCTTCGCTGGTCGCATACTCTCGGACGTATCCCCACATGTGTTCGACCGCGTTCAGCAGGGAACGCTGGCTCGGGGTCTCCCGGAGGATCGACGTCAGTTCTTCGAGCAGTGTCGCGTACGAGGTATTGGCGCGCATGCGCGCAACTGCTCGGCCGATCGCCTGGTACGTCCGTGGGCTGCGAGCCATGACGGAGTACTTGTGCTGTGCCCACAGTTCCTGTGCGTTGCGAGGCAGGGGAACGCGCCCCTTCTCCTTCCCGGCGTACTTCTTTCGCAGCAGCGTCACCTGATCGTCGGGAGAGGTGACAAACGCGCTCGGCCATCGTGCGCGCGAAGTGTCGCAGGTGAGTGGGGTTCGATCGGTGTACCCGCGCAGGCGCATCTCGACGACGAGTTGTCGATGACGAACGGCCAGGCCGCTCACCGCCGTTGCCCAGCGCAGTGTCTCGGGGTGCCGGGCGTAGCCCGACTTCCCATTCATCAGGATCGAGTGAATGCCGTGCAGCTCGCGATGCTCGCCAAGCAGGCTTCCGCGATTCAGATAGCCTGCGGCCAGATCCCAGATTCGCATCGATACGGTCCGGCTAAAGCCGGACACCACGACGATCGGACCACGACGATTGGCCGTCGACGTGGCTATTCGACGATCGTCAGCTGAGAGGCCTGCACTTCGAACGGCTTGAACTCACCGCTGCGGCCATGCTTGTCGGTTGCGGTGACCGTGAACCGAACAATCCCGACAGGTGTGTCCTGCGGGACGACCCACTTGGCGACCCAGAACTCGCGCTCGGGCTGCTTCACCGTCGCGCGGTAGCGCATCGGGATGTCCAGGGTCTTTCCAGCCACGTTGAGGTGCACCACTAACTGAGCCGACTCCTCGCGCTGGCCGGTTGAAGGATCCGCGACGAACATTCGGAACCCGACTGGCTCGCCCCGTTTGAATCGATTCCGCAGGATGCAGTTCTCCGGGTGACCCGGTGGCTGGAAGAGCGCGATGTCTCCGTAGACGATCAGTCGCCCTTGTCCGGCGGGTGGCGGGGCTGGAGCCGACTGCGCGGTCGCACGTGAATCAGAAACGGCCGCGACGAGAGCCACGGTGACTATCGTCAGGAGAGCGAGTCGTCTGGTTGATCTCATTACGGCCTCACAGCGACCGTAAGTGTAACGCATTACAGGTCGAGGCGGGTCTACAGCTCCGCCGTCCCATTGCCATCCGGGTGGGTTCGACTGCTATCGCCGCTCCGGCTTGACCAGCACAGCGCCCGTCGACATCGGCTGCACGCTCCGTTGATAGATCGACAGGTATCCGGTCGCGGCTGGCAGCGGCACATCGCCGCGGCGAGTCCGTCTTGCCGCTATCTCTTCAGCCGTGACATCGAGGTCGAGCGTTCGAGCGTCGATGTCGATGCGAATGCGGTCACCGTTCTCGACGAGCGCGAGCGGCCCGCCCACTGCCGACTCGGGTGAGACTTCTGCGATCGTCATGCCCTTGTTGCAGAGACCGGACAACTGACCGTCCGAAACGAACGCAACCTGGTCCTCGAGGCCGGCCGCGTAGATCGCAAACACGACGCGCGAGGCCGAGCCCGCCATGGCAGGGCCACCTTTAGGCCCGCATCCGCGCAGGACGAGCACATGCCCCGGTGTCAGTTCACCTCGCTGCACCCCGCCGATCGCTTCCTGCACATCGTCGAAGACCAATGCCGATCCTGCGAAGCGTCCGTTGTCTCCCGGGCGCTGCAGGCCCGGTCTCACGATCGCACTCTCCGGGGCCAGCGAGCCGCGAAGCACGACGATCGACGCATGTGACGCGAACGGGTTGTCGAGCGGGCGAATGACCGTCGGATTGCTCACGGAGATGCCGGTGAGGTTGTCGCGAAGCGTGCGCCCGGTGACGGTAAGCGCGTCGAGATCGAGCAACGTTCGAAGCTGCGCGAGCAAGCCCCGGGCTCCGCCTGCGGCCTCGAATGCATCGATCGTGTCGGGCCCGTTGGGTGCGACCGCACTCAGTACCGGGACCCTCTCACCGAGCTCGTTGAACATCGAGAACAGATCGACATCAACCCCGGACTCGACGGCGGTTGCCTGCAGGTGCTTCACGCAGTTGATCGACCCGCTGACGGCGAGGACCGAAGCCGCGGCGTTGCGAAATGCACCCGGCGTCAGGATCTGCCGTGGCGTCAGGTCTTCCCAGACCATTTCCACGATGCGCCGGCCGGATTGACGAGCGAGATCGAACATCCGGGGGCTGTTGGCGAGTACGGGCGCCGCGCCGGGCATCGTCATCCCGAGCGCCTCGCACACGATGTGCATCGAGTTGGCGGTACCCATGCCAGCGCAGACGCCAGGGCCCGTGATGGCGTGGTCGCACATGCCGGCGAGTGTTTCCTTTGACAGCTTTCCAAACATCGCCCGCACCGAGCCGATGAAGACCTCTTCGATGTCGACGTGCTTGCCTTCGAAGTGACCGGTGGGCTGGTAGCCACAGATGACGAGGATCGTCGGGACATTGAAGCGGCCTGCCGCCATCAAGTGGGCGGGCGGCGTCTTATCGCAGGAGGACAGGCAGATCATGCCGTCGAGTTGAGCGCCCTCGACGGCAATCTCCATGTCATTCACGATGAGGTCGCGGCTCGCCAGCATGTAGCCGCCGCCCCTGGCTGCGCTGATGATGAAGTCACTCGGAGCGGCAGTTCGGATCTCGAAGGGCAGACCGCCGGCTTCTCGAACTGCTTCTTTCACGACCTTTGCAATGCCGTCCAGGTGGCTGAAACAGATGGCCAGCTCGGACGAGCTGTTCACGACGGCGATCTTCGGTTTCAGCATGTCCGCGTCGCTCAGTCCAAGCGCCTTCCACTGGGCACGACGGACGGCTTCACGCGGGGATCCCGGCTCGAAATTGCTGCGAAGCGCTCTTGGCATCTCAAGTTCCAATCCGACGTAATCTATCAGGCCGCAGCCCGAGATCAGAGAGTCGAGCACAGCCCAGAGCCAAGGAGGTCCGTTGCCCGCGACCCACACGCACTCTCACACAGTCGATGAGCGGAACCGGCAGATCCTGACGATGCCGAGGTACGCGAACTACGTGCTGCTGATGCTCACGCTTTGTTATGTCGTGAACGTCGTCGATCGTTCGCAGGTGCTCGCAGCGTCGGTGCAGGCCATCAAGGCGGAGTTCGGCGCCTCTGATTTCCAGATGGGGATGCTCAGCGGGCTGCCGTTCGCGCTTTTCTACTCACTGATGGGCATTCCGATCGCGGCATGGGCCGATCGCTCCAGCCGTCGCAACGTCCTGGTGCTTGCGGTTGCCACCTGGAGTGGAATGACGGCACTGTTCGGGACCGCGGTCAACTTCACGATGCTCTTCCTGACCCGCATCGGAACCGCCATCGGTGAGGCCGGCGGCAGTCCACCATCGCACTCGCTCATCTCCGACTATTTTCCAAAGGCACGGCGTGGGACGGCGTTCGCCATCTACGCCCTGGCGGTGCCGGTTGGTACATCGATCGGTGCCGCGATTGGTGGATGGGGAAATCAGAACCTGGGATGGCGGAACACGTTCATTGCGATCGGTCTGCCGGGCATCGTTCTGGCCCTCATCGTCTTTCTCACCGTGAAGGAACCGCCGCGCGGCATGTCAGACGGGACGGTTGGCAGAAGCAGCGCCCAGAAGGCGCCGGGGATGATGGAGGTCCTGAAGTTCCTGTGGTTGCGCCCCTCCTTCCGTCATCTGAGCCTCGCATGCGCGCTCCACTCGGTGGTGTGGTACGCAAGCGGCGCCTTCAACAACGCGTTTCTCCAACGGTCGCACGGAATGAACGTCGCGGAGGCGGGCTACTGGATCTCGATCCTTGCGGCGATTGCGGGGCTTGGCACCTTTCTCGGTGGCTATCTCTCCGATCGTCTCAGCGCCCGCACGAACGATCGCCGCTGGTACATGTGGGTGCCTGGTCTGGCCACGCTCATCTGCGTTCCTTTCCAGTTCCTCGCGTATCTATCCCCGAACCTCGCTGTCGCGCTGCCTTCGTTCGTGGGCCTCATGCTGATGGCGGCGGTCTTCTTCGGGCCCTCATTCGCGATGACGCAGGCGCTGGCAACGCTACGGATGCGCTCGGTGGCCACATCGGTGCTGTTGTTCATTCAGACGCTCATTGGCAACGGGCTGGGACCTTCCATGACCGGTCTCATCAGTGACTGGCTGACGCCTTCGTTTCAAGTCGATTCGTTGCGCTATGCCCTGGTCATCATCGGCGTCGTCAATTTCTGGGCCGCGATACATTACATGGTGGGAGCGCGGAGCTTGAAGAGCGACCTGGAACTGACGGAGAAGCTCGCAAGCGCGCAGTAGCGTTCAGAAAATGTTGAAGCTCACCGACAGCGAGAAGGCCATGCTCGACGGCCGCAATGGCAAGGCGCGGCAGAAGGCGATGGACCTCCTCGTTCGTTACGCCGAGGCACTTGGCGCCGAACGGTTCGTCGACACACGGAACGTCGCGGGTGTCCCGGGCTCGGCGAACCCGTTCCTTCAGCGCTACTACGCCGGCAAGGACGTTGATGGCCGTGATGCGATCTTCTCGTTCTTCGACCTCGACTCTGACGAGCTCGTCGAAGTACCCGACGCCGTGGTTCCAACCTATCACCTGCAAGGCGGGGCAGACCCGCGCGAGTGGCAGACGCTCGGTGTGAAGGTCGAAGTCTTCAGGAACTACCAGGAACGCGAAGCGTTTGCCGCTCGCCACGACGTCACCATCCTGAAGACCTGCACGCCGTACCTCGCGGGCAACGTGCCGGCCAGGGGGGAGCACTGCGCCTGGATGGAATCGTCGGCCGTCATCTTCGCGAACTCGGTCCTCGGCGCGCGCACCAACACCGAAGGTCGCGAGAGCACCAGTGCGGCCATGCTGACGGGCAAGATCCCCGACTGGGGACTGCATCGCACGGAGTGCCGCCTCGGTACTCATCGAGTCGATGTGCAGGTGCCCGTCGAGTCGGTAATGGACTGGGGGATGCTCGGCTACTTCGTCGGCGACGTCGTCCAGGAACACATCCCGGTCGTCGTTGGAGGCTTCAAGGCGCCGGAGATCGTGCGCCTCAAACACTTCGGTGCGTCGGCGTCCTCCTCCGGCGGTGTCGAGATGTATCACATCGTCGGGACGACACCTGAAGCCGAATCGACCGAGATGGCCTTTGGTTCGAACAGGCCAATCGAGGATTTTACGTATGACAAAGACGAACAGCGCCGGATATACGATCGCCTCAACGCGAATGCGAGCGATCCGGACGTCGACTTCGTCATGCTGGGATGTCCGCACGCCGCGCTCGATCAACTCCGGGAAGCAGCCACGCTGCTCGAGGGGAAACGCGTGAGCGCCAACTGTCACTTATGGATTTTCACGTCACGGGCCGTCGACAGCGAGGCGCGTCAGCTTGGATACGTGAAGGCGATCAACGATGCCGGCGGTGTCGTGCTGACTGACACCTGCTCGGCCTTTGCGCAGGCGATTCCACCGGGGACGAAAGTGGCCGCGCTCGACTCGGCAAAGCAAGCGCACTATCTGCCTGCCATCCTTGGCGTGCAGGCATGGTTCGGATCGACGCGCGACTGTATTCAGGCGGCCACCACCGGCCGCTGGAGCGGAGAGCGACCATGACGGTATCCGCGACGATCGTGCTGCGGGGGCGGGGAGTCGTCGGCGGTCGCGCCGAAGGTGAGGCGCTGGTGACGCGCGAGGCGATCCCGGGGTGGGGCGGCGTGAACCCTCAGCAGGGCGTGATCACCGAGACTCACCACGAGCTTCGCGGCAAGAGCTTCAAGGACAAGGTGCTCGTCTTTCGCGGTGCCAAAGGATCGTCGGGCTGGTCGGCCATGTATCACACGGCACGCCTTGCTGGTGCGGCACCGAAGGCGCTGGTCTTCAACGAGATGACCACGAAAGTCGCGCTCGGCGCGGTTGTCATGCGTGTGCCGAGCGTGACCGATCTGGATCGTGACCCTCTCGACTTGATTGAGACCGGCGATTGGGTCACGGTGGATGGCGACCTCGGCATCGTGGAGATCCAAAAGCGCCCGTAAGGGCGGGAGTACACCGTGAAACGTTTCGGAATTCTTCTCTTGGGTCTGGGCACTCTCATCTTTGCCCAGTCAGCGTCCGCGCAGGAGGCCGATCCGGCTCGCGTCCGCGACGCTGCGGCGCGTGCACTCGCCGCGATTCAGAAGGCGCAAGAGCCGTGGTACACAACGAACAAGCAGGTCTGCGCCTCCTGTCATCACCAGTACCAGCCGGCACTTGCATATCGCGTCGCGCGCGACCATGGCGTCCCGTTCGACGAGTCCGTCGCCCGCGCGGATGCCACGAAAGCGTTCAACTTCTCCGACGTCGATCGGGCAATTCAGTACAGCTACGTCATCGAACCAGCGGTTGACGATGCCTATCGGATGGTGGCGGCGAATGCAGCCGGCGTGAAGCCGAATCTGGCGACCGCTATCTATGCACGCCTGCTGATCTCCAGGCAGAACGCGCGCGGTGACTGGGACGGCTTTCACCAGCGCCCGCCTTCTTCATACAGCCCGGTGACCATGGCCGCTCTCGGGCTTCGAGCCGTGCAGGTGTATCACCACGCGTCGCAGAAAGCTCAGGCGGATGCCGCCATCGCACGCGCTCGCGCGTTCCTCGAAGGGCGGACACCGCGCGACACGGAAGAACGCAGCTATCAGTTGCTCGGGTTGCAATGGGCAGGGGCGCCTCGGGCGATGCTGCAGAAGCTCGCGCGCGATCTCAAGGGCACGCAGCGCGCCGATGGAGGCTGGAACTCGGTCGCCGGACGCGACGGTGACGCGTACTCCACCGCGCAGGCGCTGGTGGCGCTGCGCGATGGTGGCGGCGTCGCGATCATCGATACCTCGTACCAGCGCGGCATCGAATTCCTCATGAAGACGCAGGCCGCCGATGGCACGTGGCACGTCATGTCGCGGTTGCACCCGCCGGCACCGCTCAGCCCGCCATACTTCGATGCCGGGTATCCGAATGGTCACGACCAGTTCCTCTCCATGCAGGGCGCGAGCTGGGCAGTGATGGCGCTGTCGTATGCGCTCGAACCAGCCAGGCCGATTGTGCCGCCAGCCTTGCCAGGGACCGAGCCGGCGGGTGTCGAGCCGTGGGTTGAATCGGTCATCTTCGGCACCCGCAGTGAGATCCAGAAACTGCTCGATGGGGGGCTGAGCCCGAATGCGGCAACCAAGCCTGGAGGGACGACGGCGTTGATGATGGCGGCGCCTGACGTCGACAAGATGACGCTGCTGCTCGATCGCGGCGCGAACGTGAATGCACGCGCGAACAGCCGGTATTCGGCGTTGATGGTGGCAGCCCAGTACCAGGAAGCAGATCCGGCTATCAATTTGCTGCTCGACCGTGGCGCGCTGGCCGCTGCGCCGGCTGCAGGTGCGCCGGTGTTCAATGCGAATCCATTCTTCCTGGCGTCCTATGCCGGCAATGCGAAGAGCCTGAAGCGTCTGCTCTCGGCCGGAGGCAAGCTCGACGAAGCAATGATTGCCATCGGTACGTCACGCACCACACCCATGCTCGGTGCGTTCAAGTTTGGCGACATCGAGGTGGCGCGCACGCTGCTCGATCTCGGTGCACCGGTTGACTTCGCCGATGGCAACGGCATCACGATGCTCGGCCGCGCCGCTCTCAACAACGACATCGAGATGGCGCGCCTGCTCATCGCGCGCGGCGCCACGGTGAACGTCGTCGACAAGATGGGCATGACGCCGCTGCTGTGGGCGGCGAACATCGACTTCGGCGACACCCAGATGATCGAGTTGCTGCTGCAATCAGGCGCGAAGGCCGACGTGCGCACCAAGGACGGCTTGACGCCGCTCGAACTCGCGCGCAAGTGGGGGCACGCGAACCTGATTCCCGCGCTCACGGGAACGAAAGCGACGAACTGACGCCATGTCTGAACACAGAGCAGTCATCAAGTGGACCATGTCGCAGGGTGAATTCACCAAGGGCAGCTACTCGCGCGAGCACACATGGACCTTCGACGGTGGTGTCACCGTGCCTGCGTCGCCGGCGCCCACGTCGGTCAAGCCTCCGTACTCCAACGCGGCCAACGTCGATCCCGAGGAGGCTTACGTGGCGGCGATCTCGAGTTGCCACATGCTCACGTTTCTCTGGGTGGCCTCGCGGCAGGGACTCGATGTGACGAGCTACGTGGACGAGGCCGTCGGCGTGATGACGAAGAACGAGCGCGGCATTCCCTGGGTCAGCTCAGTCGTGCTGCATCCGCGTGTGGCGTATGCCGGGGCGCATCCGACGCAGGAGGCCGAGGAGGAGCTTCACCACAAGGCGCACGAGGCCTGTTACATCGCCAATTCGGTGAAGACGTCGATCACCGTCGATCGGCAGCTGCGCTAAACGGTAAGACTTCGTGGTGTCCGGCTTCAGCCGGACTATCTCCGATCGAGATTGTCCGTCAATCGCTGCTGCAGCGCGGCGAGATCGATCTGATGCACCGACCCCGACCCTGCCAGATCGAGTGCATGCGCCGCTGCCGTGCCCATTGCAATACACGGCCCCATCACCCTGATCGCCGACAACGCGCTCAGGTCCGCGTCAACGCATCGTCCGGCCGCGACGATGTTGTCGGCGTCACGCGGGGTCATGCAGGCCAGCGGGATGTAGTAGACGTGGCCGGGCTCGAATTTCTCCCAGTGCACGAGTTCACGCGCGTTGTGCAGTTCCACCCACCAGGCGCAGCGGGCGGCAGCGTCGGCTGGTCGATCCCCCGATCGGATCTGGTCGAGCGTGAGCTGACGTGCACCGACGATCCAGCGCGTCTGCCGCAGTCCAGGGTTGCCGTAGGTTCGAACCTTCGCGTTGGCGAAGATCCGTGGAAACTCGGCGCGCAGGAACCGGATGATGTTGTCCGCCTGCCGTCGTCCCTCGAATACCATCTGGGCGCCCGCCGTCGGGTCGAGAGGCGTCTCGAAATGCGTGACGTTGGCGAGCATCACGGTCTTGCCGGGAAAGTGCATCAGGAAGCCGTCGTGCCGCACCAGTCCGTACTGACTGCCACACTCGGCCAGGCGGTCATGGACGTCCTTGATCACAAGGTCCTTGACCGCGTCCGTGTCGTACCCCTCGATGATGAAGTTCAACGATCCGTAGACTGGAGCGTCGGGCTCGCGAACCTCGAGCCCGCTCAAGTAGCACAGCGTGGCATCGCCGGATGCATCGACATAGGCCGCGGCTTCAACGCGGACATCGCCGAACCGGGTCGCGAGCTCGAGATGTCGCACACGCCGCTGCTCGAACACCACATTGGTCAGCACCGCTCCCACGAGCGCGCGAACGCCCGCCTCTTCGACCTTCCGCTCGATCCATCTGGCCAGCCTGACCTCGTCATACTGGAACGTGATCGTGCCGGTCATCGAGACTCGTCGACTGAGCGAGCCCTCGGCGGTCATGTCGGCGATCAGGTCGTCGGCGATGCCATGCGTGATCTGGTACGGCTCCGGACCGTGGGTATAGAGACCAATAATCGTCCCGATGATCGAGCCCACCGCCTGACCGCCGAGCGAGGGCGCCGCATCCACAATCACGACGCTCCGGCCCAATCGGGCGGCTTCGAGCGCGGCGGAGACGCCGGCGATCCCCGATCCCAGTACACAAACGTCGGCAAGGATGACCGTGGGCACGGACGTGGCGGGGCGTCGGAGGACGCGAGTCGTCGTAGCAGGCATTCGTCATACCTTAGCCGAAACCTTGAGGTGGTGTGATCCGCGACGCGCGGGACTGGAGAGGGGACCGAGACGGAAATATACTGATCGAGTCGAGGAACCATGCAACTAGCTGATCGAATGACGCGCATCGGGATCGAGTCCGCCTTCGAAGTACTGCAGAGGGCGCGGGCACTCGAGGCCCAGGGAAAGAACATCGTCCATCTGGAGATCGGGCAGCCCGATTTCCCGACACCAGCCCACGTCAAGGAAGCTGCCAAGCGAGCGCTTGACGAAGGGTGGACCGGGTACGGGCCGACACCTGGATATCCTGACTTCCGTCAGGCAATCGCCGACTACATCTCCACGTCGCGCGGCATCTCCGTCACGGGGCAGAACGTCATCGTCGTCCCCGGCGGGAAGCCGATCATGTTTTTCTCGATGCTGGCCGTCGTGGAACCGGGCGATGAAGTGATTTACCCGAACCCCGGGTTCCCGATCTACGAGTCGGTGATCAACTTCCTGGGCGCGACAC
>JALDXQ010000179.1:0-14784 GCA_032156805.1 Acidobacteriota bacterium
CCCCCCCCCGCGCCAACTCTCCGGACGCGGTCTTGCGTACTGGAGCGATGGCCGGGGTGACAACCGCGTGTTGTACGTGACGCCGGGCTATCGCCTCATCGCGCTGAACGCAAAAACCGGTCTGCCCATCAGGTCATTCGGCAAGGACGGCATCGTCGACTTGAAGGTCGGCGCGGTGGCGGGTACCGGTCAACAAATCGATCTCGAAACTGGCGAGATCGGCCTGCACTCCACGCCGACCGTCGTCAGGGACACCATCATCGTCGGGTCGTCGATGAAGGAAGGGATGACGATCACGACGCACAACAACACCAAGGGACTCGTGCGCGCGTTCGATGCGCGCACCGGAAAGCTGCAGTGGACGTTCAATACGATTCCCCGTCCCGATGAATTTGGCAACGACACGTGGCTGAATGGCTCGTGGGCGGTCAATGGCAACACCGGCGTGTGGACGCAGATCACAGTGGACGAGGAACTGGGTCTCGTCTATCTGCCGGTCGAGTCGCCGTCATCCGACTACTACGGCGGAAAGCGTCCTGGAAACAATCTGTTTGGCGAGAGCCTGGTCTGTGTCGATCTCAAGACCGGCCAGAGGAAGTGGCACTTCCAACTCGTGCATCACCCGATCTGGGACCACGATATCTCCTCCGCCCCGATCCTCCTGGACGTGACGATCGATGGGAAGCTGCGCAAGCTGGTGGCGCAGCCGAGCAAGCAGACGTTCCTGTACGTATTCGACCGCGTCACGGGCGAACCGATCTGGCCGATTGTCGAGACGCCGGTACCGCAGGGAGACGTTCCAGGTGAGTGGTACTCGCCCACGCAGCCGATCCCGAGCAAGCCGCAGGCTTACGGGCGGCCCGGGCTCAGGATTCCCGACGAGCTGATCGACTTCACACCAGAAATGCGCGCCCAGGCGATCGACAACATGAAGCGCTACAAGTGGGGTGGCGACTATCCGTACAACGGGACGCTCTACAACCCCCCGATCGTCGGCAACGTCAACGGGCTGCTCGGTGCTCTCAACCTTGGCAACGCCGCCGGCGGAACCAACTGGCCGGGAGCGGGAGCGGATCCGGAGACCGGCATCGTGTACGCGCAGGCCAACATGTCGGCGTTCACGCCCGAGTCGGTGGCGCCACCGCCACCTGGATTCTCCGATCTCCCGTACCAGGCCGGTGTCGTCGGACAGCCGTTTCGTTTGCGTGTCGCCGCGGGGACCGGCACGTACGCCGACGTGCAACAGGCGCAGCGCGCGGCCGTCGAGGCCGCCACCTCGCCCGCCGCCCCAGCCGGCGCAGCGCCTGCGCGCGCCTTCAATGCGGTCGAAGGATTGTCGATGGTCAAGCCTCCGTATGGGGTGCTTTCGGCGATCGATCTCAGGACCGGCGACTTGAAGTGGCAAGTGCCCCACGGTGATACGCCGGATGTCGTCCGCAATCATCCAAAGCTGAAGGGAATGACCATCCCGAAGACCGGACAAGCTGGGAGCGTTGGTGTGCTCGTCACCAGGACGCTGGTCATTGCCGCCGATCCGCAGGTCACCACGACACCCGATCATCCGCGCGGTGCGATGATGCGCGCGTACGACAAGGACTCCGGCGCGGAAGTCGGCGCAGTCTGGATGCCGGCGCAAGTGAGCGGTTCGCCCATGACCTACCGAGTCGGTGGACGCCAGTACATCGTAATCGCCGTGAGCGGCGGCAACTACTCCGGTGAGTACATCGCGTTTGCGTTGCCGGCGTCGGACATCAGCGACACCGGCGGCGGAACGCGGCAGTGAGGCAGGGGTTAGCTGCCGTCGTCATCGCGGGCGTGATGTTCGCCGCGAGTGCTGTCGCACAATCAGGCGCTTCTTCGGTGTGGGACGGTGTCTTCACGGAGGAGCAGGTCACGCGCGGCGCTGCCGCGTACCAGAGGGAGTGTTCGAGCTGTCACGGGCCGGCCCTTGAAGGCGGAGACATGACCCCTCCGCTGGTCGGCGGAGGATTCACATCCAACTGGAACGATCTGACGTTGGGCGATCTGTTCGAGCGCATCCGCCTCACGATGCCGCTCGACAATCCCGGCAGGTTGTCGCGTCAACAGAACGTCGATGTGATTGCCTTCATCCTGAAGGGCAATGGCTGGCCGTCCGGTCCGACGGAACTCGCTGCGGAAGGGGGAGTGTTCAAACAAATCAAGATCGAAGCCGCCAGGAAATAGCCGTCCGGCCGCGGGATCGAATCAATTCCGACCAATAGCTCGAAAAAGGAGGAATCGATGCCAACGGTTGCCTTCGGATTCGTGGTGGGACTTGCGTGTATCGTCGTGCTCTGGCCGGCCGGGGTCGCCGCCCAGAGCGAGATCGCCGGTGTCGTCAGGGACGCGTCGGGCAGTGTGCTGCCAGGCGTGACGGTCGAAGCCACCAGCCCCGCGCTCATCGAGAAAACGCGCGCCGGAGTGACTGACGGAGGCGGCAACTACCGAATCGTCAGCCTGCGGCCAGGCCTCTACACCGTGACCTTCACGTTGCCCGGGTTTGCCACGGTGTCCCGCGAGGGGATCGAGCTGACCTCCAACTTCACGGCAACCGTGAACGCCGAGATGAAGCTCGGATCGCTCGAGGAGACCATCACCGTGACCGGCGAGTCGCCGATCGTCGACACCCAGAGCATCACGTCGCGTACGGTCATGACGCGAGAGGTCCTCGATGTGCTTCCGACCGGCCGCAACATCCAGGCCGTTGGCATCATGATTCCAGGTACGAATCTCGCCGTCGGTGGCGGAGGGGCGTTGTCGCGCGACGTCGGCGGTTCGGGATCCCTGCAGCAGTCGCCGCTGCAGTACCGCGGCTCGGGCGACACGGTGCAGACGATCGAAGGTCTGCGGCTGAACAACCTGGAGGCGCAGGGGCAGTACAGCGGCGTCTACTGGAACGACGCGAGCTTCGAGGAGTTGAGCTACATCACCGGCGCCGACTCCGCCGAGATGGGACAGGGCGGCATCCGCGTCAACATGGTCCCGCGCGACGGTGGCAATGTCTTCCACGGCCAGGTCTTTGCCAACTTCGCCGATGGCGCATGGGCGGCGGACAACTGCGGTTCGCCTGGCGTCGGTCAGCCCTGCACGCGGTCGAATCTCTCCGGGAGCTTGGCGTACAACCCGAACAACGTGCTCACCAACGTCTCCGCGATTCAGCGGGTCTGGGATGTCAATCCCTCACTGGGCGGGCCTCTCGTCCGCGACAAGGTCTGGTTCCACTACACCTTCAGACACTGGGGCGTCGACAAGACGGTCGGCGACAGCTACTTCGACAGCAACCCGTCTCAATTCGTGTACGAGGCGGATACGAACCGTCCCGGCGTCGACGACGGCTACATCGTCAGCAATGCCGTACGCGTGTCATGGCAGGCGACGGGCGCGGACAAGATCTCCGTCTATCACGACAACCAGAGCAAATACCGCAATCACTGGGGCATCAGCGCGACGGTCCCGCCCGAGGCGGCAGGCGTTCAGGTGACTCCCACGAGTTTCGTCAACGTCAGCAAGTGGACGCGCACACAGACCAACCGGCTGCTGCTCGAGGCAGGAGTTGGAATCTACAACCAGGAATACACCGAGCTCTATCAGCCGGGTGTCACCAATCTCGACGAGAAGGTGTGGGATGCCGAGGCGATTGGCACTGCGCGGGTGTACACCGTGCTCGATCAATCGAACAACCGGATCGCCAACGCGTGGAACAACCCGGCGGATCATTTCTCAGTGCTGCGCACGTATCTCGGCGCCGCCTCGTATGTCACCGGCGCGCACGCCTTTCGTTTCGGCGCGACGGTCAGCGAGGGGAACTGGCGGCTCCTCGAACAGTGGACCGGCGACATGCAGCCGATCACCTACAACGCGGGTCGTCCGGTGCAGGTCACGCTTCGCCTGCCGACCGATCGCCGCAACGGCATCAAGGCCGACACCGGTCTCTTCGTCCAGGACCGCTGGGCCATGAGGCGCCTGACCTGGAACCTGGGTCTCCGCTATGACTGGTTCATCGGTGAGACGCAGGAGAGCGAGGTATCGCCGAGCCGCTTCAACAGCGGTCTCACCTTCCGGAAGTGCCCCGATGGCAAGAACGACTCGCGCGCCGGTTGCGTAGGCACGGTCCAGAACTGGAAGGACATCTCTCCCCGTGTGGGCGTGGCCATCGACCTCTTCGGCGACGGACGCACCGCCCTCAAGGCCAGCGTCGCCCGCTACGTCGCAGGGCAGCAGATCGCCACTGCCAATGCCGCCAACCCGGTGACAGTGCTCGGCCTGACCGACACGCGACCGTGGACGGATCGCGACCTCAACGGCCTGCCGCTCGACGCGGACGGCAACATCCAGTTCAACGAGCTTGCAGCATCCACGTCGACGCCGACCTTCGGGCGAAACGTGTCCACGACCACGACCGATCCCGCGGTGCTGAACGGTTGGCACGCGCGCGGCTACAACATGGAATACACCGTTGCCGCACAGCATCAGCTGGCCGATCGGATCTCGATCAACGGCGGCTACTATCGCCGCACCTTCGGCAACCAGACGTTCACCGACGATCTGCGCTACGACGCGAGCAGCTACGACTCGTTCTGCATCACCGCACCGATCGACTCGCGCCTTCCTGGCGGTGGCGGTTACGAGGTGTGCGGCGTGCAGGATCTGAAGCCGGCGGTGTTCGCGCAGAACCTGCCGCAGAATCAGCTCATTCGCTTCTCCGACGACTTCGGCGGCGAGACCAACCTGTATCAGGGCTACGACCTCAACCTCGAAGCGAGATTCGGGAATGGCGCGTTCCTCAGAGGAGGCATCGCCGCCACGGCGCGGACGTTCGACAATTGCAACCTCCTCGCCGCAGGTCTCGACGCCGTGCTGGTGTTGGTCGGTGGCATTCCGTTGGCGCAGGGCACCGAGACGTACCCGGACGGTACGCGAATCTGCCGTCGCGAGTATCCCTACCGTCCGGACGTGAAGCTGTCCGGCTCCTACTCGTTGCCGTTCGACATCCAGGTCTCCGGCACGTATCAGTTCATTCGCGGCGTGCAGACCGGCGGTGCGGGCCCGAGCATCCAGGCGAACTGGCCGGTCACGAGCGCCGTCGCGAACCCGTTCATCGGGCGGAATTGGACCGGAACCGCATCGCGGACGATTCAGTTGATTCGCGAGGGCCTGATGTACGGCGACCACGACCTGAACCAGCTCGATCTTCGAGTGTCCAAGCGCGTCACCGCTGGCCGTTATCGCCTGCGCGTGGACTTCGACGTGTACAACGTGTTCAACAGCAGCTGGCCGTATACCGTGAGCTCGACGTTCTCGACGGCGGCGAACACCGCGTGGCTGCGTCCGACGAACGTGCTGCAGAGCAGATTCTTCAAGCTCGGCGCCCAGCTGGCCTTCTGAAACCCGGCCCCCCGCGCCGATCGGCTCGGAGGCATTGAGAGAAGGGCAAGGACGTGGCGGGCCTGCACCAAGGTGCAGCAGATCAGTATGATCGACAAGGGAAAGCCTGTTGAGAGACACTTCCGCAGCGAGGAACGGGTTCGGCAGAAGCTCGATGGCCGCGTACGATGTGGCGATCGTCGCCGTCGCCATCGCCGTGCTCCTTCGATGGGTGCTCGACCGGTGGATGGGGGACGCCCTCCCGCTGGTCACATTGTTCGGGGCCGTAGCCGGCGCGGTGTGGGCTGGTGGGGTCGGGCCGGCCATCTTAAGCGCGATCGCAGGCTACATCGCCTGTGCGTATTTCTTCATAGAGCCTCGCGGCCAGCTGGGGCTGCAGGACACCGGGAGCCTGGTCGGCCTGGTCGCTTACCTGTTCACCTGTTCACTGATTATCTGGTTCGGCCGCGCGGCTCGCTACGCTCAGGCGCGCGTCATAGAGCAGCGGGCACTGCTCCGCGTCACGTTGAGCAGCATCGGCGATGCTGTCGTCACAACCGACGTCGACGGTCGGGTCACCTATATGAACGCCGTCGCCGAGTCGTTGACCGGGTGGATGTGGCCTGAAGCGCAGGGCCAGCCGCTCGCACGGGTCTTTCGGATCGTCAACGAGGAAACACGCGCGCCAGTGGAAAACCCGGCGACCAGAGCGCTGCGCGAAGGGGTCGTCGTCGGACTGGCCAACCATACGATGCTCATTCGGAAGGACGGCGCCGAGACTCCCATCGACGACAGTGCCGCCCCAATACGGGATGCGCACGGCAGGGTCTCCGGCTGCGTGCTGATCTTTCGTGACGTCACCGCGCAACGGCGAAGCGAGCAGGAGAGGGCCGCGCAGCTGCACACCGCCCGCCTGCTCGCTGCGATCGTCGAGTCCTCTGACGATGCCATCATCAGCAAATCACTCGGCGGCGTGATCAGGAGTTGGAACGCCGCAGCGCAGCGGCTGTTCGGCTACACGGCCGACGAGGCGATTGGCAGGCACATCTCCCTCGTCATTCCGCAGGAAAGAATCGCGGAGGAAGATCAAATCATCGCCAGCCTGAAGGCAGGGCAGCGCATTGATCACTTCGAGACGGTTCGCCAGAGACGAGACGGGCAGCAGCGGCAGGTCTCGCTGACCGTGTCGCCGATCAAGGACGACGCCGGCACCGTCGTTGGTGCGTCGAAGATCGTGCGCGACATCACCGAGCGAAAGCGATTGGAAGACGACCTGCGACAGCTGGCGGCGCACTTGTCTGAGGCTGACAGGCGTAAGGACGAATTCCTCGCGACTCTCGCGCACGAGCTGCGCAACCCGCTGGCGCCGCTGTCCAACATGCTGGAAGTGCTGAAGCGGGTGGATGTCGATGGCGAGACGCTGAAGCGCGCGCGCGAAACGATGGATCGGCAGCTGGCGCAGCTGGTCCGGCTCGTCGACGATCTGCTCGACCTGAATCGGATCACGCACAACCGGTTGGAACTTCGCCAGAGCCAGGTCGCACTGTCGTCGGTCATCCAGCAGGCGGTCGAGGCGTCGCGGCCCCACGCCGATGCTGCCGGGCATCAGCTCGTCGTCTCGCTGCCGGAGGAACCGCTCTACATCTACGCCGACACGGCACGGCTGACCCAGGTGTTCGACAACCTGCTCAACAACAGCTGCAAGTACACGGACCCTGGCGGGACGATCTGGGTGACTGCCGAGCAGCAGGGCGCGGAAGTCGTGGTCAGCGTCCGGGACACGGGCAGCGGTATCCCGCCCGACAAGCTCGAGACGATCTTCGAGATGTTCACGCAGGTCGATCGATCGCCGGAGCGATCACAGGGTGGTCTCGGCATCGGCTTGACGCTCGTCAGGCAGCTGGTCGCGATGCACGGAGGATCGATCGAGGGGAAGAGTGCGGGTGTCGGCCAGGGCAGCGAATTCGTGGTGCGATTACCGCTGCTCTCGAGGGTCACGGAACCGGAGCCACCTGAGCCCGGCGAGCAGCTGCCCTCGCACGTCCGCCGCATCCTGATCGTCGATGACAACAGCGACGCCGCGGTCTCGCTCGCTCTGCTCCTGAATATCTCCGGCAACGATACCTACACGGCACACGACGGACTGGAAGCGCTCGACGCATTCGAACGGCACCGGCCCGAGGTGATGCTGCTCGACATCGGCTTGCCGAAACTGAACGGTCACGAGGTGTGCCGGCGCATCCGCGAGCGGCCGGGTGGCGCGGACGTCGTGATCATTGCGCTTACCGGCTGGGGCCAGGACTCTGACCGCCGCAAGTCAGAGGATGCGGGCTTCGATGGCCATCTGGTGAAGCCGGTCGACTACAGCGCGCTCATGGATCTCCTGAGCTCGGTGGAGGCGCAGATGGGGCGCGTTGGTACGCCAGCCGAGTAGATGCGAGGGCGGGCCGTGTTGGCCCGCCGTGTCACAGGAACATCCCGTTTCGTTCAGTTCCGATTTGCGCCCACCCGCGTGGTGATGTACTCGCGCCCCGGTTCGATCTGAACTCGAAGCCCATTTCCTCTCCTGAAAACGATCCGGTCGAGATGGCGGGTGCAATCTCGCCAAGGAACGCGCGCGGGTCCGTTGGCGGCACGTTCGTGCCCATGCCTCGAGGGACTGCCGGACCCGTGGCCTCCCAGTGCACGTGAAAGTCGACCAGCCCGGGCGTGTCGTTCGGCCCGAAGAACTGGAACGTGTCGATGACCGGAAGGTTGCGCACGTGAAGTGTGGCGCGTTCATTGTCGAACCTGAAGTCGAGGTCGGTTCTATCGACGGGGAGTGTCCAGAACAGCCCTGACGGCAGGATGCCGCCATTGAAGTCGTGCACTTGCGACCCCGAACCGGGGTCGAAGAGGTCGATTCAAACCAGGACGAAAGCACCTCGATGGACCTTGTCCTCCGACATGTACTCACCCTCGAAGGCGCGGATGTCGGTCTCGAGGTTGTAGGTGGTACCGTCGTTCGCGCGCGCCGTGCCGACGTGGAAGGCGACGGCGGTCGACCCCTTGAAGTCGGTGATGGTCGAGGGTTCGACGTCCAGGCCCTGAAGAATGATGCCGGTGAACGGAAGCGTCACCGAGGGATCTCCCGGGCCGAAGACGTGAATGACCACGCCCGGCGCCAACTCGATTCCTCCCGGAATCGGACTTGGCAATCGCAAGCGGCGTCTCGTCGATGAAGGGCTACTGGTGGCGCCGGCTACAGGAGGCCATGCGAAGCTCGCGGCCCCGACAGTTCCAGCGGCCGTCAATACGAACCTGCGGCGATCGAAGCTGCCGCCCGCACGAAAATTGCTCATGCTCCCTCCTTTGTGCCCGGGACTCCTCCTTGGAAGGTGTGTGTGGACGGAGACTACACCCGCAGCAGGGGCGCGTCAACGTGACCGGGGCTTACGAATTCCTAGCCACGAGGTCGTTCAATACCTTGGCTATCGCCGTGATGGTATTCCAGTTGCGCGTGGTGGCGGCGACACCGAAGAGCCGATCGATCTTGCCGAGGTAGCCAATGGCCTTCATCTGGCGCCGGTACACGCCGAACACGAACCGGCCTTCTCTCGAGACGATCTTGAGCAGCCATCGATCGGCGGAAGGAAATGACATCGGCGTTGAGGGTGTCGCGCGCGGGCGCCCGGCCAACACGCTCACGAAGCGGACGATGTCAGGTCGTGTGGGCTGGCCAGCGAAACGCTCCCGCGACAGCAACCCGGTGATGTCGCGGCCGTTGCAGATCATGATCTCGGCATCAAAGGGAAGCCTGCGTGCCAGTTCGGCGCGGACAAGCGCCTGGCTGACTCGCCGCCGGATCACGAACGTGCCCGCCGCTCCGATGTTGACGGCATCGAGGTGCGACAGCTGCTCGGCGAGCGCAGCCGGCCGGAACGTCCGATGACCGCCCACATTGACGCCTCTCAGAAAAACCACGAGTGCCACTCGCGCGCCTCCTGTGGGTGTCGATCGAGAGTGATTTGCTCAGGCGCCAGGAACCCTGTCTCTGGCCAGGGCGCTTAGAACAACGTTTGTGCGATGCGTTGCGCGGCGGCAACCCACGGGCCAGGGTACACGCCCATGCCGATCACACCAGCGAGGCAGACGGTGATGGCCGTTGCCAGCGGGAGATCGATTGGCACCGAGTTGGTGCGATCGGGCTTGTCGATGTACATCCCGCGCGCGACGAGCAGGTAGTAATACAGCGCGACAACTGTGAGCACGGCGCCGACGAAGACAAGGCCGAGCAGCCCTTGTTCGACTCCAGCCAGGAAAACGTACAGCTTCGCCCAGAAGCCGGCAACGAACGGAATCCCGCCGAGCGAGAGCAGGAACAGCAGCATCGCGAGTGCCAGCAGCGGCGACCGCTGCGCCAGCCCGCGATACGCGTCGATGCCCTCGGACTGCTCGGAGCGAGCCACCGTCTCGACGACGAGAAACGCGCCCATGTTGCCGAACACGTATGCGACGAGATAGAAGAGCACCATCGCCACGCCGTTCGACGACATGGCCGCCAGGCCGATGAGCATGTACCCGATGTGCGCGACGCCGGAATAGGCGAGCAGGCGCTTCACGTTCCGCTGCGGGATCGCCATCAAATTGCCGGCGACGATCGTGACGCCCGCGAGCATCGAGATGAGGGGCACCCACGCCAGCGCCGCGTTGCCGGCGCCTTCGAGGTAGAGCCGAATGATCACGACGAATCCGGCGGCCTTGGGTGCGACGGAGAGCCACGCGATGAACGGCGTGCTGCCCGCCTCGTAGGTGTCCGGCGCCCACATGTGGAAGGGGAACGCCGCGATCTTGAAGCCGAGGCCGGCCAGCACGAGCGCCAGGCCCAGCATCATCAACGGATTCCCTTGCGCCATCGCCGCCGGCACGGCGGACAGCATCGTCGTCCCGGTCACGCCATAAATGAACGACATGCCGTACGCGATGACCGCCGCCGAGACCGTGCCGACGAGGAAGAATTTGAGTGCAGCTTCCGGTGCGCTGCCCTCGCGCTTGAGGAACCCGGTCAGGACGTAGAGCGGGATGGACATCAGCTCGAACGCGACGAAGAGCAGGATCAGTTCGCGCGCCGACACCAACACCATCATCCCGAGTAACGAGAAGAGCAGCGTGAAGTGGTACTCGGCGGCGCGGCGGGCAAACGCGCTCTGCCTGTTCTTCAGCGACGCGAGCACGCTCAACGCCGCCGACGCCAGGACCAGTCGCTTGGCGAAGATCGCCAGCCCGTCCTGGACGAACGCGCCGTTGAAGATCGAGCTGCCCTCTTCGGATGCGAAGGTGAGGCCGAAGACGGCCAGCAGGCCGACGAAGGTGACCCACCCGAACAACCGGCCTCCACCCTCTGCCACAGGGGCTGCCGGGTTGCGCGCCAGCCCCAGGAGCAACACCAGGACGCTCAGCGCGAAGAGCGCCAATTCAGGCACGAGAGGAAGGCTGATATCGGCCGTCATTTCAAAACGGGGTCAGACCCCTTGAGCTGAGTCGACTCGAGGGGTTTGACTCTCTCCAGCAGCGGACCGGTTGCCGTATCCACCGGGTTGATGGCGATGCTCGGCGCCACACCGAACAGCACGAGCACGAACACCAGGATCCCAAGCGCTGCCCATTCAGGCCCTTTGGCATCGGGCAGGTGTTGGAAATGCGGATCGTCGGACTTGGGTCCCCAGAAGATCTGCTTCGCAACGCGAAGCACATAGACGGACGTCAGGAAGGCGCCGATGACCGCCGGGAAGAGCCACCACGAGTAGGCCGAGCCCCACGCGCCGAGGAACGTCAGGAACTCGGCGACGAAGCCAGCCGTCGCGGGAAGACCCAGCGACGACAGGCCACCGATCGTGAAGGCCGTGGCGATGCCAGGCATCATCGTCCCGAAGCCGCCCATCTTGAAGATCTCGCGCGAGTGCGCTTTCTCGTAGATGAGGCCGACAAGCGCGAAGAAGAGCCCCGTCATGATCCCGTGCGCGAACATCTGGAACACGGAACCGTTCAGACCGTTCTGCGTGAGCGTCGCGGCGCCGAGCATCACGACCCCCATGTGCGAGACGGAGGAGTACGCGATCACGTACTTCAGGTCGCGCTGCGCCATCGCGCTGAGGGCGCCATAGACGATGTTGATGCAGGCAATCGTGCCGACGAGCCAGGCCCACTCGACGGTGGCCTGTGGCAGCAGTCCCATGCCAAGCCGCACGACCCCGTATGCGCCCAGTTTCATCAGCACGCCCGCGTGGAGCATCGAAACCGCGGTTGGCGCCGAGGCGTGCCCGTCCGGCGACCAGGTATGCAGCGGCCAGATGCCGGCCAGGATCCCGAAGCCGACGTAGAACGCCAGGAACACCCACGTCTGGAGACCCGGATCGAACTCCATCGCGGCCATCGCCAGGAACGAGAACGACTGCGATCC
Source organism: Acidobacteriota bacterium (assembly GCA_032156805.1). GTDB lineage: Bacteria > Acidobacteriota > Vicinamibacteria > Vicinamibacterales > UBA2999 > Gp6-AA40. Next base: position 11,825 of record JALDXQ010000179.1, read on the forward strand.
GGTGGCGACGAACAGCGCGAGGATGCCGACCAGGATGAAGGCCGACCCGAACAGCAGGTAGAGAGTCAGCTTCATCGCGGCGTACTCTTTGGTCCCCACGCCGGTTCGACCGAACGCCCAGCCGAAGATTCCCTGCGGCCGCACCTCTCCGGACGATCCCCAGATGCCGATGAGCAGATACATCGGCAGCACCGCGATCTCGTAGAAGAGGAAGAACACGAACAGATCGAGCGAGACGAACACGCCGTAGACGCCCGTCACCAGGATCAGCAGCAGCGCATAGAACTCCTGGCTGCGCTCCTTGACCGTCCACGATGCGAAGACGCCGGCGAAGATGATGATCGAGGTGAGCAGCACCATCAGCGCGCTCATCCCGTCGATCGCCACCAGGTACGAGATGCCGAGCGACGGGACGAGGGCGACGCTCTCCTGGAACTGGAAGCCGGCAGTCGCGCGGTCGTAGGCGAAGTACACCCAGAGCGACGCCACCAGTGAGACCGTGGCGCCGATGAGTGAAATCACACGCACGAGCAGCGGGCTTCGCCGGGCGAGGAACATCACCGCGAGCGCCGCAATGAAGGGCGCCCAGGTCATCACGGAGAGAATGGGAAATCCGTTCACGGTAGTGACCAGCGCACCCAGATGAGCAGCAGAAGAAGACCGACTGCGAGTCCGTACACGTAGTCCTGTGCGCGGCCGGTTTGAATCGAACGCATCTCATCGCCGGTCGTGACCGTCCAGGCGCTGACGACGTTGAGCACGCCGTCGACGAGGTAGCGATCGATCCATCCGACCAGGTTCGAGAAGGCCAGAGCGGCGGCACCGACGACGCCCTCGAAGAGATCGTCGATCCAGAACTTCGCCAGGGCCGCGCGGCGGATCGGTCCGAAGAGAGACGCAAGCGTCGACGGGTTGATGGCACCGCGCTGATACGTCAGCCACGCGAGCGCGATTCCCGCGAATGCCACGCCGACGGCGGCCGGCGTCAGCCAGCCGGGCATCGCGAACTCGGGTTCGCCGTGCTCGATGGTGAAGTAGATGCCGATGGCCACCGACAGCAGCGCGAGGATCCACAGCGGTGCGAGCATCGACGGCTCGGGATCGTGTTCATGCGATCCGTGGTGTGCATCGTGCGCACCTTCGTAGTGCCCGGCCTTAGCCGGACCTGCAAAGAACGCGAGGAACACGACGCGGAACATGTAAAAAGCCGTGAGGAACGCCACCAGCATCAGCACCGCAAACGGTCCCACCATGCCGCCCGCCCAGACGGCGCCGAGAATCTCCTCTTTCGACAGGAAGCCACCAAAGAGAGGAATGCCTGCGAGCGATAGCGTGCCCACGATGAAGACGATCGCCGTTTGCGGCAGCTTGCGGGCAAGACCACCCATCCGCGACAGATCGTTGCTGCCAATGGCATGAATCACCGCGCCGGCGCCGAGGAAGAGGAGCGCCTTGAACACGCCGTGAGTCAGGAGATGGAAGAACCCGGCGGCCGAGAATCCCGCGCCAATCGCCGTCATCATGTAGCCGAGCTGCGAGACGGTGGAGTACGCCAGCACACGTTTGATGTCGTCCTGGACGCACGCGAGCACCGCTGCCAGCAGCGCCGTGAATGCGCCAATCCACGCGACGATCATCAGCACGTCCGGTGTCAGCGCGAAGAGCCACGACAGCCGGTGCAGCAGATACACACCCGCCGTCACCATTGTCGCGGCGTGAATCAGCGCCGACACGGGTGTTGGTCCTTCCATGGCGTCGGGCAGCCAGACGTGCAGGGGGAACTGCGCGGACTTTCCCATCGCACCCAGGTAGATGCAGAAGGTAATGATCGAGAGTCCAACAACAGCAATCTCGCCGTTGCCCGCCATCAGGCGCATCTCGCTCAGGTCGAACGTACCGGTGTGCCGCCAGAGCATGACGATACCGATCAGCAGACCGACGTCACCCGCCTTCGTCGTCCAGAAGGCTTTCACCGCCGCGCGCGCGGCTTCCGGTTTCTGATACCAGAAACCAATCAGCAGGTACGAGCAGAGGCCCACCAGTTCCCAGCAGATGAAGAGCTGCAACAGGTCAGGCGCAAGCACCAGGCCCATCATCGAGAACGCAAAAAGCGACTGGTAGGTGTAGTAGCGGCCGAGCGCTGGCGGCCCCTCGTCACTCAGGTATCCGAGCGAGTAGACCTGAACGAGCAGCGAGACCAGCGCCACGAGTACCAGCATCACTGTCGATGTCTCGTCAGCAAGAACGCCAACCGTGGCGAGCGGCTTGCCCTGCGCCGGCAGCCATTCCCACGCCAGGCGCGTCGCTGCACCGTCGTAGCCCCGCCATGCGGCGAACGCAGCGGTCAGCGATCCTGTCGCGCCAAGAATCGAGAACAAGCCCGCCAGGCGACCCGAGCGCCGCAGCGGCGCGACGATCGCCAGAATGAGAAACGCGGCTGCAGGAAGGAGCAGCGCCGCGAGCACGAGTCGGCCGGGATCCGTCATCATCCCTTCAGCAGGTCCAGATGGTCAGCCATGACCGTGCGGCGAATGCGGAACAGCAGGATGACGATGGCCAGTCCCATTGCGGCCTCGGCCACGGTGATACAGATGGCAAACACCGTGAAGACCATGCCGATCTCGCTGCCACTGAACCTGGCGAACGCCACTAGGTTGATGTTGACGGCGTTCAGCATCAGCTCGATGCCGAGCAGGATGCCGATCGTGTTACGGCGCGTCACGACCCCGAAGAGGCCGATGCCGAAGACGACGGCGGCAAGTGTGAGATACGCCTGCAGGCCCATATCCGCTAGCTGCGCTCGTAGACCACTGAATACGTCACACAGAGGCAGTGAGGCACAGAGAACAATTCCAGAAGGTACCTCGGTGCCTCTGTGCCTCGGTGTGTCGTAATCGTTGACGCGAGTGAAGTCATCATCAGTCCTCGGGCCGCGCGAAGTACACAGCGCCCAACATCGC
>JALDXQ010000180.1:0-14635 GCA_032156805.1 Acidobacteriota bacterium
GACGGTCCGGTTCGAGGACCGACGGTCCGGTTCGGAGACCGACGGTCCGGTTCGGCGGTTCGGCGATTCGGCGGTTCGGCGATTCGGGGGTTCGGGGCCGAGGCTCCGAGGTCAGGGTCGGCGGCGCTGGTCGGTGTCGCGCGCGCGTACGGGTACTGCCGGTTTACCCGCCGCTTCCCATGCGCCGACAATCATGGCTGCCACGGCCGCGGTCGATTCGTCGATCCGGCGCTCCAGGACTGTCCGGCTGCCCTTGAAGAACGCCGCGTAATACGCATCGTCGTAGACATCACGCGTGCCGATCGCCACGCGATCGGCCTCGAGCACGACGGCGGCAAGCTTCGTTCCGTCACGCACGACATCGAAGATGAAGTCGCGTGGTGCGTGGATCGCCGGAATCGGCCCGGGTGACAATTTCAACTGCCTGACGTACCGCTCGAACAGCAGCGCCTCCCAGCGCGAGTGCACGCCGCGTTGTCCGCTGAGCTGACCGTCGTGGTTCACGACCGCATGGAGAGGTACGTATGCGTCGCTGACGTAGTGCGCCACCCACGCCGAGTAGAACAGGATATCGAATCGCCCGAAGGACCCGCGCCGCTCGTAGGCCGCGAACGCGTCTTTCAGTTTTCCGAACATCTCCTCGGTACGCCAGGGCACCGTGCCGTTGCGCTCGACCTGCTCCTTGCCGAACTTCTTGATCGCCTCGTCGAGATCGCGCGGCAAACCGGCGAAGGGGTACGGCCCGTAGCCCTCCCAGTCGAAATCGAGGTAGTGATGCGGGTCTTCGCCTTCACCAGCGACGTTGCGCCACAAATCCGGATCGATCGAGTGCTCGACGACAATCGTCCGATTGACTTCGAAGAGCGGCCGCAACTCGGGCGGCAGCAGCGGGATGGCCCGCGCCATGATGAACTTGTGGGCCTCGTAGCCCCACGCATCCACATTTATTGGTGTTGCCAGCAGGCAGACCAGGCCGACCACGAAGAGGGGACGCCGCATGGAGGAATTATGACGCGGTCGTGGTCAGCGTGATATCACCGAGATCGATCCCGTCGACGACGGCCGTCCATGTCTCGCCGGGCGCGATCGGTTGCGCCTCGGTCAGCGTACCCGAGCTGACCAGTTCGCCGCCGAGTAATGGCTCTTCTCCCGGCCGTTTGGCGATGGCGGACGCCAGTTCGCCCAGACAAAGGGCGGGACTCTTCAGCGAGTTCTTGCCTGCTCCCTCGGCGACCACCTCGCCGTTTTTCGAAAGCCGGATGCGGAACTGCGCGAGTTGATCGACGAGAGCCGGTATCGACCCGGCGTCAATCGGCCGGGGCACACCAACCACGAGCGCGGCATGCAGTCCAAAGGCGGCGACGAAGTCAGCCGGCTGGAACTTCCAGTCGGCAAACACGCTGTCGACGATCTCGAATCCAAGCGCGAGCCATTCGACCGATCCGAGAACCGTGGCTGGATCGAGCGTGCCACTGTCTATCGGAGTGCGCAGCTTGAAGACGATCTCGGGCTCGATCCTGGGTGAGCACATGCGGCCGATCGCCAGTGAGGCTGACCGTCCGGCGTGGACCACCGTGTCGTCATACATGTGGGCCCAGACGAGAGTATCGAGCTTGAGCACCCGCCACATCGCCCGGTTGGCGAATCCAACCTTACGACCGACGGTGGTCCGTCCTTCGGTGCGCCGTTGCTTCGTCAACTCTGCTTCGATGGCGTAGGCTGTCGAGAGCTCGAACCCCGGTTCTCGCGACGACAATGGGACCGGCAGCATCTGCCGTGTGGCATATGCCTGCTTCAACTCGCCCGCGAGTTGCTGAATGTCAGCCACCGTGGATGACCCGGGATTACGCGGTCGCAGGCACACCTGCGGCTTTGGGCTTTGGCGCGACAGACGATGTGCGCAGCTTCACCGCGATCCCTGCCGCGATGAGCGCCATCAATGCGCTGCCGTAGAAGCCGGTCGTCCAGCTCCCCGACTGCTCGTACAGGAGCGCGCCGAACCAGCCCCCGATGATCGATGCCACACCCTTGGCGGTGTAGAGCAGCGCGTAATTCGATGTCGCGTTGCGAGTGCCGAAGTAGTCGGCCGACGCCGACGGGAACAACGAGTAAATCTGACCCCACGTGAAATAGACGAGCACGAGCGTGGCCGCAAACCAGGCGCCGGAAATCTGGCCGAGCGTGACCACCGACAGCAGGCACAGGGCCTGCGCCCCGAACGTCAGGATCATCGTCATCTCACGGCCCAGCCGATCCGAGGCCCAGCCCCAGAAGACCCGGCTGCCACCGTTGGCGAGCGGGCTGAGCGTTGCCGCAAGCGTAAGGGCGCCAGCGGAGAATCCCCACGATCTCGCAATCGGTCCGGCGTTGGCCGTGACCAGCAGCCCGCCGGTCGCCATCAGCACGAACGCCACGTACATCCAGTAGAACTGCGGCGTGCGCAACATCTCCGGGGTCGTGAACTGCCGCTTGCCGATCTGGGAGGCGCCGCTCGCAGCCGCCGCGGGAGCCGCGGCCGCTGGTTGTGCGGGAGGATGCCGCAGGAACTGTGCGACCAGGAGAATCACGAGGCCCTGAAAGAGGCCGGTTGCGACGAACGTCGCCTGATACCCGCGCGACTCGATCAACGACGAGATGATCGGGATGAAGAGCGCGGTTCCACCACCGAAACCTGCGGCCATGATGCCCGCCGCCAGCCCGCGTCGCTCCTTGAACCACTTCAGGGCAGATCCGATTGAGCAGCTATAGACGAACGCCGCGCCCATGCCGGCCGCGCAGTACATCGTGTAGAGCATCGGCAGCGACGTCGCATACCCCATCCCCGCCCAGCCGAGTCCACAGAGCAGACCGGCTGCCGTGATGAACCAGCGAGGACCGAGCCGATCGACGAGCCAGCCATCGAGCGGCTGCACCCACGTCTGAAACAGGATGAAGAGCGCGAAGGCGGCCTGGATGTCAGACAGCGCCCAGCCTGTCTGCTTCTCCATCGGGCCGACGAAAAGCGTCCACGCATACTGGAGGTTGGCGATCATGATCATCGCGATGAGCGACGCGACGAGCTGAAACCAGCGGTTGTTGATGCTCACGGTGCGACCCCTTCCAAAGATGACACTGCCGCGCCGGTCGGGCGCAGCCTCTCGCGCCTATGAACTCATGACGATGTGAGTCGGACTCTTACTGGCCAGCACGCGCTGCCCTCGATGTTCGTCGAGGAGCTTTGCGCAGGCGTAGACAGCACGCGTAGACGGCATCGGCACGCCGAGCCGCTCACCCAGTTCAACGACCGCGCCCACGACGGCTTCGAGCTCCATCGGGCGGCCAGCCTCCCAGTCCTGCAACATCGACGTCTTGTGGGCACCGACTTTCTCGGCCCCTGCCATGCGCTGATCGATCGAGATCGGCAGCTCGATGCCCAGCTTCCCCGCCACCATTTCCGTTTCGATCATCAGGTCCCGCACCAAGCGGTTCGTCTCGGGATGACGGACCAGCTCTTCGAGCGTGCCCCCGGTCAGCGCGCTGATTGGATTGAACGCGACATTCCCCAGCAGCTTGACCCAGATCTCATGTCTGAAGCGTGGTGTCACCGGGCAGCGGAACCCGGCGGCGATCAGCGCTTCGGCGATCGTCTTGACTCGCGCCGACTTCGACCCATCCGGCTCACCGAAACTGATGCGGTTTCCCTCGGTGTGATGAATGACTCCCGGCTCCGAGATATCGGTCGCAAAGTAGGCCAGCGACCCGACGACTCGTTGCGCCTCAATCGACGATGCGATGACGCCACCCGGATCGACGCGTTCGAGACTCAACCCGTCGAGCTCACCGCCGTAGTTCTGGAAGTACCACCACGGGATCCCGTTCTGCGTGCTCACCACGACCGTGTCGTCGCCGAAGAGCGGACGCAGCTGCGGAGCGAGCGCGGTCAGGCTGTGAGCCTTGACACCGAGGAAGACCACGTCGGCGACACCAACCGACGCAAGATCGCCCGTCGCCTGCGGCCGCACCTCGAAGTCGCCTTCCTCACTGGTGACGCGCAGCCCGCGGGTCTGCATCGCGTGCAGGTGCGCGCCGCGGGCGTGCAGCACGACGTCGGCGCCGGCTCGTGCCAGCCGTGCACCGATGTAGCCGCCGATCGCGCCCGCTCCGGCGATGACGATTTTCACGAGGCCTGCTGGGCGAACGCCTGCGCCACGACACGCCGCTGGATCTTCCCGGTCGCGGTCCGTGGAATGGCGTCCACGATATGGATCTGTTTGGGCCGCTTGAAGTCGGAGAGCTTCTCCTTGCAGTACGCCACCAGCTCCTGCTCGGTCGTCGCCGAACCCGACTCGCTCGCGGGCTTCACGACGACAGCGGCGGCGACTTCCTCTCCCCATGTCGGGTGCGGTGCGCCAAAGCACACGGCCTCGGCAACGCCCGGGTGCGCGAGCAGCACTTCATCGATCTCGCGCGGAGAGATCTTCTCGCCGCCGCGATTGATCATCTCCTTCAATCGGCCGGTGAGCGTCAGATAGCCGTTCTCATCGAGGAAGCCCTGATCGCCGGTCCTGAACCAACCGTCGGTGAACGACGTCGCATTGGCTTCCGGATTGTTCTCGTAGCCAGTCACCACGTTCGGCCCCTGGATCACGACCTCGCCGCGCTCACCGGTCTTCAGGTGACGGCCTTCGGCATCCATGATGCTGATCTTCACGTCGGTTCCGCGCCCGACCGATCCGGGAAGGCGCTGCGCCGGCGGCAGCGGATTCGAAGACATCTGATGCGCGGCCTCGGTCATGCCGTACGCTTCGAGCACGGGCGCGCCGAACGCGGCCTCGAGATCGTGCATCACCTGCGGCGGCAGCGACGCGCTGCAGGACCGGATGAAGCGAAGCTTCTCGGCGCCTGCCGGACGCGGGCCGTTCTTGTCAGCACGGGCGAGCAGCAACTGGTGAATCGTGGGCACCGCCGAGTACCACGTGGCCCCGTGGTCGCGTGCGATCCGCCAGAACGACAGCGGGCTGAACTTCTGCGGCACGACCAGCGTCCCGCCGGTCGACAGCGTTGCCAGCGTCGATGCCACCAGGCCATGCACGTGAAACAGCGGCATCACGCACAGCGACACATCGTCCTTCGAAAGGGCGTAGCTGCGCGCCACGTTGCCCGACGAGATCGACAGATTGGCGTGCGACAGCGGAACCCGCTTGGGACGGCCGGTGCTGCCGCTGGTGTGAAGAATCAGCGCGGTGTCGGTACTGGCAGGAACAGCCGTTGCCTTCCGGCTCGTGACACCGGCCAGTGAGACCTTGCCGTTTGCATCCATCTCGACCGTAAGGATCGGAACACGGTCGCCAGCAGCGCGGCGTGCTTCGTCGTTCCCCTCGGGCGGCAGTAGCAAGACTCGAGCGTTGGTGTCCTCGAGGTAGAAGCGGAACTCCTCTTCCTTGTACGTGGGATTGAGTGGCGCCGCGGTGCCGGCCATCGACGCGGCCAGGAACGTCACCACGTTGGCCAGACCGTTGGGCAACGCCATGCCGACTCGATCGCCGCGGGAGACGCCAGCCGCGGTGAGCGTTTCGGCCACCTCCTGCACCTGATGCCTGAGGTTGCCGTACGTGATGCGGATGTTCTGCTCGGGTTGGATGATGGCTGTCTGGTCGTCAGGGACGTGGCTGAACAGTCCGAGCAGCGTGGTCGGGTTCACCGGGGTCATGGCTGGCTCCTTCGAGTGACGTAAGGCTCGTAAGTCTGCCACGGCCTACCGGCTACGGTCTACGGGGACTCTGGCGCGCCGAGCAGGCGGTTCGAGACAAACGCCTGAATATCGGCGCGGCGGCGATCGCGGCCGTCAATTTCGTCGAGCCTCGTCCACGACTCGTCGTGCTCGTAGCGGAAGCTGGCAATGAAACCTGATGGCCCGGCCCCACCATATTCCTCCGGGCCCAGCATCGAGAAGAAGCGGTGGCCGTCGGCGCGTTCGTACAAGTGATAGATGCGTCCGGGCACGCGATGAAAGCGGCACTCGGCGTGAATCAGGTCGACGTCGCGCGAGGCCTGCTCGATGATCGTGCGGGCGCGCTCCTGGAGTTCCTTCATCTGCTCGACGATGACTTCGAGTTGCGCGTTGGTGCGCAACGCCACCCTGGCCGAAGCCGACTCGATGACGCGGGCCATGTCGACGAGCGATACCGGCGCACCGAGCCGGCTGACCGGATATGGGGAGGCGTGCTCGGGGCCGCGGAAGTTGTCGCCGCTGTACTTCTGGTCGCTATCACTCACGCAGAAAATCCTTCAGTGGGTTTGATCGATTGATTGATTGTAGGCCTGTCGTTGGAGATAGCGGAGATTTCAGAGGGAACGGATCGCCGCGGAGACGCGGAGTTCTTCCTGCACACGGTGGGTCGAGGGAGCCACCTCTTTCTCCGTTTCTCCGCGCCTCCGTGGTGAGCCGTTTCCTCCGTCATCCTCCGCATCCGCAGTCAGAATCAATCAGACGAACTCCCCACCGGCGGTACAACCGTCGACACCGAGAACGAGCCTCGCGCCATGAAGCGCATATCGATCAGGGTAACGAGCGTGCCGCCTTCCGTGGGCTCGAGCGTCCAGTACGGGAACCGCGTCCACACCAACAGTCCCTGCACTCGTGGATCGGATCGGGCCGCCGCCAGTTCAGGTCGATCGCCGTTCTTAGGAATATGTTCCGGGCTCAGCTCGAGCCGCGATGGCCAGGTGAACGTGCCCCGCTCGTAGTGATCGCCGGCATCGACGATCACGTCGCGCGTCAATGGCGTCACCGGCCGCGGCCCGACCATGAGCGCACGAGGCGGCGCTCCATGCATGCCGGCCCACTGCGCCGCGACGATGCCGCGCGCCACGCGTGCGGAGACCATCATCGCCGCGATGTAGATTGCGGCGACGACCAGCGCGTAGCGCGCCCAGGCCGGCGTCGCCCGGCGGCGCGCCAGCCAGACACCGGTCCCCAGCACCAGCCAGAGCCAGGGATCGAGGATGAAGACCGCGTCGCCGTAGAACCAGCTCCAGTCGAACGGCGTGAGCAGCCGTACGCCGTAGTTGTTCAGATAGTCGAGAAAGACGTGCGAGTAGACACCGATGTAGGCCAGCACCAAGGTCGAACCGATGCGGAACGGCGGCCCACTGCCGGCGTGACGCGCGTTGATGCGATCCACCAGCCAGAAGATGGCGGTCAACGCAATCGGTAATCCGATCTGCGCCACGATGCCATGTGTCCATCCCCGGCGAAACGACACGGCCAGCGTGTTGGTGGCAAAGACGAGCACATCGAGATCGGGAATGTTGGCGGAGATCATCAGCGCTGCAGCGCCGAAACGCGTCCGCTGTGCGAGGCCCGCTCGTCCGATCGCGGCGCCCACGAGGGTATGACAGACGTTATCCACGATCGGCCTCTCCGAATACCTGTGCCTCGAAGACGAAGATGCGCGCACCGTGCCGCCACGCGTCGTTGGCAAGGCCTGCCTTCAGGCAGGCGTGCGCGACGAACGTGTCGCGGTCCCAGCCATGCTCCGTGGCCACCTGAGGCAACAGGAGTCCACGGCGCGATCCTTTTTCGATGATCAGTCCATGTCGACCGATTTCAATCTCACTGACCTGCTGTATCTGACGCTCCGGCGTCAGCACGGAGATCTCGAGGGAGATGTCATCCAGTTCCTCGGGCCGTACCGGATCGAATCGCGGATCCGAGTCCGCCACTTCCTGCGCCAGGCCCGACACCAGCTCGGGTAACGACACGTCGGGGGTCAGGCGTCCAAGACAGCCACGCAACTCGCCCCTGCAGAAGATCGTCACGAACGCCGGTTGACAGAGAGCCGAAGCGCTGGCATCGGGCATGGAGGCAGGCACGCGACGAACACGCGCGGCGAGCGCTGCGCGGGCGATGCGCAGCAGTTGCTCCTGGCTGTCACGCGTCAACATCACGGTTACCAGATCGCTGCCGCCATGTAGCCGACAACCGAGGACTTGTCCCCCGACACGTCACCGGAATCGGCGTACTGCAGGATACGTGCGGACGAGGCGCCCAGGCGCGTCGCGGCGTCGAGGACGGACACAATCGGGCCGCCGCCGCAGGCGTGACGAGGCTCGTGTTCGAGGTCGTGCATGAGGCCCTCGGCATCGACCGCGGCCCCGCGGGCGATGACGACGCGATCGAGCCGCGCGGCGACGCGAGCGTCCTCGTAGTGCGAGAGGTCGCTGCTGGCCACGAGGAGAACGCGCTTGCCGCTGGCAGCGATCGCCGTCGCGAGTGCCTGGCCCAGAGCGAAAGAGGTTGCGGCAGTCTGCTGTCCCATCACCATTGGCACGATCGCAACCCCCGGCATCAGATGCGCCACGAATGGCAACTGCATCTCGAGAGAGTGCTCGCGCCCATGTGGGGCCTCCATCTCGACAACGGCATCGGATGCTGCCTGAATCGCCGCTGCCAGTTCCTCGTCCACCCTGAGCGCACCAAGCGGCGTCTCCCATTCACCGCGCGGCCAGATTGACACGCCGGTAAACGGGACGAAGTGCGACGGACCAACCATCACGATGACCCCGGCCTGCGCCAGGCGAGCGGCCCTGTACGCATAGGCCGCGACAGGACCGGAATACTTCAACCCGGCATGCGGCGACACGATCGCCCGCGGCGGGTTCTCCAGATCGATATCGGCCATCGCCAGGTAGGCATCGAGTTCGCTGACCAGGCGCGCGGGCTGATCCGGATACCACGTCCCCGCCACGGCAACGCGTCTCACGTGCGCCATTGCCCTATTGTAGGGTGGCGGATAGCGATCCGCGCGAGGGGCGCAAACCATCCTCGTGGTACGATTCGTGTGTGTCCACACCGTTGACGATTGCCGATGTCGAGCGCATCGCGGCGCTCGCCCATCTCGAACTGACCGACGACGAGAAGCACGTGTTCACCAGGCAGCTCGCCGACATCCTCGCCTACGCCGAGCAAGTGCAAGCCATCGACACGACCGGTGTCGTCGCGACCGCGCACGTCAACGCGCACGAGGCGGAGCGAGAGGACGAACTGCGGCCATGCCTGCCGGTGAACGACGCGTTGCGCAACGCGCCCGACGCCGCTCCGGAGGCAGGATTGTTCCGCGTGCCGCGGGTCATCGGATGAGCGCTCCCGCTGCGGGTGCCCGCGCGATCGCCAGCGATATCGCGGCCGGGCGCGTCTCGGCAGTCGAAGTCTGTCGCGATGCGCTCGATCGCATCGCGCGCGTCAACCCGTCACTCAACGCGTTCAACCTCGTCACCGCCGAACGAGCGCTCGAACGAGCCGCCGATGTCGATCGCCAGCGCGCGGCCGGCTCTCGATTAGGGCTGCTCGCGGGTGTCCCGCTTGCCGTCAAGGACAACCTGTGCGTGCGCGGGATGCGCACCACGGCCTCGTCGCGCATTCTCGACACGTTCGTCCCGCCGTACGATGCGACAGTCATCACGAAGCTGGAACAGGCCGGCGCGGTCATCGTCGGCAAGACGAACTGCGACGAGTTCGCGATGGGGTCCTCGAACGAGAACTCCGCGTACGGTCCGGTGAGAAATCCGTGGGCCGCGGATCGGACACCTGGCGGTTCGAGTGGTGGATCGGCGGCGGCTGTCGCTGCCTCGTGCGCTCCTCTCGCGCTCGGCTCCGATACGGGAGGGTCGATCAGGCAGCCGGCCTCGTTCTGTGGCGTCACCGGGTTGAAGCCGACCTACGGCCGAGTCTCGCGCTACGGCCTGCTGGCATTCGCCTCCTCACTGGATCAGATCGGGCCCATCACGCGCAACGTCGGCGACGCCGCGCTCGCGCTCCAGGTCCTCGCCGGTCCCGATCCGATGGACTCGACCGCGGCGCAGGACGCCGTGCCCGACTTCACGAAGGCGCTCGACGGCAACGCGCGCGGCGTGCGCATCGGCGTGCCACGGGCGTTCGTGTCGGACGGTGTCGATGCGAGCGTTCTCGCTTCGTTCGATGCCGCGCTCGAGGCACTGCGCGCGTCCGGCGCGACGCTGGTCGACATCGATCTGCCACACGCGAAGTACGCCATCCCCGTCTACTATTTGGTCTGCACGGCGGAAGCGAGCTCCAATCTGGCACGTTACGACGGTGTGAAGTACGGGTATCGATCGCCTGAGGCCAGCAAGGGCCTCAAGGCGATGTACTCGAAGAGCCGCGACGAAGGCTTCGGCGCCGAGGTCAAGCGCCGCATCATGCTCGGCACGTACGTGCTGAGCGCCGGCTACTACGATGCGTTCTACCTGAAGGCGCAGCAGGTTCGCACATTGCTGCGTCAGGACTACGAGCGCGCCTTCGAATCGGTTGATGTCGTCGCCATGCCGACCAGCCCGACGCCACCGTTCCGGCTGGGCGAGAAGACCGACGATCCGTTGCAGATGTATCTCGCGGACATCTTCACCGTCAGCGTGAACCTGGTGGGGCTTCCCGGCATCAGCGTTCCGTGCGGGATCGTGGAACAGCCTCGCACGGGGGGCGTCGACCGGTTGCCTATCGGATTGCAGGTCGTCGGCAGGATGTTCGACGAGGCGACCATTCTGCGCGTCGCCGATGCCTTCGAGCGCGCCACGGACTGGAGCCAGCAGGGACCGAGTCTGTAGCCGAGTCATTCTGAATTCTGAATTCAGAATTCATTCAGAATGTGACGGGTGCAAAAAGCCGTCAAACCCTGGCCGTCTGCCGACGACATCCGCATTTCTGCACTACGATGATGGCCCATGACTGAACCGACGTCCCGTCGCGACTGGCTCGCGCAGATGGCCGCCCTTGGCGTCGCCGCCACCGCCGGCCGCACTCTCGAGGCACAGGCACAGACCGTGAGCGACACGACACGTTTCTTTCCCGGCTTCAAGACGTTCAGAGTCACGACCAGCGGCGCCGAGATCAACGGCGTGATCGGTGGACAAGGACCACCCATCCTGCTGCTGCATGGCGCACCGCAGTCGCATGTCTCCTGGCGCCTGGTCGCGCCGAAGCTGGCGGCAACTCGCACGGTGGTCGTGCCCGATCTCCGTGGTTACGGCGACAGCAGCAAGCCGCCGGATGGAGAGAACCACGCGAACTACTCAAAGCGCGCCATGGCGCTCGACCAGGTCGAGGTGATGAAGCACTTCGGCTTCGAGAAGTTCCCCGTCGTCGGGCACGACCGGGGCGGCCGCGTGACGCATCGCATGGCGCTCGATCACGCGGACAAAGTAACGCACGCCGGCGTGCTCGACATCGTGCCGACACATTACCTCTACACGCACTTCAAGATTCAGTTCGTCCAGCGCTACTTCCACTGGTTCAACTACCTGCGCCCGGCGCCCGGGCCGGAGAACGATCTGAAGGCGCAGACCGAAGCGCAGAAGGCGCGCGCGACCAACGAGATTCAGCTCGAGTATCTGCGGACCGCGAGCGACCCGGCAAACATACACGCCATGTGTGAGGACTATCGCGCCGGCGCGTCCATCGATCTGATGCACGACGAAGCCGACATGCAGAAAAAGATCGCCTGTCCGCTGCTCGTGTTGTGGGGTCAGAAAGGCGCCATGAACGACCTCTACGATGTGATGGCGATTTGGCGTGACCGCGCGTCCAAGGCCTACGGCCAATCTCTGCCGGCCGGACACAACCTGCAGGAGGACGTGCCGGAGACGGTGCTGGCTGAGATTGAGGGTCTATTGAAGATGGCGTAATTCTGCATGCAGAATGCAAAATGCCGAATGCAGAAGGACCCGAGCGGGACGTTTCTGAATTCTGCATTCTGAATTCTGCATTACGATCGAAGCACCCATATGCGGGCAATCGCAACCGCCGTCTGCGCGCTCTTGCTGCTGACAGCAGCAATGTCGGCACAGCAGCGGCGGCCGCCTGCGCCCCCCAAGCTCCCGCCCCTGTCGATGACGTGCCCGCACCATCCGGACGTCCTGCTCGATCGTCCCGGGACCTGCCCGATGTGCAAGATGGCGCTCATCCCCGTCCGCCTCGACTCGGCGTGGATGTGTCCCGTGCACACGACCGTGATCGAGTCCGAGCGCGGCAGCTGCCGGCTGTGCCGCCGGCAAATGGTACCCGTCACTGTGTCGCTGACCTGGACGTGCCGTGGCGACAATGCTGCGCACCTCGAACCAGGGGTATGCAGCGATGGCTCTCCACGCATCGGTCAGCGCGCCCTGCGTCCACACGGGAATCACAATCCGCGGCACGGTGGTCAGTTCTTCATGGCGCCGGACAACTGGCACCACCTCGAGGGCGCGTACCCGAGCGCGCGCTCTTTCAGGCTCTACCTCTACGACGACTACGGGCGGCCGCTGCCAGCCGATGCGTTGAGGAAAGTTCAGGCGCGCGTCGTCACCAGGGAAACATTCGACCCGGCGACTCGCAAGACCACCGAGCACTCGGCGTTTGCCCTGCGCGTCTCACGCAACCGCGCGTACCTCGAAGCTCGCGTCGATACGACAATGCTCCCGGCCGAGATGACCGCGAAGGTGCGCTTCGATCGCGAGTCCGACGAGCACCGTTTCGACTTCACTTTCGAGGCGTTTACGAGGGAACCGGCGGCGCCGGCCTCAGTGCCGCAGCCGACGCGAGCGGCGGATTCGGTGCAATCCGCAGCCCCTTCACAAACCGTAACACCCGTCGCAGCTGCGCCTGCCCCCGCGCCCGAGCCGATCCAGCCGGCGCTCGTCAATCCACTCTCGCAGGCAATTCCGGACTCCATGACGGAGATTCTGAGCGAGCTTCGAGCGAAGGATACGGAGGTTCGTGACCTCATCGCGCGCGGAGACTTTGCGGCGGTCTGGGTGCCCGCGTTTCGAGCCAAGGACCTTGTCATTGCGCTCGAACCGCACCTCGCCCATCTTGCCGCGGCGAAGCGGGATGCCGGCGAGCCGGCGCTTTCTCGCGTGGTCCGCGGTGCGTGGCTCCTCGATGCGGCTGGTGACGTCGGGAACCGGCAGCAGGTCGAAACGGCGTACTCAACCTTCACGGCTGGCGTGAACGACGTCATGGCCGCGTTTCAGTAACGTCATGGGTCGAGCACGTCACGCGATCGCTGGCCTCGCGCTTCTGATCTTCGGCCTCACGCTGGGTGTGGAGCGCAGCCGCGCGCACAAGCCGATTACCTCACCGTTCACCTACAACGAAGACGTTTTCCCGATCCTGCGCGATCGCTGTGCGCGCTGTCATGTACCCGAAGGCGTCGGCCCGATGTCGCTGACGACCTATGAGGACGCGGTTCCGTGGGGTGAATCGATTCGCGTCGAGTTGCTGGCCGGACACATGCCGCCGTGGAGTGTCGATGCCGCGCCTGCGCGCTTTCGAAACGTCCGCCCGCTGAGCGCACGCGATATCAACGTCCTGATCACATGGGCAACGGGAGGCACACCGTTTGGCGACCCGGCGAAGACTCCTCTGCCGCTCGCACTGGAGCGGCAGTGGCAACTGGGCACGCCGGACGTCGAGCTTCCGCTGCCACGTGAGTTCACGCTGGCGGAAGACAAGCAGGAAGATGTCGCCGAATTCGCGGTCCCAACCACTCTCTCCGAGCGACGATGGTTGCGAGCCGTGGATCTGGCGCCCGGCACACCGGCGATCGTTCGATCGGCAACGGTGCAGATTCGATCGTCAGCGTCGCCCGACTCCACGCGACCGCTTCCCGGTGATTCGATGGTCGCACTCTGGCTTCCGGGAGACGAGGCGATCGATGCGACGGGCGGCGCCGCATTCGAGCTGCCCGCCGGCGCTGAGCTGCTGGTGAGAATTCGATACAAGAAGACGTGGCAGTACGAGCGCAAGGAACTGCGCGACCGAAGCACGATCGGTCTCTACTTCACTCGCGATGCATCCGAGCCCATTCGTGCGCTGGCGATCGGGGGGCCTTCATCCCCGGCGGCGCCAGGCCGTCAATCGTTCAGCCAGACAATCGACGAAAATGTTCATGCGGTCGCCGTCTACCCCAATGAACATCCCCCCAATGCCGGCATCGTCGTCACCGCTATTGCCCCCGACGGCTCACGACGTGAGCTGATCGCCTTTCACCCGCGCCGCGACTGGGCGCGGCGTTATTGGTTCCAGGAACCCATCCCGCTGATACGCGGAACCAGGCTCGAAACGACCGTCGCCATTGACGATGAAACGCCGCTCCTGCCACTCAGCCCCGGTACTCAGCCGCAGGCACAGGACCAGTCTCGCGTGCAGCTGACCCTGAACGTCGTCACCGCGAGATAGGCGCCGGGAAACTTTCCCACCTCTTTTGTCGCCCGGTCAACGCCAGCACACCCAAGACGTATATATAATCCGCAGGTTTCTACCACTCCTGAACTTCACGAAGTCTTGGAGGCACGTATGCTGCTCAGAATGCTGACGGTTGCCGCGCTTCTCGTCACCTTGCTCTCGGCGGGAACGGCCACACAGAACGCCGCCTCCGTGGTCGCCGGGGCATCGAAGGCGATGGGCGTGGACACATTGAATTCGATCACCTACTCGGGTACGGCGCGAAACGGCGCCTTCGGCCAGAGCAAGGCCATCGGGGAACCGATGGGAGCCGTCAATGTGACGCGAATCACCGAATACACGCGAACGATCAACTTCGCACCCGGTGGGGACGCAGCGGCGCTCGTCTCCCGGGCGACCGGGCCGACTCAGCCGCCA
>JALDXQ010000181.1:0-14581 GCA_032156805.1 Acidobacteriota bacterium
GTTCTATTACAAGCTGACCGGCCTCAACGCCATCGTTTCGATTGTGGTCAACCTGCTGATCCTTCTCGGTCTGATGGCGTTTATTCCGGTCACCATGACGCTCCCCGGTGTTGCCGGTTTCATTCTGACGATCGGAATGGGTGTCGATTCCAACGTGCTGATCTTCGAGCGCATCAAGGAGGAACTGGCGACCGCCCGCGGCGTCCGGGCCGCGGTCAATGCCGGCTTCGATCGCGTGTGGTGGACGATCGTCGACACGCACGTCGCCTCGCTTATTGCTGCACTGCTGTTGCTGCAGTTCGGCACCGGCCCGATTCGCGGCTTCGCGGTCACGCTGATCATCGGGCTGCTGTCGAACGTGTTCACCGCTGTGTTCGTGTCCCGGACGATGTTCGAGCTGGTTCTGTCGCGCCGTCACCAGGCGCAGGCGCTGAGTATTTGAGATGCAGATTTTTACGAACGCCAACTACGACTTCCTGCGGTGGCGGTGGCACGCCATCGCTCTGTCGCTCGTCGTGATCGGAGCGGGCGTCGCGCTCATCGTGATGCGCGGCTTGCCCCTGGGCATCGACTTCTCGGGCGGCAGCTCTCTCGTCGTGCGCTTCAGCGAGGACGTCACGCTCGACCAGGTCCGCAATGCGGTCACGCCGCTCCCTGGCGAAGAGGTCGTGCAGCAGTTCGGCGAGCCCGCCGAGCGACGGGTTCTGATTCGACTTCCGCAGGACGAGGGGGCCGAGGAAGGGGCTGCTCTCGAGCAGGCCTCGATACGCGCGGAGGAGGCGCTTCGCGGTGCTGGTCTGCCGCCATTCGAGGTGGATAGTCGTGAGCTCGTTGGTCCGGTGATCGGCGCCGATCTCCAGCGCCGCGGCGTCTACGCGACGCTGACCTCCTTGCTGGCGATCACCATCTACATCGGCGTGCGGTTCCGATTCTCGTTCGCCGTAGGCGCGATTGCCGCAACGCTACACGACGTGTTCGTCACCCTCGCGTTCCTGTTGTTCTTCGGCTACGACATCTCACTGAACGTCGTGGCGGCCATCCTGACGATCACTGGTTACTCGGTGAATGACACCATCGTCATCTTCGATCGCGTCCGCGAAAACCTGCGCTCGCGGCGACGGGAGCCGCTCAGCCAGGTCGTCAACTACAGTGTCAACCAGACCCTCAGCCGGACGATCATCACGGCCGGCACCACGTTCGTCGCGGTGCTCGCGCTCTACCTGTTCGGCGGCGAGGCGCTCGAAGGGTTTGCGTTCACGATGCTCGTCGGGGTCGCCAGCGGCACCTACTCCACCGTGTTCATCGCGTCGGCGATCGCCATCATCCTGAGCCAGCGGAAGGGCAGCGGGAAGTCGCAACTGGCGGCGACCGCGCCGTCAGGAGAAGCGAGCGAACGTCCGGGGCGGAAAGCACGCCGCGCTCGCGCCTCGTAGACCGGCATTTCATGTGATGAGAGGCTCCCGTAGTCCGGGTCTCGCTCTGTAGACCCGGCTCCGCCGGCGGGTTCACACGGCAGGGACCCGCCCTACGGCAGCCGCGTACCCACTACACGTGACATACCTCCAAGCCGCGATTCTCGGCGTGATCCAGGGGTTGACCGAGTTCCTGCCGATCTCGTCGACCGCGCACCTGCTCCTCGGCGGGCAGTTGCTGCGTCACGACGACCCCGGTGGTGTGTTCACGGTCATGATCCAACTGGGGGCGATCCTCGCGGTCATGTGGCTGTATCGTGAGCGCATCAGCTCGGTCGTGCTCGGACTGTTCTCGCGGCCGGAGGCGCGCCGGTTTGCCGTCATGCTGTTCGTCGCGTTCCTGCCGGCGGTTGTCCTGGGGCTCCTGCTCGGTGATTTCGTGTCCTCGGTCCTCTACGAGAGCCCGATTGTGTTCGCCTGGGCGTTCATCATCGGCGGCATCGTCATGCTGATCGTGGAGCGTACGATTCGGACGCCGGTCGTCGATGTGGTCGACCGCACACCTCTCGGCCGGGCCTTCGGGATCGGCATGTTCCAGACGCTGGCGCTCATCCCGGGGGTATCACGGTCGGGGGCGACCATCGTTGGCGGGCTGTTGATGCGTCTGGACCGGGCCGCTGCCGCGGAGTTCTCATTTTTTCTCGCCATGCCCACGATGGTGGCGGCCTTCGTGTACAAGCTGTGGGAAGTGCGAGATCATCTGGCGGCGGAGCGCGCCGGCGAGATTGCCATCGGATTCGTGATGGCGTTTCTGGCCGCTTTAGTGGTCGTGAAACCGTTCCTCCGGTTCGTCAGCCGTTCGGGGTTCGCGCCCTTCGCCTGGTATCGCATCGCGATGGGACTGGTCATTCTGGCCGCGGTCGGGCGCGGGTGGCTGTGATGTCGTGGTTCCGACGCACCTTTCTCGCAGGCTTCTTCGTCACCGTGCCGCTCGTGATCAGCGTTGCGGCATTGTGGTGGATCTTCGGTATCATTGATGGTTTCACGGCCCCAGTGGCGGCGCGGGTTCTGGGTCGCAGGTTGCCGGGACTGGGCCTGCTCATCACGCTGCTGGTGATCTTGTCAGTGGGAGCCGTGGCCACCAACGTCATCGGCCGACGGCTGCTCTCGCGGGCAGAGGGTTGGCTGACGATGATCCCGGTGTTCAGGACGATTTACGCGCCCGTGAAGCAGCTCGTTAGGGCCTTCTCGCCCGACAACGAGTATGGCTTCAAGCGCGTCGTGATGGTCGAAGATCCGAGCCGCGGCTGGGTGATGGGTTTTCTGACGAAGGAGTTCACGGTCGTTCGTGGCGACCAGCGGGAAACGATGATCGCCGTGTACGTGCCGACGAATCACTTGTACCTCGGTGACGTGCAGATGTATCCGCGCGCGCGTGCACTGTTCCCCGACCTGAGTGTCGAGGAAGGCATTCGCATTTTTCTGACGGGTGGAATGTCGCTGCCCGGTCGGATTGAAGGTAAGTCGTAGGCTGCCCGAACGGGCGTCGGATGATGAGAGGAGTAGATACAGTGATGAACGGATTCAGCCGCATGGTAGCGCTGATGACCACGGGCCTCGCGTTGCTCCTGATGCTGGCAACACCAGCACCAGCGCAGGCGCAGCCGGAACCGGCTGCGGCCGAACAGGAGGCAGGGGAGCACCGGCCTGGTGGCGAGGTCAACCTCGTGCTGCCGAATCTGGAGCAGGTCGACGTCGGTGGCTATAACGGTCGCACGCTGCTGCTCGGTGGCGTGCTCGTCTCGATCGGCGGCCTGCTCTTCGGGCTGATGATCCTGCGGCAGCTGAAGAACCTGCCGGTGCACCGATCGATGGCTGAGATCTCCGATCTCATCTACGAAACCTGCAAGACCTACCTGATTACGCAGGGCCGGTTCCTGGCCATCCTCGAGATCTTCATCGCGGTCATCATCGTCCTGTATTTCGGGTTCCTGTCTGGTCTCGAGCCGTTCCGCGTCTTCGTCATCCTGCTCTTCAGCGTCATCGGCATCCTCGGCAGCTACGCGGTCGCCTGGTTCGGCATACGCGTGAACACCTACGCCAACTCGCGGACCGCGTTTGCCAGCCTGCAAGGGCGCCCGCACCCGGTCTACGCGATTCCGCTCAAGGCGGGCATGAGCATCGGGATGCTCCTGATCAGCGTGGAACTGCTGATCATGCTGATCATCCTGTTGTTCATTCCCGGTGACTACGCGGGTCCCTGCTTCATCGGCTTCGCGATTGGCGAGTCGCTCGGTGCCTCCGCGCTTCGTATCGCCGGCGGCATTTTTACCAAGATCGCCGACATCGGCTCCGACCTCATGAAGATCGTCTTCAACATCAAGGAAGACGATGCAAGGAACCCGGGCGTGATCGCCGACTGCACGGGTGACAACGCGGGCGACTCGGTGGGCCCCAGCGCCGACGGCTTCGAGACCTACGGCGTCACCGGTGTGGCGCTCATCATGTTCATCACGCTGGCGGTGCCGGAGGCGGCAACACAGGTGAAGCTGTTGGTCTGGATCTTCGTGATGCGCATCATGATGGTCATTGCGAGCGGCGCCTCGTACATGATCAACGAAGCCATCGCCAAGGCGCGCTACGGCACGGCGGCGCGCATGAATTTCGAAGCGCCGCTCACGCAGCTCGTCTGGCTGACCTCGATTGTGTCGGTGGTGCTGACCTACATCGTGTCGAACATGCTCATTGCCGATCTGGGCGACGGCACCCTCTGGTGGAAGCTGGCGAGCATCATCACGTGCGGCACGCTGGCGGGCGCGATCATTCCCGAGCTGGTGAAGGTGTTCACCTCCGTGGAATCGAACCACGTGAAGGAAGTCGTCACCTCCTCGCGCGAGGGCGGGCCGTCCCTGAACATCCTCTCCGGGCTGGTGGCCGGCAACTTCAGCGCCTATTGGATCGGCCTGAGCATCGTGACGCTGATGTCATTGGCCTACCTGGTCAGCGCCATGGGTGTGTCGATGTCTGACCTGATGCTGGCGCCGGCGGTGTTCGCCTTCGGTCTCGTCGCGTTCGGTTTCCTCGGCATGGGGCCCGTGACGATTGCCGTCGATTCCTACGGCCCAGTGACCGACAACGCGCAGTCGGTCTACGAACTCTCGGTCATCGAGGGGATTCCCGGCATCCAGCAGGAGCTGAAGAGAGACTTCGGCCTGACCGTGAACTTCGAGAAGGCCAAGGCGCTGCTCGAGGAGAACGACGGCGCAGGCAACACGTTCAAGGCGACTGCGAAGCCGGTGCTCATCGGCACGGCCGTCGTCGGCGCGACGACGATGATTTTCTCGACGATCGTCGCGTTGACGCAGGGGCTGACGCAGAATACCGACCAGCTCTCGATCCTCCACGCCCCGTTCCTGCTCGGCCTGGTGACCGGCGGCGCGATCATCTACTGGTTCACCGGCGCGTCGATGCAGGCGGTGACGACGGGCGCGTATCGCGCCGTGGAGTTCATCAAGGCGAACATCAAGCTCGAAGGTGTCACCAAGGCATCGGTCACCGACAGCAAGAAGGTCGTCGAGATCTGCACGCAGTACGCGCAGAAGGGGATGTTCAACATCTTCCTCGCCGTCTTCTTTGCGACGCTCGCGTTTGCGTTCATCGAGCCGTTCTTCTTCATCGGCTACCTGATCTCGATCGCCCTGTTCGGCCTCTACCAGGCGGTGTTCATGGCCAACGCCGGGGGCGCGTGGGACAATGCGAAGAAGATCGTCGAGACCGAGCTCAAGATGAAGAACACGCCGCTCCATGCGGCAACGGTCGTGGGTGATACGGTGGGCGACCCGTTCAAGGACACCTCGTCGGTTGCGCTCAACCCCATCATCAAGTTCACCACGCTGTTCGGGTTGCTGGCGGTGGAGCTGGCGGTCAGCCTGACGCGAGATGCCGGCACCGGTCTCAGCCATACCCTTGCAGGGGTATTCCTGCTGGTGTCGATCGTGTTTGTCTACCGGTCGTTTTACGGAATGCGCATCGGCGCCGCCAATTGATTCAGATCAAGGAAGCGTACGAGCGCATACGCGGTTAGCTGAACGGGGATGGCCGGATTTGTCATATTTGTGACCCGGCACATCCCCGGCTCTCCCTTGCGGATCGGTCTTGCAATGTGCGCTATACGCGATAGAATGCGCGGTCTCCGACAGTTGAGGAGGCCGGAGCACTTTCGCGGAACCGGTGTCTAAGTTTCTGCTGGGCCAACCAAGGAGTGGACCGCGGGTTTCGTTGACACTGTTTTTTTGGCCTAGCTATAATCGGCCGCTCCGCGGCTGCGCGGCTACTTCAGGAGGATGAAGACCGGTGCCACGTGATGAACGCATGTTCGGCGATATCGCCAACCCCACATCCAGGGTCGGGAATAACCAGGGTAAATCGGTTGGGGTGACGATTCTGATCGAGACGGTTGTCATTGCGGCGATGGTCATCATCCCGCTCATGGCGGCCGATGTGCTGCCGACGCCGCCGTCAATGATGGCTTTTGTGGCAGCGCCACCGCCACCGCCTCCGCCTCCGCCTCCCCCGCCGCCGCCCAAGCCGGTCGAGGTGAAGCCTGTCGAGGTGGTGAACCCGAACGCGGCCCCTGTCGAGGAGCCGGAGGAAATCAAGGCCGAACCGGTTGACACCAACTTCGACCGCAATACCGGTGTCGAGGGTGGTATTCCTGGCGGCGTCGTTGGTGGTGTCGTCGGTGGCTTGCCTGAGGCACCGCCGCCTCCGCCGCCGCCGCCCACGCAGCCGGTTCGCGTTGGTGGACAGATCAAGCAGCCCACCAAGACCAAGCATGTCAATCCGCAGTACCCACCCATCGCGCAGTCAGCACGTGTACAGGGCGTCGTGATCATCGAAGCGGTGATCGGTCCCAATGGCAAGGTGCAGGATGCTCGGGTGCTTCGCTCGATTCCCCTCCTTGATCAGGCCGCACTCGACGCGGTGAAGCAGTGGGAGTTCACGCCGACCTTGCTCAACAACGTTCCCGTGCCGGTCATCATGACCGTTACGGTGCAGTTCACGCTCAGTTAATTGGTGCGGGTCACGCTCGACCAGGGACCACATCGTCACAGACAGGCAACCTGAATAGGGATGCGGAGGATGCAGTAATGGAAGTTCGGAACATGCGTCAGTTCGGCCAGATCGTGTTTGGGACCGCAGCAATTGCCCTGCTGAGCACGCCAGCGTTCGCGCAGGAAGAGGCGGCCGGTGGCGGTCTCGACCTCGTCGACATGTTTGCGCAGATGGGCGCGGTCGCCTGGGGCGTGGCGATTGTGCTGTTCATCATGTCGTTCTGGTCCGTCGGTATCGCCATCGAGCGCATCTACACCTATAACCAGGCGCGCAAGCAGTCGAAGCTGTACGCGCCGCAGGTGGCCAAACATCTGCAGGGCGGGCGCTTGAAGGAAGCGATTGCGCTGTCGGCGTCGAAGGATTACCGCTACAGCCACCTGGCCAAGGTCGTCCTCGCCGGGTTACAGGAGTACCAGTTCCAGCAGGAGAGCGGCTCGACGCTGAACCGCGATGACGTTCTGGACACTGTCCGCCGTTCGATTCAGCGCGCGACGGCGCTCACCGCCAACGACCTGAAGAAGGGCGTCAACACGCTCGCCACCATCGGCTCGACGGCGCCGTTCGTCGGACTGCTCGGCACGGTCGTCGGCGTCATCAACGCGTTCGTCGGTATCGCGTCGACCGGCTCGGGTGGTATCGCGGGCGTCTCCGCCGGTATCGCTGAAGCGCTCGTCGAAACCGCGCTCGGGCTGTTCGTCGCCATTCCGGCCGTCTGGTTCTACAACTACCTGACCAGCCGCCTCGAGTACTTCAACGTGGAGATGGACAACTCCTCGTCGGAGCTCGTGGACTACTTCATCAAGAAGACGGCGTAAGGACGCTGCGATTTCAGGAGTTTGAGCTATGGCAGTTCAACTAGGCGGCAGCGGTGGAGTCAAGTCGGATATCAACGTTACGCCTCTCGTCGACGTCATGCTGGTGTTGCTCATCATCATGATGATCGTGGCGCCGCTGCTGCAGCAGGGCGTCAGCGTGAAGCTGCCGGTGGCAGCCAACACGACCGAGAAGCCTGACACGCAGGACCAGACGGTCCTCGCGATTGACTCCAACAAGCGCCTGTACCTGAACACGGTGCCGGTCCAGACCGGAGACCTCCGACGCAAGGTGGAGGAGGTCCTCGAGGGCAAGAAGGACCGCATCGTGATCATCAAGGCCGATCAGGACGTCGAGTACAGCGCGGTGATGGATGCCATGGACGAATTGCGCGCCAGCGGCATCGAGGACATGGGCCTCATCACTGACCCGCGACGGACGTCAGCGACGGGAGGCGAATAATGGCTGCCCATCAGCATCACGGCGCCGAACGGGTCTTCAAGGGGAAGAAGCTCGAGGCCAACGCGGAGATGAACATCACGCCGATGATCGACGTGCTGCTCGTGCTCCTCGTCATCTTCATGGTGACCCTGCCGCTCAACCAGCGTGGTCTCGATGTCAACCTGCCCGCTGAGACGCAGCAGCCGAAACAGGTGGATCCGACGGTCAGCCAGATTGTGTTGAACTACACAGCTGACAAGAAGATCTCCATCAACAACCGCGACATCCCTATCGGAGAGCTCGGTGAGTTCCTGAGAACGACCTTCGAGGAGCGCAAGGAGAAGACGATGTTCATCATGGGCGCCGGCACGCTGCGCTACGGTGAAATCGTCGAAGTGATCGATCTTGCCAAGGGCGCGGGCGTCGAGAAAGTCGGCATCGTCACCGAGGGCATGCGTCGCGCCGGCGGCGACTAAGATCGACACCTGCAATTCTGAATTCAGAATGCAGAATTCAGAAGAGGCTGGTTTGAATCAACGGGGTGGAAAGCGTTGGCTTTTCACCCCGTTCGTGCGTACAGGCCAGTACCTGCATTCTGCATCCTGAATTCTGGATCAGATCAGCGCAGAAGCGTTTGCGCGATCTTCGGGTCACCGTCGTTGACGGCTGGTGTCAGGCCGAGGACCTTCGTGATCGCGTGGTAGATGTGAACATTCTCAAATGCGGGAACGGTAACCCCTGATCTGAATGCCGGGCCGCTCGCGACAAAGATGCCACGCATGGTCATGGCGGTCGCCGGATCGTAACCATGGACGCCGGTCGGGCCTCGTGGTGCGCGAGTGAGTTGACTGGCGAGCGCTGCTCTGCGCAGAACCTGCCAGCCCTCGTCTGCGACACCAACGATCGGCGGAATACGCGGATGGTCGCGGTAATGCCAGTGAACCGGGGTTTCGGCCTTGCGGAATACCTTGAGGCGTGGATGCGCTCCCACGAGCGCTCTATAGACAGCTTCCTCGCGGTCTGCTGGCGGGAACAGCCCCAGAGTTGGATTCAGATCAATGACGTCGACGTTATCGAGAGACACGTAGTCATCCAGGGCGACAACTCGATCCAGGTTGCCTTCCGCCATGCCGTGGTCGGAGACGATCACGATGTTGACGCGGTCCTGCAGGCGCCGTTCTTCTAGACCGCGTATCAGGCGCTCCAGGTAACGGTCGACGCGACGCACCGCGTCGGCAACCGCACGGGAGTCGGGTCCGCTCGCGTGGCCAGCACCGTCAACGTCGCTGAAGTAAACCGTCAGAAATGTGGGTCGTTGAGCGGCAGGAAGATCAAGCCACGTCAGCAGGCGATCAACGCGGCTATTCGCCGGAAACTTCTCGTCGAACGGCTCCCAGAACCGCGCCCACTCGCCCAGAATCGGCGCCTCGGAGCCAGGCCAGAAGAGAGGCGCCGCTGGCTGCCCGGCGCGCTGGCTCGTGACCCAGATGGGCTCCCCACCCCACCACAGTGCGTCCTGGACCTCCTTGCGATTCGACATCAGGAGCCGGCGGCCGGTGGGCGGGTCCTTCACGGAGTTGGCCACGATGCCGTGGTGGCCGGGATAGAGGCCGGTGACGATGGTGTAGAGGTTCGGGAACGTCTTCGAGGGAAAACTCGGGATCAGCGAGGCGCTGACGCCCTGCTGCATCAACCGCCTCACTGTGGGTGCCGAGTACTTCTGAGCGTAGTCCCAGCGCCAGCCATCCAGCGACACGAGGATAACGGTTGGCTTGAGATCGTTTGCCGCGGGCTGTGCCCGTCCGTCTCCTGCACACCAGCCGATGAGCAGGATGAACAGCAGCACATGTCTGAGACGCATGGGCCAGTGTATCGCGCAGCCAGTTCGAGCTTCTCAGTGAGCGCCGGGCTGCACTCCGACACTCACCGCACTGAGATACGACTCGGCCGTCAGAAGCGGAAGTTGAATCCGAGCTGCCCCTGCCAGCGCGAGCGGAGATCGTCGCGCGAGAAACGCGGATTGGCCGCCGGCGCCGTCACGATGTTGTTGAGCGTGTAGATCCACTTGCCCGTGATCGGATCCACCGCCGCCGACGCGGGTGCAATGCCATTGAACGTGGCGTATTCCACCAGTCCGCTGCCGCTGTCAAACGCGTTGATCAGATTCTGCACGTTGAACGTGATCTCTCCGCGATAACGGCCCATTGGCACCCTGAAAGCCGTGCCGAAGTCCAGTGAGTTCGTCCACGGGCCACGGCACGAGTTGCGCGCGACGATGGTTCCCGGCGTCATCCCGTTGCAGCCATCGTTGATGAAGGCCATCAGCTGATCGAAAGTGCCGTTGCTGATGATCACGTCGCTCGCGTCGCGCGGGATGTAGAAGAGATCGTTTGTCGTGCCCTGGTCGCCATTGACGTCATTGCTGTAGCGGTACGCGTACGGCCGCCCGGTCTGGCCGTTGTAGTAGAACGAGAACGATGCCTCCGTCGGGCCCAGAGGAACGGCGTAAATCGCCGACAGCGTGATCCGGTGTCCGGGCGAGAAGTTCGAGATCGCCAGTGGCACGTCGTTGACGCCCGAGGCCCCGAAGTAGTTGTTGATCCAGTTCGATCGTGCCTGGCTCGAGCCACCATCGTTGATGGTTTCCGAGCGTCCGTAGAGATATGACCCCTGCGCGTACCAGCGATTCCGGAATGGCTTTTCGAGTTTTGTCGCGATCGTCCACGAATGACCCTCGTTCGTGTTCGTCAGGAAGACGACGTCGCTGAATGCCGGATTCGCACGGACGTAGAACGGCCGGCCGTCGGGTCGCGGCGTGGAGGTTGTCAGGTTGAGGTTCCGGTAGTCGATATCTTCGAGCGTCTTCGAGTAGAGGAGTTCGACGTTGCCGATGAGACCTCCGATCAGGCTTCGGTCGTACCCGATGTTGCCGCGCAGCAGACTGGGGAAGGAATAGTCTTCGTCAACGGCATTGATCTCGTTGGTTGCCGCCTGGCCCACATTCGTGGGCTGGTTCTCGGCATCGGGAACGAAGGTGATCCGGTTGTTGGCGTTGAAACCGGTGCTGATGCGTACGAACTCATTGCCAGTGTTCGTGTATTGATTGGACAACCAGACGTACGGCGTGCGGCCGCCGAAGAGTCCACTGCCGAAGCGGATCTGCTGTTGCGTCGTCTCGTTGCTCAGGTCCCAGTTGAAACCGGCGCGCGGGGACCAGGTCCTCGAGTGAGGCACGACGTCAGTCGCGATTCCGTAGAGTGACACAACGGTGGGATTGGGTAACGGCTCGTCCGGGAAGATGGGCATGTCGAGCCTGAGCCCGTAGGTGACCGTGAAATTGCTGCGGAGGCGCCACACGTCGCCAGCGTAGAATCCGAGCTGGTAGACGGAGAACTGCGCCGCCTGCAATGGATCCGACGTGTTCGAGAAACTGAAGTCGTACGATTGTGCACGCCCCTGATCGAAGAGGTCGATGCTGTTGAAGTCGTAGGTGCCGAAGTTGTCCCGAATGAAGAGGTTGTAGAACTTGAACAGCTCGTTGTGTGTGCCGAACGTCCACTGGTGCTGGCCGCGGACGATGGTCACGTCGTCGCTGATTTCGACGATGTCCTGATTGAGCTGATTGCGGGCAGAGAACTGCTCCGTGCCAAAGCGGACGTCCTGCCCTCCGCCCATCCGGATGTTGACCTGGGGAAAGGGCTCGTTCCGGTTCTTCCGCACATCGCGGATTCGCTGATACGTGACGCGTGCCTCGTTGGCCATCCTGCCGAACGTGCTGTTCAACTGACCGACAGTGGAGTTGACGGTGCTGTTGAACTCGTAGAACTGGTCCGGGAAGAAGTATCGGGTGTTGGTGATCGTTCCGACGTCGCTGAGGGCGTCGATATAGTTGTGCCTGACCGTCAGCAGATGTCGGGAACTCAGGTTGAAATCGCCCCTGGCGAAGACCTTGTCGTTCGGATTCTGGCGGATGAACTCGGTGATCGGGCCGGGATTGTACCCATAGCGGGACTGCGCGATGTCGGCCACGCGTTCGATCTCCGCTTGGCGTCCATAGGTCTGTCCGGACGAGCCGTCCACTGACCAGCCTGATGGTGTTTCGCGACGTTGCCACTCGACGCTGCCGAAGAAGAACGCGCGGTTGCGCGCCAACGGGCCGCCGATGGTGCCGCCGAACTGCTTGTCGCTGAACGTGGCGATCGGGCGGTCATCGACGCCGTTGCCCACCCAGTCCTGATTGCGGAAGACGTAGAAGAGTTCACCCTGAATGTCGTTGGTTCCGCTCTTGGTGATCGCGTTGATGCCGCCGCCCGAAAAATTGCCCTGACGTACGTCGTACGGGGACACGACCAGCTGCAATTCCTGAATTGCGGCAAGGCTAATTGGCTCGGTGTTGGCTTGACCGCCAGGCAGGGCGGAGTCTGCGATCCCGAACAGGTCGTTGTTCACCGCGCCATCGATCTGGAGGTTGTTATAGCGCCCGCTGCGGCCCGCCACGCTCAACGTGGTGCCGGAGTTCGCGTTGGTGTTCGAGGGTGCAAAAAACGGATTGGCGCGTGCGAAGTCGGTCAGGCTGCGCTGTATCGTCGGCAGGTTCTCGATGACCGATTGTTCGATATTGGCCGAGGTGCCAGAGTTGGTGCTCGTAAAGACGGACGATGCCACCGCCGTGACTATGACCGTTTCAGACACCGCGGCGAGCTGTAACGTGAGATCGACGCTCGTGGCCTGTCCGAGGTTGACAACGATCCCGCCCTGCCTTTCCTCGCGGAACCCAGCGAGGCTTGCCGTGATCTCGTAAGGGCCACCGATGCGCACGTTGACGAGTGTGAAGGTGCCATCACCCTGGGTGACACCCTCGTAGGTCACACCAGTGGGAGCATGGGTGGCGACCACTGTGACGCCGGGGAGGACCGCGCTCTGTGGATCACGAATCACACCGGTGAGGCTGCCAGTTGTTACGTTCTGGCCGTACGACGGATGGGCGAGTAGCACAAAAGCGAACGCCCCGCACAAGGCCAGCGGTCGAATGAAACTCATCATGTGCTCCAAAGGCTGTGATTGACGCGGTCGAGGGTACTTTGATGCTGTGACGGCCGAATGACTTCTCGGCATGGAGCGGCGTGGCTCGCGGGGAATTGTACAACTAAAAAGGCCGCGCTTCCCCGACGGAAGGGCGGCCTTTGGGCAGTCCGGGGGGCCCGCTACTCGCCGGCGCCCGCCGCTCTCTGCTTCGCCTGGACCTCCGTGGCCTTGGCGCTGAAGGTGGCGGCTTCCTTCACCAGCTCCTGCTGCCGGTCGGGGTTCTTCTCGAGAGTCGCCTGCACGCGGAGGAGGAGGCCCTTGTAGGTGAGCGCCTCCGCGTAGTCGGATTTCAGCTGGATTGCCTTGTCGATTGCGTCGTTGCCGGCCATGACGAACTTCATCTTGTCCGCTTCCGAGGTGGTGAAGTCCCGGTAGGCCTTTTCCCAGTAGTAGGTGGCGATGGTGTAGAACGCCTCGGGGTTGTTCGGCTCGCGCTCGGCACGCGCGTGAAGCGCCTCCATCGTCTTGTCGAACTCGCCCTGGCGGTTGTAGAAGGCCGCGAGCGTCACGTACACGCCGGAGTCAGTGGGCTTCATGTCCCGCGCCTTGACGAGCAGCTGCTCGGCCTGCTCGTAGTCGCCGTTCTCTTCGTAAATGCGCGAAAGATACGTGTAGTTACTGGGTTCGCTCGGGTCGATCTCGATCATCCGCCGCAGGATCGGCTCGGCTTCACCCGGCTCATTCAGCTTGTCGGGACCATACGCCGCAACCAGATATTCCATGGCTCGTTGCTTGGTCAGCGGTTCCGTCACGACTTCGGCCGCCTTCTTATAGTTTTCGATGGCCATGGTGAGCAGCTGGTCGTTGGCCGGCTCACCACGGCGGGCGGGTCGATACTGGTTGTCGAAGCTGTTCGCAAGGAAGAAGTAGGCCGGATTCAGCCTGGGATCGGTGCATTCGGGTTCTGATCCCCGGCAGAGATCGATCGTTTCCTGATACTTCGTCACCGCCGCGCGGAAGTCCTGACCGCGATACAGCTGGTTCGCATCCTTGAAGGCCATGGTCGCCTGAAGCGTTGCGATCTGACTACAACCGGCCGCCGCGAGGCCGAGCGCGGCGCAAAAGGCGCTCACCAGGGCCTTTGACGAAAACTTGTGCATCTCAAATCTCCCCTGACAGCATCTCCAACGGCGGCGGCCACCGTGAATCGGTTTCCAAAAGCCCGGCTGGGACGGCCGCGCCCGTCAAACGCGCCAGTATAGTGATCGATTTTCGGGCCAGTCAAGGGTCCGGCTATCATGAAGATAGCCGCCCCGGCCAATGCCTCCGGCGGTCCCAACCGGCGTCGTACTTACGTTAGACACCGTCTTTCATGATTCGATTCGAGACCCTTCTCGAAAAGGTGCGGGGCTATAGCCCGGAAGCCGATCTGGAGCTTCTGCGGCGCGCTTATGTGTTCTCGGCCCTCGAGCACAAGGGGCAGGTGCGCCATTCGGGAGAGCCCTATCTCGTGCACCCGCTCGAGGTCGCGGACTCGCTGGCCGACATGAAGCTCGACGTCGTCGCCGTGGCTGCCGGGCTGCTGCACGATGTGGTCGAGGATACGCTCACGACGCCGGAGCGCATCCAGGAACTCTTCGGCAAGGAGATCGCGCACGTCGTCGAGGGCGTGACGAAGATCGGGGCGATCCCGTTTTCGTCGAGTGAGGAGCGGCAGGCAGAGAACTTCCGCAAGATGCTGCTGGCGATGGTGGATGACATCCGCGTCATCCTCG
>JALDXQ010000182.1:0-14511 GCA_032156805.1 Acidobacteriota bacterium
GTCCGGCTTCAGCCGGACCACGCCGACGCCGCGCAAGGTCGAGCTTGCCATCGGGCTCGCACCGGTTCAGCATGTCGTGCGAGCTGAATCGGGGTGATCTGTCTTGCGAGAAGACGTCGCATAGGACAGGTATGGTCGAATGGCCACACCGCGCTGGCGCACGATGGCGGACATAACGAACTCTGGTTGCCGAGCCGCGCTGGCACACGGCTTGATTAAAGGCCCTCCACCTCTTGGGGAAGCCATGTGCTGATGAGCCGCGAGTTGCGCCCGATCAGGGTCCCTCGGTGTGTGTTGCCATTCGTCCTGATCTATGCGGCCGTACCTTCCGTCGCGTTCTCGCAGTCGTCCGTGTGCCATCCGATTCGCGGCGGCGAAACCGCCCTGCAGGTGGCGCGTCGCATCACAGGCGACAGTCGGAACACCTATGAGCCGTGGTTCCAGATCATGGACTCGGCGTCCCGGTTCGTGCCCAAATCGCAATACGATCGCATTCGTCGCGGATGGCGTGCGTGCATCGTCAAGGAAACGGCGGCCGACAGCCGCGTTCGCGTGGCACCTGCAAGTCAACGTGAAGCGCTCGCAGTGGCCGCGGTCCCGGCCGTCGATCCGCAGCCCGTGGCGGCTGACACCGTTCTTGGCACCTTCGGCGCCGTCGACGTTGCGCTCGAAAGAATTGCCAGCACCCTGCGCCCACTCGGCATCGATCTCACGACGGTGTGGTTCGCTGCCGCGGTGATCGTGCCGTTGTTCGCGTGGAGGATCCTTGACAGCTACACGACTCGCAGGAACGCCAAGGCGATCGTGATGAGGCATTTCGCCCACCGATTCGTCCTCGAGTTCGAGCGCCCCTTGATTCAGCAGCCGGCCGAGCAACCGTTACGAGCGCGGCTGCGTCTCAGTCCAGCTCGAGCACGAATGGACATTCTGCTCGCGCCGGGAGAGGGACGACGCTATCCGAACCTTTCCGATCACAAGAAGAATCTGGAATACGACGTGGTTCGAATACTCCGGGTGCTTGCTGATGACTCGTTCGTGCGTGATCCGCTCTATACGCAAGCGGACTGGGTCGTCGTGCCCTTTCGATTCAAGGTGCGCCGGAAGCACACAGGTGTCGTATGAACATCCTCCTTCTGAGCACCGGTGGCGGCGGCGGCAACATCCTGCGATCGTTGAAGGCGTCGTTCAAGCGCGACCTGGCCGTGACACAACAGGCGGACTCCCGGTACGCTGACCGGCTGAAGCGCGCGATCACCACTCGATTTCTGGATACCAACGAGTTCGCGCTCTCCGACGTGCCAAAAGACGAGCGGTTCCTGATCGGCACCGGCCGTGTTGGGGCGCGGCACGACCCGGAAGTTGCTCGCCATGCGCTCACTGAATCCCGCGGCGAGGTCGAAGCGCTCTTCAGGCGATTTTCGATCATCATCCTCGTGGGCACAGGAGGAAAAGGCACGGGTGCCGGCACGATGTTTCCCCTCGCCCAGATCGCGCGCGAGCAGAAGAAACTCGTCATCCCCATCTTCGTGCGGCCCTCGTTCGAACGTCATGAGGTGGACAAGCGCCACTACGACCACGCCGTGAGCGTGGTCGAACAATTCGACAGGGCGGGAATTCGGTTGATCGAAATCCTGAACGACCGCGGGTACATGGAGAAGGATCCACAGTCGCAGCCGATCGTGTGGGAGCGCATGAACCTTCCCATTGCCAGAGGTCTGCGCGGTCTGATTTACGTCCTGTGGGACCTCTCCCAGGTGGACCCGTCCGACCTGTCGGTGCTGTTTGCCGGTCACGGTCGTTTGCGCATCGGCTTCGCCGAGATCGATCCGCCGGCCGGATCTGAGCCGGGCGATGACGTGGTGGAACAGGCAGCGCTGCGCTGTTGCGAGAATCCGTTCTACGCATTTCACCGGATGCCGGGAACGTCCCTGATCTGCATTCAGGGAGACTGGTCGAACGTGGTCGATTCGAAGCTCAAAGGCCGACTCGCGACGGCGATGGGCGTCGACTCCCGGAGCCCCTACAGCCCCCTCTATGCGCGCGCCGTGGGAACGCCGAAGCCATGGGGAGTGACCGCGCTCTTCGCCGAGTACACGGGCACGCACCCGCCGCTCGAACTCGATTGGACGCTGGAACGAGGCGTCCGCACAGCCGCCAACTACCAGCGCCAGGAGAGCGAACCGATCGCCGCCGAGCCACCGGCCCTGGCCGTCGCGGAATCCGCCCGGCCCGCGGAACGGGAAGTGGAACAGCCAGTGGTCGACTCGCCGCGCGAGACCAGCTTCTCGAACTTCTGGGAGTTTGCGGTTGCCGTCAATCGTAATGATCCGGCTGCGCTCGCACTGGCGAGCAACGGCGCCCCATCAGAGATCCCGCTCGACGGAGCCGACCTGCGAAAACTCATCACCACGATGTGGTTTCGTACGGTGCTTGCCCGATTCTCTGGAGACTGGAAAGAGCGAATCCTGAAGGTGTTGACCGAGTCGGTGCCGGTTTCGGACCATACCCTGAAGGTGGGTCGGCGTACCGCGCGTCTGCAGGATCTCACCTACGCGCAGCTGCAGGAGCTCGGATCGAGCCTGTCGATGCACGACGTGGCTCGCCCTGACCTGGATCTGCTGATCACGGTGGGACGGTTCTGGGGAGCGGATGCGGTCAAGCGGTTCCGCTTCGTCGAGGTGTCTCGGGCACATCGACCGACCAAGGTGGAAGGTCTGCTCGACAGATTCCTCGGCTGACCCGTGCGCGACACATCGGTCTCTGCTCTATCGGGCGCGAGCTCGGTGGCTCCTCTGTCTAAGGCTTGATCGTGACTGTCTTGATCGTTGGCGGCGTGAGCGGCTGACTCATACCGCCATCGGCGCCGAGCCTCGTCGGCGTGCCCGCAAGCGCGTCAACCGCCTCGATCCCCTTCGTCACGCGGGCAAAGACCACGTAATTCGGCGGCAGCGCGTAGTCCTGATGCATGATGAAGAACTGGCTGCCGTTGGTGTTCGGCCCCGCATTGGCCATCGCGATGAAGCCACGTCGATAGCCATCGCGATACACGGGTGAATCCGGCTTGATCTCGTCCTCGAACGTGCCACCCCAGGCACTCTCACCGCCGGTGCCGTCGCCAGACGGATCCCCGCCCTGGATCATGAAGCCCTCGATGATCCGGTGGAACGTCAGGCCGTCGTAGTAACCGTGCTCAGCGAGGAGCCGGAAGTTCTCGACGGCCCTCGGCGCGTCAGAGGGCAGGAACTCGATCTCGATCGCGCCTTTGTCGGTCTCGATGACCCCGTGCAGGCCGCCCGAGCTCTTGGCGCCTGCCGGCACCTTCGGGTTGCCAGGACCAGCCGATGGTGAGCTGCAGCCGATCACACACAACAGAAGGACACACGGCAGAAGCCGCGCGCCCGTGCGCCATGAATCATATGGTTTCAGTTGTTGAATAGACACGCCACGAGCATAGGCGATCGGGCGTGCATCGCCAACTTTACGGAGGAAACGGGTCACCGCTGTATGACTCAGGGATGATCAGCTGCGCTCCACCGCCTGTCACCGTGACGCCGAATTCCTGACCGAACCATTTCTTCGCGCGTGGCGCAACACTCACGAGTTGACCGGGAGTCGCGCGGGTCCAGGTGTCCTTGGTGCCCGTGGTAAATGACTCGAGAGCGCGCACCGGTGTACGCACGACGAAATGCACCACGCTCCGCCCCGCGACATTGATCCCGGACGCATGCGCCGACGCGCCTCGCCGAGCGAAGAATCTCACGCGCAAAGAACGCGAGCGCGATCTTGAATCGAGAGCATATCCGTCCCTGTCGAAACGGGTCGCACCCGCCGGTCCAATCGAGGGGGTGCCGACTACCTGCGGCACGCGCGCGTCACGATATTACCGGGCTCGAGGGGGTACGACGCTTCGCTCCCATTCTAGGGATGAAGCGACCGGTTTCTTCCATGTACCGTCGATAGCCGTCCCCAAAGCGCGCCACCAGGTTCGCTTCTTCAGTTCGCGTTCGGATGATGAGCAGACAAAGTAGCGCCACGCCGGTCACAAGGAAGAACCAGTTGGCCGTGATCAGAGACACTGCCACGGTCAGCAACGCGGCGGAGTCGTAGAGCGGATGCCGGATCCAGCGATACGGGCCATGCATGATCAGAGTGTGTTCGTGCCGTGTGACAACCGTGTCCGTCAGGTTCTTCCCGAGGGACCGGAACGTCCACACGAGCAGCATGCAGGCGACCGCCATCACGCCGACTCCCACCCACCTCGCCCAGGTGGGAATGGACACTGAGGACCAGGCCACTCTCCCCGGATCGATCATCCATGCAAGCAGCCCGAGCCAGAAGGCAGCACCCATCGGCCGCAACGTCACCAAAATGAACAGGCCCTCCTGCCGCCGATCGAGCGTCTCGCGCGTCGCTTGTGACTTGAGCCTGTAGTAAACGCCGATCGGAAGCACCACGAGAAAGACGGCAATCAGTACCGCCCGGAAGATGTGATCGTTGTCCATGCAGGTTGTGGCTTATCGCGCCCGTGGCTTCGCAGCGAGGGTTCGTGCAGGCCTGACGCGCAACCAACTGCAACTCCCGTCAGGCTGCCCGCTATTCCTAGTGCTTCGGCATCCGCACTTCGCGCGGATCCAACTCCGTCTTTCCGTGACGCAGTACGACGCGGGCGTTCTGTCCGATCGGCAGTCGGCGCAAAACCGGTTCGACACGGGCGAACATGGCTTCGGCGTCCGGACCGAAGAAGAAGACGCCCGTCTCCTCTGATCCCTGCCAGAGGCCCCGATAACTGCCATCGCCTGCGGCCGCTCCGATTTCCGCAACGACCGCTTCGAAATCAAGGTCCGCGTACACCTCGTCCGGCAGCGTCGTGCCATCGAGGAAGATCGCCATGCACTGCTGCGTTCCGAACTGCCGCAGAATCCGGTCGTCGGCAGCGTCTCTGAGTTCGGATCCCTGCGGGGCACCGGCCTTCTCGAGGGCATTCGTCACGACGCGCAACGCCTCGTCGAGGTTTGCGAGTTCGATCTCCACGTCGGCGTACGCAATGCCTCCGAGCTCGTTGAGTTGTGAGCCCCCGCCGGTCACACGGCCGATCTCCGCTTGCTCGAGCGCAGCCTGGAGCGGATCCTCATAGCGCTCGCCCCGATCGATTGG
The DNA here is from genome assembly GCA_032156805.1 of Acidobacteriota bacterium. GTDB lineage: Bacteria > Acidobacteriota > Vicinamibacteria > Vicinamibacterales > UBA2999 > Gp6-AA40. The sequence continues at coordinate 5,155 of JALDXQ010000182.1, forward strand.
TTCGATGTGCTCGTACACGCGGGCAAGAACGAGGTGCGGGAACGCCATTGTCACGCCTTGAAGGAGATGCGTCAGCCTGACCGCCCACGTTTCAGCGGCGGCGGCTGATCATCGCACCAGCCGCCGTTGTCCGCAAACGCCTGTCAAGCCTCCGCCCGGCCGAGGCGAAAGAAAGCAAGGACATACCCGTCGGCATCGGTGAGCTCAAAGCCCCACAGCCCCTCGTCTATGAACGACAACTTCTTGACGAACGTCGCACCGCGCCGGCTGAACTCATCGAAGAGCGTGTCCGGGTCCAGCGTGTAAATGTACGCGTCCCAACGAGCCCATTCGTGCCGGGTGTGGTTTGGCTGTGGAAGCACCTCGGGCAAGATCGCCTTGAGCATGATGCCGATGCCATCCCGGCTCACTCCGGCGTAGTACGGGCCGTCGTCCGGACCCTGGAAGTCGAGCTGAAAGCCGAGGCGCTCGATGTAGTACGCGATCGAGACCCGCAGGTCCTTCACGATGAAGAACGGGCTGATCGAGGCGAGGTTTCTCTTCGCACCTTCGTCCTTCACGCGGTTCGCGGCGGCGTCAGTCGAGTTCGTGCTCATGGTGGCTCAATCGTTCGGTTGCGTCGACAGCGGCAGTCGCAGAGTCAGTGTCATGAGATCGCGGCGCGAGACACGCTGTAGAGGATAAACGCACCCAACGCGAACGCACCGAGCGCAAATAGCCTCATGTGTCGGATCACCAGCGGCATCACCGACGTGCCGAGCCTGTGGTGCCATTGCCATGGGATCAACAGCAGCCCTATCGTGGTCACGACGATGAGCCAACCGAACACCTTGAACAGATCTGGGTACCACATCGCACTTGCAGAGTTGACCATCGCCGCGCCCACCAGCAGGCGCAATCCCTGCTCTGTGTAGTGTGCCTGGGCAGAACTCGCAAACGACCTGAGAAATCGGTCGGCGGCCGGCGGCGTCGTCGCAATGACAGCAGCCAGACCGATCAGAAACACGCAGAAGCCAACGACCACGACGCTGGAGAGCAAGTTCACGATCTCAACCAATCGCATACGTCGTGTTGCAGCAAACGTCGCAGTTCAGCCGCGGCACGCTACGCGCTTCGGCGCGGCATGCCGTCGGTGTCGAGCGCGTATTCGATCTCCCGATCGAGACCGCCCTCCGCCGGCTGCGGCGGCGGTGGCGGCTCGTCCGTCCGATTGCGACCCACAGTACTGCTCACGCGCAATGCCGTGAGCAGTGCCGCCGCCTGGAACAGGGCAATGGCGATGAGCGGTCGACGAAAATGACCAGCGTCGAGCATCGGTCCGAACACGAGCGGCGACAGCGCCTGCCCGGTGTCCAGACCGGAGTAGACGAACCCGTAAATCCGGCCGAACGAGCGGCGACCGAAACGGCTCGTCGCCGCGCGACGCACCAACAGGTCGCGGCCGGGCCCGGCGAAGCCGACGCCGAATCCGATGCCGACCATCAGCGGCCATAACGCGGCTGAGGGCATCTTGCCCCACGCGAGCACAGCGGCCATCACCGCGGCGAATCCGAGCGACGGCGCCACCATGCGATCGGCACGATCCCTCATGAAACCTGCCATCAGCATTCCGGTGCCGCTGCCCACGAGGTACGCCGTGAGCCCGCCGCCCGCGACGATGAGCGACACACCGTAGACGTGACTCAGGATTGCTGGTGCGTAGTTCTGCAAAATGCCGAACGCCATCGTCGTCAGGAAGAAGAAGGCGAACGACAGCCACACTGGCCCGGAGGCCAGAAACGCGAACTCGCCCGGCCGATCGCGCGCCTCGTCCGTCGCACGTCGCAACGCGATCAGGTTGCCCGCATCCGCGAGTGCGCGACGACGCACACACAGCATCGTGAAGACCGCCGCACCAAACGCGGCCGCGCCGAATCCCGCGACGTGCCAACCGAAGGCGCTCGCCACGCCGGCCATGAAGAGCGGCGCCACCGCCCACCCCACGTTGCCCGAGACGCCGTGGATCGAAAAGGCGTGTCCCAATCGCGGCTGACTCACCCGCTGGTTGAGGAGTGTGAAATCGGCGGGATGAAAGATGCTGTTGCCGAGACCGGCGAATGTCGCGCTCAACAGCAACCAGGAATAGCTGTTGGCCAGGCCGAGCACGACACCGGAGAGTGCCAGCATCCCGACGCCAAAACAGAGGACGCGCCAGCCACCCACGCGATCGACGATGAAGCCGGCGAGCGCCTGACCGATGCCGCTGATGACGAAGAAGGTGGTGGTGAGCAATCCGACGTCGGTGAAGCCGAGCGAGAAATCAGGCATCAGCCACGGGAACAGCGGCGGCAGCATGAGGTGGAAAAAGTGCGATGTACCATGCGCCAGCCCAACGAGAGCGATGACCTCGCGGTCTCTGGGCGCGTCCCCGGCCGGCAGGTTCGCGTCGTCTGACGCTCGGCTGCGTGCACGCGGCAGTTTCATTGAACAGATCCGGCTGGACGGGACACGACGTACAAAATATCAGGCACAGAGACTTCCTGTCGCTCTTGACTCGGGCGCTGCAGCCCTTCGCTAGCGAATCTCTGACTTGGCACCCAGCGTGAAATGGGTCCGGGGAGGAGGTAGACCATGGCTGACTCGGCTGCCAACACATCCAGGGATTTGGCGCGCGGCGTAACGGCCAACTCCATTGCAGACGGGGGCATGATCGCCGGGCGCGTCGGGGACGATCATGTTCTTCTGGCTCGCTCCGGCGATCGATTCTTCGCGGTCGGCGCGCAGTGCACGCACTACCACGGTCCTCTTGCCGAAGGCCTCGTCGTCGGCAACACCGTTCGCTGCCCCTGGCACCACGCCTGTTTCAGCCTTGAAACCGGCGAGGCGCTGCGTGCGCCCGCGCTCGACCCCATTGCGTGCTGGCGCGTGGAACGCACCGGGGACCAGGTCTTCGTCCGAGACAGGATGCAGCCATCCTCGTCCACGCGACAGCGCGCGGCTGGTTCACGTCAACATCCCTCGTCGATCGTGATTCTCGGAGGCGGCGCCGCCGGCCTGGCTGCGGCGGACATGCTGCGTCGCGAAGGCTACGACGGTCCCATTACCATGATAAGCGCGGACCAGGATCCGCCCGTCGATCGTCCGAACTTGTCGAAGGACTTCCTGGCAGGCGAAGCGAAGGACGATTGGATCCCGTTATGGCCACGAGATCAATACGACGAGCGACGGATCGAGATGCTGCTCGGATCTTCCGTGTCGTCAATCGATCCGGCCGCGCGTACCGTGACTCTCGAGAACAGAACGCGGCGCGAGTTCGGCAGTCTGCTGATTGCCACCGGCGCCGATCCCGTACGCCTGCCGATTCCCGGTCATGACACCGCGACGGTGCGCTATCTCCGATCGTTTGCCGACAGTCGTTCCATCGTCGATCTCGCCCGCGATGCGAAACATGCCGTTGTGGTCGGCGGAAGCTTCATCGGCCTCGAGGTTGCGGCGTCTCTCCGCGCGCGTGGCGTCGCGGTAGACGTGGTGGCCCGGGGTCACGTGCCGCTCGAGCGTGTGATGGGGCCCGACGTCGGCCGTTTCATCCAGTCGATTCACGAAGCCCACGGCGTCGTCTTTCATCTCGGTCAGACGGTGACCTCACTGGCCGGGCGAAAAGTGTCGCTCAGCGGGGGTTCGACACTCGACGCCGATTTCGTCGTCATGGGTGTGGGCGTGAAGCCGTCGACTGCGGTGGCGGAAAAGGCGGGAATCGCGATCGACCGTGGCATCGCCGTCAACGAATTCCTCGAAACCAGCGTTCCAGGAATCTTCGCGGCCGGTGACGTCGCGCGCTGGCCCGACCCGCACACCGGCGAGCGGATTCGCGTTGAACACTGGGTCGTGGCCGAGCGTCAGGGTCAAGCGGTCGCGCGCAACATGCTGGGCCGGCGTGAGCCCTTCGACGCCGTGCCGTTCTTCTGGAGCCAGCACTATGACGTAACGATCAGGTACGCGGGTCACGCCGAACGCTGGGACAGCGTGACGATCGATGGTTCGCTGGATCGTCGTGACGCAACCATCAGCTTCATCCGTGGCGGCACGAAGCGGGCGGTGGCGACGGTATCACGCGATCGAGAGTGCCTCGAAGCCGAGCTGGCACTCGAGCACTCGACGGTGGCGGTGCGAAAGAGCTGAGCGGCGAGAGAGGCGCCAGTGCGCCTGACGACCGGCGCTGAGCCGCGAGCCGCGGCAACCTGCCTCCTGGACCGTGGGCTGACAGCTCAAGCGCTTGTCAGCCTGCTCTCCAGCAGAGAAACAAACCGCCACAGGAAAAACGCCAGGAGCAAACCAGCCAGACCCATGACGACAGCAAACACCTGCAACAGTCGCCCCCGCCGGCCTGCCGCTTCGCCGACGACGACGGGTGTGTCACGAACGACTCGTAGCCCTGGCGGAGGATATCGCCCGGCGCCGCCGAAGAGGACTCCCCCTCCGACGATCACGAGAGCATTACGCAAGGCTCTTGGATCTGCTTTCTGGATTTCTGCCATGACGTTGGAGGCGCGTCGCCTCGAATCGCATGTTCCATTGTTCACCGATTGTCCATGACACGCCTGAACAGAGCCGGATAGTCCAGCACGATGCCGTCTTCGTCCACAGGTAGCTGCGCCTTGAAGCCACTGCCGTCGAGGTTCTCGAAGAGGTAGAGCCGGTCGGCGAGCCGCGTATAGGCCTGCGGTTGCGCGTGAACCGTCAGGGTCGGTGCGAAGATCCACGCCATGCGGAACTGCCGCCGCTCACCGACAGCCATCGGCTCGCGCCGAATCGGGAAGCTGTTGGTGAAAGGCGTGGGCCAGATATCGACATCCACGCAGCCATCGAGCTCCGCGATGCCCCGGCCATCGCCGTCTTGCCATTGACCGTGGCCGTCCGTTCGCAGCCTTACCAATTGGGTGGAGCGCTCCGTCGCGACGAGCAGGTCGGCATTGCGGAGTCGCCACGCTTCGTCCCAAGTCAGGCGATAGGTGAGCCGGAACGGCCCGTGCTCCTCGTCAAACGCGAGGACGACGCTGTCGGCCACACACTCAGCCAGGAGCAGATGCTCCAGTCCCAGGCCCTCCCGGTTCTTGTTCCAGGTGGGCGTCCAGCAGATCGTGCGGCACGGTGCCTTTGCCATCGAGACTCCTTCGTACTGCCGCCTGACGTTGCGTGAAGCGTGCCCACGGTGGCTCAGGCCCGGTGATTGCCAAAGAACAGACCGTAACCGTCAATGTCCTTGATCACGAAGCCCCTGACACCGTCATCACCTCTGTCGGTGAGCGGCACGGAAAAAAGAACGCCGCGAGATGCGAACTCCGCTGCCAACGCGTCAGGATCCGGCACCTCCAGGTATGCATCCCAACTAAACGCCGGTTCACGGCCATAGTTCGGCACCGGTTCGACGGTGATCTCTTTACCGTCGGAGATCACGCCGAGCGCCTTGAACATGATCATCGCCCCATCACGGCGGACAATCCCGAAGAACTCGTCGTCAGGCGTTGGGCCTCGAAACGTAACCTCGAAACCCAGCATATCGTGATAGAACGCGAGTGTGGCCGTGACGTCGGCGACGATGAAGAACGGTGAGATGCCAAAAATCGCGGCTCCCGTCATTCGTGACGCTCCTCCCATGTGCATGCGACGTCGCATTGCGCGTCGCCGAATGTTGGGCGCTCACCCATCGTTTGCGGCGCGCGAGCGATGCGGGCGGCGGCGGCTCCATTTAGAGATGTCAGCCAGCGCGCTCGAGAGTGATTTGTCCGTTTGCGATCGCCGCAAGCGTCTCGACCACGAATTCTCTCTCTCGGGCTCGCACCCTGGCCTTGAGGTCGTCGATGGTGTCACCAGGAAGCACCGGAACCGTGCACTGCCGCACGACAGGTCCCGTGTCGTATCCTGGATCGACCAGGTGAACTGACACGCCAGACTCGGTCTCTCCGGCGCGCAACACCGCTTCGAACACGCGATCCCCATACATTCCCTGACCACCGAATTTCGGCAGAAGAGCCGGATGCGTGTTGAGAATCTTGCGGTCGAAGGCGGCGAGGACGAGGGGGCCCAGGCGCTTCATGTAGCCGGCCAGAAATACCAGGTCGACGTTGGCCGCAAGAAGGGCGTCCCTGATCGCCGCATCGAGTGCCTCGGGATTCTCATGCGTCTTCGATGAGAGATGTACAGCAGCGATGCCGGCTTGTCGCGCCCTGCCCAGGGCACCCGCGTCACCGTTGTTGCTCACCACGACCGTCACCTGTCCGGGAACGCGGCCGCGCGCGAATGCGTCTATGAGGCTCTGCAGCGTCGTTCCCTCGTGCGACGCAAGAACTCCAACGTTCATACTTCGCTATTGGCTCTGTCTGGCCAACGTTTCAATTGAGCCGCGCGTGCGGCGACATGATCACACAGACAGTCGGCGAGTCGGCTCCCAATTGGGTGTCAGATAGCGCTGCCCGGTTGCTCGAACGCTGTCTTCCAGCGCTCGATTGGATCGTCGAACTTGACTGCCTTGGGATCGAATGCGTGGGGGTCGAACGCACCACCCGCCCACTGCAGCATCGCGGCCCGCTCGGGGTGCCGGCGATCACCGATCGTTCGCAAGAACTCCGCGTAACCCGAGGTGCCGCCGACATCTTCCGGAGGACAGGCGCCGGCGCCGGCCACACAACGCGGATAGATGCCCTTGTCAGCGGGCATCAGTTGCTCGAATTCGACCGTGTGTTCCCAGTCGTCGCCGAAGTCATACCGATATCGAACCGGGTCGGCTCCATGCGTCAGATACCGCCCAATCGGCACTTCCCAGCCTGGCAGGCAGGGCCGCTCCCTGGGCATTTCGTCGTCAGGAATTCCAACTCGCTCTACCCGACCCTTCTTCGCATCAACGACGATGAACTCATGCAGGTGATAGTCCCTCCAGCCCATCGCGTCCTGAATGGCGACATGCAGATCCCAAAACGAGTACCGCTCCGGCACCTGGATTCGACGCCACACCAGCGGTTCCGTCCTTGGCAACACGATCAGGAACTGGCACACCCGATCGAGCGGGACGCGTTTGGATTTCGATGTCTTGGCCATTCAGCTCATTGGTTGTCACGCTGTCAAACGGTCCGCTTCAACCGCGGCGGCCAAGGATTGCACTCGCCGCCGTCGGCGGCCAGCGGAGGTTAGCCGGTTAGATTCGGAGCACACCGTCTTCGTGTTCCAGTTACGATTTACCAGAAACTCGAAGTACACGAGCGGCACTCCGCGGTAAACAGCCCGTCCGACTTCGATGAAGCCGCACTTCTGATAGAAGGGTCCTCCACCAGATGCTCCCTGGTATGCATCAAGACGAATCGCGTCTACCGGCCAGTCACGAGCAACAGTCTTTGCCCATTCGATAATCTGACGACCGACTCCCGATCGTTGCAGTTTCGGATCCACGTTGACGTCGTGAAGATATACCGCCGCCGCGACGGGGGTGAAGTATGTGAGGTCGATGGCCCAAGGCTTCTTCGTCGCCATCCGCAGCGCGCCGACAATCCGCCCACGTTGCCTGGCAACCAAGACGCGCGACGACTGCAGACCGCGGGCAACGCTCTTCTCGTTGATCGTTGTCGTCCAACGCTCAGAGCCGAAGCGGCGTGCCTGATCCGCGTCAACCGCGAGTCGAAGCGTCAGCAGGGCCGGAACGTCCTCTTCAGTCGCAAGTCCAAAGGACAGCGCCATGGCAGATATCCCCCGCGCGGTTGCCCTTCGCGACGAGGACAACGACTGCGATGTCGAGCCTGTTGATGTCCTGCTGGAACGATAGATTGCGGTCAACGGTCAGAAACACATCAAGCTCAGGTTCGGCTAAAGCCAGGAGTTCGCCGTTTTGGATTTTCACGAGCGAGCAACGCCTGTTTGGCCTGTTCCAAGGGTCCGACATGTCGATCGCGACCGGCGTCGCGCCAGGCCAGACAGACTTCATGCCATAGGCCTGGCGGCTCATTGCTTTCGCAGAATCTTGTCCATGGCCTTGCCCTTTGCCAGCTCGTCGACCAACTTGTCGAGATAGCGAATCTCACGCATCGTCGGTTCTTCAATGTCTTCGATTCGAACGCCGCAGATTACACCCTTGACCGAAGCGCGCGCCGGATTGAGCCGTGGAGCCTCCGCAAAGAATGTTTCGAAGTCTGTTCTGCCATTCAGGCGGCTCTCGAGCTCGCCTTGAGAATAGCCCGTGAGCCAACGAATGATTTCGTCCACCTCGGCCTTCGTGCGCCCCTTCTTTTTTGCCTTCGTCAGATAGTGGGGATATACGCTTGCGACACTCGTCGTATAGATTCGATGCTTCGCCATGATGTCATTCGCTCGAGAGGTGATGTTCCGCTATTCACAACCGATTGATTTCAGCCGCCCGGCTACGATTTGCGCTCACCCGCGGCCGCACATTATCGCTCGGCGGCCGTCGGTGCAGCGCGCGGTTGGGCGGCAACGCTTCGACTAGCAGACGAGAACGCTGCTGGCGACCGGCACAGCATCGACCCTGCACGCCCAGGTCCGCCCGGCATCGGCTGACATATACATGCGGCCAGCTCGATCGACCAATGCAGCTATCGAATCCCGAACCGCTATACAACTGGTGTCGACGATCCCGTTAGTCCACCTCGGGAGCCCGGATTCGACGGGCGTCAGCCCATCGCCACGGTCCACCGCCCGTCGATAAACTGCTCCCTCCGACGCAAAGTGATCCGTTGACGCGGCAACGAGAACATCATCACCCAGGAAGGCGACGGCCGAGCAATACGACGCGTGGAGGCCCTCCTCTTCTACTGTCCATGTAGCTCCGCCGTCGCGGGAGACGCCCAGGCCCATTGCGCTCGCCGCAGCGACGAGGCCCGGCCGTGTCGGATGCGCGCACACATCGTGGACGTCATGATCGATATCGATGGTGGGCTGCCAAGTCGTGCCCCCATCCGTCGACCGTGGTATGCCCCCGACGTGAACGTTGACGAGAAGCACCGTCGCATCCGAGGTTGCCGTCATCGAGCGTATTCCGAGCGGTGGTCCGACCCGTCGCCCCATGCTGATATGAGTACTGTCGGCGTCGCCATTAGAGGTATGCCGCCTAACGACCTCGGCTTCAGCCGCGGTGGCTTATCATCGCGCCAGCCGTTGTCGGCCGCAAGCCGAGTTGGGCGGCCGGGTTGCTCTGGCTCACGATCCTGGCCGTCAAGCGCGTAATGTCTCCCTCGTCATAGAGCTGCAAGGTGGTCGATAACCACCTGGCTGCGTGGGTCAAACTGACTTCGTGAGTAGCGAAGGTCCGCGTTACCGCAGCACTCGGCTCCGTCTCTCGTGATACGAGCCGCCAGGCGCGCGATCGAGAGAAGACCA
>JALDXQ010000183.1:0-14403 GCA_032156805.1 Acidobacteriota bacterium
TGCGAAATGCCTCGCACAGTCACGAACGAGGTGCCCTGGTTCTGGGTCTGCACGACGCTCATGTTCGGCGTGAGCGCAATGAAATCCTGCGGGCGATCGATGCCGGCGGCCTCGATGACATCCGCGGTAAAGGTATTGACCGCGACCGGTACGTCGAGCGACAACTCGTCGCGACGCCGGGCCGTGACCGTGACCGTTTCCGCCGCGGCGACCGTCAGCGCCACGTCGACCGTGATGACGCCAGAACCGCTGACGATGATGTCCTCCCGATTCAACGGGACGAACCCGGTTAACGAGAACGTGAGGGTGTAGCTACCGGGCGGGAGCGGCTCGATGCGATAGCGCCCGCTACCATCGGTGACCGCGGTACGGACCTTTTCGGCGAGCGCAGGGCTCGCGGCTTCAACGGTCACGCCCGGCAGCACTGCGCCGGTCGTGTCCTTGACCTCACCCGCGAGAATGGCTTGCGCCGCTGCGACGCGAGGGACGACCGCGACTAGTCCGAACAACAGGAAACATCTGGCAATGGTACGCATGGTGACCTCTTGGCGGTTGGTTCTCCCTTTGTCGTACTAAGCCAGCGATCGGACATATCCGCGGCAGTCACGACTACTGTCAAGGGTTACTGAACAGGTTTTCGACAACGTGAGAGGATAGTCGGTATTGGCGCGGGAGGATAGTTCGAGGAGCAGCGACCGAGAGCATTCGCGGTGTGCTCTGGGGCCAGATGAAGGCTCCCGTGGCAGGCCGAGGGTCCTGCGTTCACACGGGGAGACTTGGGTGTTAGGCCGCGGTCAGCCCAACCGCCAACAGATCTCAAGCTTGCGAATGACGGCGTCCTGCCGCATGCGGTCGCTCATGAAGGTGTCGCGGCCGCCTGCCGTGTACTCCTCGATGTCGTGAATGGCGTCGCGGATGTGTCCGAGGTAGACCCGCTCGTCCTTCACAGAGGCCGCGCCTCGGACAGAATCCGATCGCGGAGAGCCGGGTCCACACTGGCGGTCGTCAAGACGTCCACCTTGCGCTGGAGCAGGTCCTCGAGGTCCTGACCGAGGGCGACGAGATCAAACAAAGAGCGCTCTGGGTCCATGTCGACCAGCAGGTCGACATCGCTGTCGGGTCGATCCTCGCCGCAGGCGCATCGACAGCCGCGTAAGCGTGGTCGCTGGTGCTCAACGTCGCGACTAAACGGATCGCACGCGTTCATCCGTCATTGTGGCGGTGGCTCGGTCTGCGGTTCCGTCAATCGCTTCAGTTTCCGGCGTTGCTCTGCTGACAGAATGCGATACATCCTGAACAGCATGATGGTTCGAGCGGCATTCCTTCTGGCACGAGTTGCCTCGAGCCGGGTGATCGCCTCGAGTGCCACAGTGTCGTCGACATCGCCACGCGCCAGCAGTCGCTCGACGTATTCATCGTTTCGATCCAATTCGCGCCGCAGGGCGCGACGGTCTGCTAGCGTCGAGACAAACAGCGCCTCCAGGGTATCGACCTGACTAACTGTCAGTTCCAGCTCGTGCCTGATTGCGTCGTCCTGCCACCAACGGTAGCCCTGGGTGCTGACAGACATCGACACGTGTCCGACGGCCGCGACAACGGTGAGACTCAGAATGGCCTGCCGCACTGTCGCCTCGCGTAGCCAAGACGTTGCGCGTCGCACCACATGCGTATAGCTTGCCAAACATAAATGGTGACTTCTATCCGGGCGGGTCGGTATCTGCTCGTCCGGGAGCCACGGACGTGCGTCATGGCGATGTTGAAGGGATGTGATGATGGAGCGCGTCTTCAGCACATAGTCACATATGCGCTCGCCAATCCCGATGCGCATCTCGTTGACGACACCACGACATAAGTTCTATGCTGACGCAAGACGAGCGACGGGGCTCGCCGCAACGATGTCCACGATCATCCCGTCGATTGCCGTTTCGCTCGGAATCCTGAGTGTCGCCACGGGCCCTCTCGCTGCGGATGCCTCACCAGTCCAGACATCCCAACGGCTCGTTGCTCCGCCGGGGTCGAACCCCGTCACGAGACCCAAGCTCGACACAGGCACGGTCGTTGTCTCCCCCTTGAGCGACCGGCCACTACTGCAGATTGAGAATCTGCTTCTCGACAATCCTCCATCTGAGGTGGCCCAGCCTGCGGCCCTCTTGAAGTTCGACGTCTTGAACGAGACGTCGTTGCGGCTGACCGATATCCTCGTCAGGGTGTCATTTCTCGAAGATCAGGGGCTCGATGCCGCAGGTGTGCCCGCGCGTGTGCTCGTCGGACCTGTGACTGTGCGCGTGAAGGCAGTATTGCAAGCACAGTCCGTGGTCAGCTACGAGATGTTGTTTCGAAACCTTTCGTCCGATTGCGATTGTTCTCCGAGCGTGGTGATTCTCTCCGCTCGAGTGCTGCCGGACTGACGCTCAACGACCTATGCGCCTTTAGGGCGCATGCAGGTCGAGGTGTTGCTCGACCACCGGCAGTGCTCCTTTTTCGCTGTTTACCGGCAAGGCCTCGAAGAGCTTTTCGAGACCATGCCGTCAGTGAAGGGCCTCGTGATTCGGTTCCACCTACTGCGTTGTATTACCCGAGTACTGTGACCCGTTATCGGCGCGGGTCTTCCAGACGGCTGTCGACGTCGTCCGTCACATTCCATCGCATTACCGCGGACGGCGACATTGGTCGGAGCGCGTCTTCATGACGATGGACGGCGTCGAACGATCGCTGCACTCGATGTGGAGGAGCGCGCCGTGGTGGGTGAACGGCACCATCGCGATCACGCGGCTGCTCGGCTCGCCGTCCTTGCGTCCGCTGTTCGAGCTGACGCGGGCGGACGGCCATCAGACGCTTCAGATGGATTGCCGGACAGAGATGATTGGCGACGAGGTCGTGCTCGCGACCCCTCGTTCACCCGCCGTGGTGTGAGAGGACGCAAGGCGGTCTTCAGTTGCCGCACCATGCGGCACTGCTGGTGACTCGCTGACCGGCGCCGCGTCGCGTGGGAGCGGCGATCACTGCCGCACGCAGCCGATTCAGCGACTCGGCGGCGCTCTCGCGCCCCAGTCGTCGGGCGATCGGCGCGACGATCCATCCAAGAAGCGGCGGATAGCCGCGACTCAGGCCAACCGTATCCAGTTCGACAAAGACGCCGCCATCGCGTTCCAAGTACTTCGACAACGCATCGGCACGCCAGAGGTAGCCACTGCCCGTTCCTTGCGGGAGACGACGTTCACCTGGTTCGCCGGCGTGTTCCACCTGTCGCACGCAATCGGCCCTGGAAACGGCCACTGCACGACCGGGTCCGATGCGGCGATAGTTCGTCACCATCCACATGTCGACAACGCCCGTGACCACGCCGGCGCTTCGCCTGACGCGGAAGAACGCCCGGTAACGATCGCCCTCTCGGTCCACGAGCTGCGACGCGATCAGCCAGTCATACGCATCCGCGTACGCGGCGTAGTCCTGCACGATTGCCAGCACACGGTCGATCGTGACATCGGGAATGAACGCGGTTGCCCGCCAGTGGTGAAGCAGTCCCCGCGACATCTCCGTGATGCCATCACCCGTTCCTGCGGCCAGCACGATTTCACCGGCATGCATCCTGGCCAGGGCGTCGGCGTCTGCCTGCTCGAGGAAGGTGTCGCTGCTGATCCTCCCGGCAAATGCCTGCGCCAGTCCAGCCATGTGGCGCTCGTAAGCTGCGGTCGTGCTGGCGTCGAGTTCAGCCGCGGCGATCGGTTGCTGCGCCGTCAGGAACCCGACCAGACAGCACAGAACGATCAAACGTGGTCTGCCGCGCACGACGTCATCATTCTGACGTGAAACGGCGGGTCTTGCCCGGTGCTTGGCGGTTCCGGCAAAGGCTGAAATCTCCTCGCCGACCGCGACACCGCCGCTGGCGAAGGTGTTATCGTGAAAATTGGGGCACGAAAGGCGAGGGCTCATGTGGGCACTGATCATCGCGGCTGTGTGCGCGGGCCTCTTCGCCGGTGCGGCGATCTACATCAACGCCGTCGAACATCCCGCGCGACTGTCGTGCGGCAACGATGTGGCCCTCCGCCAGTTCGCCCCGAGTTATAGCCGAGCCACCGTAATGCAGGCGTCGCTGGCAGTCATCGGGTGTCTGTTCGGCCTCTGGTCGGCGTGGGTGCTGGGAGATGCCTGGATCGGATTGGGAGCCTTACTCCTTGGCGCGGTGGTCCCGTTCACGCTGATCGTGATTCTGCCCACGAACAGGCAGCTACTCGAGCCGTCCCTCGATCCCGGTGGCGCCAAAGCGGCTGAACTTCTGGTTCGATGGGGCCGCCTTCACGCGATACGCAGCGTTCTGAGCAGCATCGCGTTCGTGCTGTTTCTGGTGCGCCTCGGCGTCAGGTGACACGCGGTGACGGGATAATGGATCCGATGGGCGAGATGGCGGCTATCGATCGACCTGGCAAGTCTGGATCCTTCCGCGGTGTGGTAGAAGTGTCGGTCGACTTCATGGTGGAGGGCGGACTGGCTCCACGGTACCGTGGTGCGCCCTCACAATCGCGATCCGGTTCCGGCGGCTCTGCTCATCAACGGGTCTGGTCCGCTGGACCGCAACTCGAACATGCCAGGGCAAGCGCTGAATATCGCGAGCGCACTCGCGTCACACCTGTCGGAGCACGATCGGCGTCGTGAGATCGTGCTACTGCGCCTGCTGCTCGTCGAGATGCCGCTGCAGATGTTGCGCGGTGTCCTGCTGATCCGTGGATTCTGGATTCGGGTCTTTCGGGGGCGTCAGCGCCGCCTGCACGTAGGCGAACGACATGCCGCTCTGCAAGTAGTTCTCGATTCGGTTCAGCACAGCGGCGTCGCGGAACCACGACGGACCCGTGTCACGCAGCCGTTCCTCGATTAACGTCGAGAGAAATTCGAATCCGGCCTCGATCGCGCGCGTTTGCAACAGGCCCAGGAGGTGGTTCTCGACCTCTATATCGTTCTGCACAGTCGGCGACGTGGCCATCGCCTGCAGGTAAAACGTGTTGTTCTCGCCGAAATGAGGATCGGCGTGGACGCCCTCCTCGTCGTGGTCCTCGAGCGCACTGCCGAGAGCGTAGGCTACCAGCCGCGACGAGACCCGGTCGCGCAGGCCAATCCCGATCGCACGAACATTCGATACGGTTGCTTCGAGCGCGTCGAGTGGAAACTGCAGCAGCGGTCGCCGCCCGGCACGCAACACATCCGGTGGATATTTTGCCGTCGCACCGTAACGCTCCTGTTCTACCGCAAGAACGAGCAGCTTGTGGGCTTCGAAGGCGGCGTGCGTCAGTTCGACAACCTCGAGAGTGTCGAGCGGAATGGCCAGGGTGCCAACCCGAATTTCCGGAGGCGTCGTGGGTTCCGAGGCCACCCGCCCGCCCACGAGATCCTCGATCGCCAGGCGAAGAATAGCCAGCGCCTCGTCGATGGTCGATGGTTCGGTGTCATAGCGAGGATAGAAACGCAGGACGCGTTCGCCGGCTGGCAACAACACGAGGCCGCGCCGGAAGGCACGATCGCGTAGCGCGTCACGCCAGTCGGCGCGCTGAACATCGAATGCCAGCATGACGCCACGGCCGCGCACGTTCTTGAGAATTTCACGGTAGTCGCGCACCAGTGCCAGCAGCCCCTGTCTCGCCCGCTCGCCAGTGCGCTGCACCTGATCGAGATCCAGTTGGTTCAAGAGCGCGAGCAGCCGCACCATGCCGGCCGAGTCTCCTTCCCACGTGGTGTTGAACTTCTTCTCCTCCTGGAAGAAGGTGGCCAGCTCCTCGCTCACGAACAGGACGCCGTTCTGGGCTTTCTTTGCCCAGGTCACGACGTCGGGCGGACACGGCAGGTCGAAGGCCTCGTGCGCCCACAGGCGACCT
This sequence comes from Acidobacteriota bacterium, assembly GCA_032156805.1. Classification (GTDB taxonomy): domain Bacteria; phylum Acidobacteriota; class Vicinamibacteria; order Vicinamibacterales; family UBA2999; genus Gp6-AA40. Next base: position 5,865 of record JALDXQ010000183.1, read on the forward strand.
GTCATGCCCCAACCGGTCTGGATCTCATCGAAGACGAGCGGCACGTCGTAGATTTTCGTCAGCAGCCGCAGCCTGCGCATGAATCGTGCGCTCACCAGGCGTACGCCACCTTCGCCTTGAATCGGCTCGACGAGCACGGCCGCGATGCGACGTGATCGCCGGACGACATCAGGCGCGAGCTGTGCGCGCTGCATCTCGACGAACGCGTTCAGGTCCTGCTCTGGACCTGCCAGGAATTCGTCGAGTGCATCCATCTCCCGCCGGTAGGAATCGAGGAGTTTCTCGGCTCGCGGCATGCGTCCTGTCACCAGCAGATCCCACAGCTGTTTCAGGCTCCGTTCCTCGCGCCGAGCGGTTGCTTTGGGTGCACCTTCTTCCTCGAATGGAAACGAGATATGCGGCCAATCGAAGGTGGGGAACCCGAGTCGCGCCTTTTTCCGTTGCGTCACCGCGAGACTGCCGAGTGTCCGGCCATGGAAGGCCCCTTCGAACGAGACGATGAACCCGCCATCACCCTCGCCTGAAGTCTTCACTCGATTCAGGAGCACGGACTTGATCGCGTTCTCCACCGCTTCGGCCCCGGTGTTCACGACGAAGTGGCGAGGTGTTCCCGCTGGCGCGATTCGGTTCAGTTCGGCCTTGAGTCGCAGCGAGAGGGTGGTCTGGTACTCGGAATGGGCGTAGCGCGAGGCCACGAAGGGCAGCGATTCGAGCAACGCGTTGACAACCGCGGGATCGTTTTCGCCGAACGCCGCGGTGGCGATCAGAGCCCCCATGTCGAGGAAGCGGTACGGCTGACCGTTGGCGTCGCGATCGACCGCGGCCAGATAGGGCCCGACGGACTCCGCGGGATCGAACGCGACGGGCAGTGAATAGAACAGACTGCGCGATGCCTCAGTGAGTGCCGCGTGAGAGGCGGGGAGCAGCTCTTCAACCAGCTCGTCGAGCCGGCGCTCGCTATCGCTCAGACCTTCCGGGACGTAGGCCTGAAGCTGACCACCCCGGTAGCGCGCGTTCAACTGGATGACGCGCTCCAGAAAAGTCGAGACGGGCGAGACGTCGTGGTCAAACACGCGTGACATCCTTGCATCCTCTCCGTATCGTCACTGCATTGTGATGCGACCTTCGTCGAATGTCGAAGCCGGAGAGCGTACAATCCGCGCGGTACAATCGTCATCGACAGGGATCATTCAGATGAGCAGATCCAGCGTGAAGGCCGAAACCCGGCTGCGCGTGTTGGCAATGGTCACCGAGATCGCCGGCCACGCAGCCGACAACACCAACGTTGTCTGGATGATTGAGTTCCAGGAGGAGCTGGTCGAGCCGTGAAGGCGCTCACGTCGGCGAGTGAGGCCAGTTGCTCGTTCTTGATGTCGACCTCGATGCCCTCAGGAGAGGCCCGGCGGCAACGGGCGCGTGCCGGGGACGCCCGACAATACAGAGATCATCACGCAGCGCTCTCGGGTGCGGTTGGACGAGCTCCGGGTGCAACCGTGCAAATCCGACACCCACCGGCGCCGCCGCGCGAGCGATCGCGAGGATAAACCCTGCCGGTAAGCACTACCGACTTTCCATCGCCCTTCCGAGGGCTGTAAGCCCGCGCTCAACCGGTCGCAGAAATCATTCCAGCGCGGCGAGCCAAACTCATCGCGGACGCGTTCTGACTGCGTTGACAGGGGGGGCCTGTTTCGCCACAGACTTGGCTTGCCTGCAGCGTGTGCAGAGAAGGGGAATCGTCGTGACTTACAGAATGCAGCATGGACCGACCAATCCCGAACCCCATCCGACGCCTCCCACGGTCCCGCCTCCCGGTACTCCGAATCCAGCGCCCACGCCGCCCGGACCGGTGCCGCCACCGCCACCGGTTTCCACACCAGGGCCAGATCCCCAGCCTTCGATCGAGCCGAGGACATGAGAGCGGGTGCAAACCACGCAATTCGTGCGCTAATCGTTCATCTATGCGTGTGCTTGCCCCTCAGCTTCAGGATCAGTTGAACCGCGCCCGCCAGCTGCTGGCCGAGGTGCGCGACTCGCTCGTTCGTTTCGGTGCCGGCGAGGCGGATCAGCACGCCCTCGCCGACTCGGTCCGGCAACTCGACGAAGTCTTCCTGCTCGTTGTCGTCGGTGAATTCAACTCCGGGAAGAGCGCGTTCATCAACGCCCTGGTCGGCGACGCAGTGCTCCAGGAGGGGGTGACCCCAACCACGGCGCAGATCCATCTGCTCAAGTACGGAGAAGCCGGCCAGCCACCCTCTGCCGAGGGTGGCATTCGCGTCGTGTCGGCTCCCTCTGATCTGCTCGCCGATGTGCACATCGTCGACACGCCGGGCACCAACGCGATCATTCGCGAGCACGAGCGACTGACGACCGATTTCATCCCGCGCGCCGACATCGTGTTCTTCGTGACCTCGGCGGACCGCCCGTTCACGGAAACCGAACGCGCGTTCCTCCAGTCGATTCGCGACTGGGGGAAGAAGATCGTGATCGTCATCAACAAGATTGACATCTTCGACACCCCGTCCGATCTCGAGCAGGTGAGAGCGTTCGTCGCCGATGCCGCCCGCGCGCTGCTCGGCGTGCGGCCGGAGATCTTCCCGGTCAGCGCGCGCCAGGCCCAGCAGGCGAAGCATGGGCAACCCGGTGTGTGGGAGGCCAGCGGCTTCGAGCCGCTGGAGCGGTTCGTCCGCGAGACGCTCGACGAACGGAGCCGCTTTCGGCTCAAGCTTGCCAACCCGATCGGCGTCGGGCACGCGCTTGCCGAGCGCTATGCGGGCATCGCCGAGGAGCGGCTCCTGCTGCTCAGAGATGATCTGGTGCTGCTCGAGGATGTCGATCGGCAGCTGGCTGTGTATCGCGACGATCTTCGCGCCGGGTTCGACCTGCGCATGACAGGGGTCGAGAAAGTACTCCTCGAGATGGAGGCGCGCGGTCATACCTACATCGAGGACACGCTTCGAATCGGTCGCCTGTTCGACCTGGTCAATCGCGCGCGTGTGCAGAAGGAGTTCGAGGAACGCGTTGTCGCCGACGCCCCTGAACAGATCGAGCGCCGGGTCACGGACCTGATCGACTGGCTCGTGGATCAAGATTTCCGGCAATGGCAGGCCATCTCCTCGCGGCTAGCCGAGAGAACGAGGCGTCATGAAGGACGCGTGCTCGGCGCGCCGGAGGTCGGGTCGTTTCACAGCGAGCGGTCGCGTCTGGCCGACTCAGTCGGGCGCGAAGCGCAACGTGTCGTAGACACCTACGATAAGCGCCAGGAAGCGGAAGCGATCGCCGACCAGGCACGGACTGCCGTCACGACTGCGGCAGCCGCTGGAGGTGCGGCGGTGGGCCTGGGCACGCTCGTGGCGGTCGCGGCGTCGACGGCGGCAGCCGACGTCACCGGGATCGTGATGGCCAGCATAATCGGGACGCTCGGGCTGCTGGTCATCCCGGCACGGCGTCGCAAAGCCAAGCGCGAGATGCAGGAGAAGATCACCGAGCTCCGGCAGCGCCTGGCGACGGCCCTGCGCACCGAGTTCGAGCGCGCCCGGGAACACAGTGCGACACGGATTGCGCAGGCGGTGGAGCCGTACAGCCGGTTCGTGCGGGCGGAGCGGGACCGGTGGCAGGAGGCACGGGATCGCCTCGCCGACCTCCGTGAGCAGACGGCTGCCTTCAAACGCGATCTGGCCGCGTGAGTCATGAGGTCGGATCGCGGCTCGATCTCGGATGCGATGCCGAGGGAAGAGCAGTACTAAATCCCCACGGTTTGACAGGTCCGAGAGCTCTCGGAGGGCGGCACGTTTGTAAATTGAACAAGGCAGCAAAGGCCATCTGCAGATCGAAGGTCCATTCGTCCTTTCCATCCGGCGTCATTCGGATACGCAGTCGGGCAGCATCGGTGTCCCCGGTCCGAAAAGGCGAACCCACTGAGAGCGCCATCGGACCGGCGGGAACGTTGTCGTCGAACTTGGTGCCGACGAGTTTGGATTCGGCGGCGAGCTCGGCATTGTTCCTGAGCAGCTCGATGGCCGCTGCCGAGTTCGCATCCTTGCCGCTGTCCCGATTTTGAAACGTGACGCTCGCTCCCGTCAGCGTTGACGTCGTCGTCAGGTTGAAATCGCGATCGAACGTCTGTTGGGCGGGGAGCGTACGGAGATGAAGGGAGACGCGCTATCAGCAGAATTGACTATTTTTGAACCAGGCTCTTCACCTGAGCCGCGCGTGACGCCGGAGGCTCATCGGCGTTCTTTACGCGCATCCGACGTGCGCGATAGGATGACGCGCCTCGCTGGTTGTGCCGGCGACACGACAGAGAGAACGATTGCAGGAGCAGGACGCACGACCGCACGGCGCGTTCATCAGCCGGCAGCGCGAGTTGTCCGAGCTGCGTCGCGCGCTCGAAGAAGCGCGGCGCCGGCACGGACAGATGGCGCTGGTCAGCGGCGAGGCGGGCATTGGCAAGAGCCGATTGGCGCAGGAGTTGGCTTCCGGTGCGTCGCGAACGATGACCGTCATGTGGGGCCGCTGCGTCCAGGACAACGCGTCGCCTCCCTACTGGCCGTGGGCGCAAATCATCGGCTCATTTGCCGAACGCTGCAGCGCCTCGACGCTGCGTCGCGTCCTTGGCATCGCGGCCGGTCCTCTTCAGCTCATCGTCCCCCAGTTAGGCGAGCGGCTTCGGCTTCCCGCCGCACCGACGATTGAAACCAATCGCTTTCAGCTCTTCAGCGCGGTCCACACCTTTCTGCAGCGCGCCTCTCGACACGCACCCATTCTGTTGATTCTCGAGGATCTTCATTGGGCCGACCAGAACTCTCTGCTGCTTCTCGAGCTCATTGTCCAGGAGCTCGCCGCTCAACGCGTGCTGGTGGTCGGCACCTATCGTGACAACGAGGTTGGGCCGCCTTTGGCGCAGACGCTTGGTGAACTCGGGCGCGTCGGCGCCAAGCGGATCGCCTTGACCGGGCTCACCGCCGAGGAAACAGGACAGCTCATCACGCGTATCTCACGTCAGCCGCTGTCGCCCGAGATGGTGAATCTGGTTCATGCGCGAACCGGCGGAAACCCTCTCTTCGTGACGGAGATTGCACGGCTGCCGTCCGTCGACGCAGTGGCCATCCCCGCGACACGTTTTCGTCCCTATCCCCTCGGAGGTCAGATGAAGCGCCTGCTGGCCGTTCTGTCCTTGTGCCTGGTTGCGGCTTCCTGCCAGGAGGGTCGAACGGTTGTGTCGAACCCGATCGGCCCGACCCCGCCGATTCTCCAGCCGCCGCCGAAGCCTCCGATGTACCCACCTGAGAGTTGGACACTCAACACCTCCATCACTTCCGTGACGCCTCATCCATGTTTTAGGGATGTGACCGGACTGACGCTCGACTATGCGCTGATGGTGAGTCGTGCCGAGCCGATGCGCCTGTTCGTCTATTGGGATCCAACCGACGGTATCGAGTACATCGGCTCGCTTTCCGGGCGAGACTTCTCTCTTGCTGGAAGCTTCAACCGCGGGAACTCGTTCTCCATCGGCTGTGTGAGGGGCGGGCAGGTCGAGGTCGTCTTGACCGGGCGTGTGTCGGGGCATTTCTCGGATGACGGCCGCTCGATCTCAGCGGAGGAAGTTATTTCCTACCTCGTCGTCAGAACAGGTGAGCAGGTCGAGGTTCGTCATCGCTGGGCCGCCACCGCCCCTGCCGCGGTGACATCTAGTGGATGATCCCGCGGCCCCGCAGGACGTTTCATCGACGCACCGTGGTCGGGTCTTCTTGCCGAAGTAGTTCGAGATCGCGACGGCGGGTTCAACCTACGCGACATCTCGCCGCACGTGCCAAGCGAGCACCTCGTTCGTAGGCCTTTCGGGGGTCTGTCAAGGAAGACGAACTGATCACCTACGCGGTAAGATCCCCGCGATTGAAAGGGGGCGTATGCGCCGAATGATCGCACTGGTGGGGATGGTCATGCTCGGTGTCGCCGTCGAGGCGGGCGCGCAGGGCATCGTGAAGTGTGCGCCGGTGCCTCAGGCGACGCTCGACGCGAACAAGCAGCTGCTCATCGACTTCTTCGAGTCGGGACGGTCGATGACGCGCGAGGAGCGTTCGCGCCGCTTCCAGGCCGACGACTACATCCAGCACAACCCGCGGGCGCTGCGGATGGACGAGTTCACCGGGGCCACGGGGCGCGAGGCCTGGCTCAAAGCGTTTGACGAGGCAGCGCGCCGCAAGGTGGCGCTCGTCGATCTGGGTGGTATCGCGCTGCGCGATCCGATCATCGTGATGGCCGAGTGCGATCTCGTGACCGCGATCTACAAGGGCGTGCTGAAGGACCCCGACGATCCGAGCCGCACCTACGAGGCGTTCGCATTCGAGACCGTGCGGGTGAAGGACGGGAAGTTTACCGAGCACTGGGACCAGGTCACGCTGGCTCCGGGCTGGCTGAGGGGTGCAGACGGGCGCTGATCGAGGCGACTGCCAGCCTCGATCCTCCTGCCGCTTCGCGCGCCGTTTGCGACGACTGTCTGGGATGACATCAATCGCGGCATGCCCCTACCACGTTTTCCGTATCAGAAGTCGATCTGTGCGCTCACTTTCGCGAAGCGTGCCGTCATCACCGAGGTGGGCGTGAGCCAGCGTCCATTGGGGATGAATGCCTGGTTGTAGCTCAGGACCGCGGCGGAGTTGAGCAGGTTGTAGACGTCGAAGCCAACGTTCACCCTCGATCTACCGAAACGCAGGATCTTCCCAACTCGAATGTCCATCTCGTTGACGCGATCGCCGAGCAGCGTGTGTGGCTCGATCAGGTTGACCGTCACGTTCGGCGCATTACCCGACAAGTTGCGCCCGAGCGACTGCGCCACCACGGCGTTGGCCACGGTGTAGTTGGCCGCCAGGGCACCGCCGCCGGCCGGTGTGCCGAACTGGCTGACCTGGATGCCCGGCTTGCTCGTGAACGTCACGCTCGTCTGGACGTCCACCCTCGGTACCACGTAACTCCCGACCGTCTTGTACTGCGGGAGCTGCCCGGTGACGATGTGGCACCAGGGGTTGAGCGTGGCCGTCTCAGGCACCTTCGCGCGTATCTCGCAGCTGTCGGCCGTTGAGCGACCCCAGCTCACACCACCCTGGATCGTGAGGCCGTTGCCCGGCCGCGCGCTTGCGGTGATATCCACGCCATGGAACCGCTGATACTGTTCGCCGTACTTGTCCGAGTACGTGATGAAGTTGTCGGTCACGCCGAACAAGGCTGGCTTCACGTCGTAGAACCCGGACAGTGTGTAGTTGCCTCCATCAGGCAACCGAGGATCCGCCGGTGCAGTCACGCTGAACTCGTCGAAGTCCGCGGCCGTAACGGCCAGGTTGTCGGTGACAGTGAACCCCTGGAACCACCGCCAGAAGTAACCCACCTCCACCGAAACACGCGGCAGCACTTCGTGCTGCACCGAGACGCCGATCTGCCAGTCGGAGGGACGCACGCCCCAACCCGAGAGGATGTCGGGGTCGATCGTGTTGCTGAAGACTGCCGTGCCGAAGTTGCGGTTGGCATACGCGCCGCACGCATCGCCGCCGATCGGACGCAGGTCCTGCGCGTTGGGGTTGAGAAGGTCGCAATCCGGGACGAAGTCGCCGTCGGCGTCGTTCCAGGTGCGTGCCACGTTCTGCGGGATCCGCGACGTAGGGTTCGAGAGCCCGTAGTTCGATGCTGTCGTGGCCGCGTCCAGGTACTTCCCGAGCGTGGCCTTGAGCGCCGTCTTGCCGTCGCCGAAGAGATCGTAAGTGGCCGCCAGACGCGGCGTGAGATCGTGGTAGGCGTCCACGACCGGCGTCTCCTCGAACACGAGCGGCGTCGGCAGGAAGCGCTCAGGGCCGATGCTCTGCGCCGGAGCCCAGCTCCACGAACGGTCGTAACGCAGCGCACCCTGGAGCGTGAGGCGATCGATCGTCCACTGCTCCTGCGCGAAGAAGGCGTCGTTCCGCATCCACAGCAGTTGCTCGAAGTTGTTGATGAACTGTGTGAGCTGGTTCGGCACGCCGTTGTTGACGCGGTACTGGAGGTTGTTGCCGCTCCGGTTGGTGAGGTTCTGAACACCCAGCATGGTGCCGGTGTAACCAAACTTGAAGCTCCGGGATCCGGTGACGTACGCGCCCGCTGCACGCCACGTGTAGGTGATGTTCTTGTTGCGTGAATCGCTGAAGACGTTGAGTGTCTGGGACCGGTAGTTGAGGCCGGCGATGTTCCCGTTGACCGCGCAGCCGGCCGTGCACTGCTCGACCATCCTCTCCAGGTTGTTCGTGTTCAGATGCTCCTTGGCACGACCACCCCACCGTGAGAAGAAGTACCCGAATCCGCCTTCCAGCAGGAACTTGCTGCTCACCGGTGACTGATACGTGGCCTGCTGGAACCGCATGGGGCCCAGGTCCGCGTACGTGTTCGCCTCGGGGGAAGTCGTGGCGTTGGCCGCGAGCCCGCCGTTCTCGCACTTCTGACACACTTTCTGCTCGTCCCAGAAGACGTTCACCTTGTTCCTCGGGCTGAGCTGCGCGGTGATGCGAGCGCTCGCGTT
>JALDXQ010000184.1:0-14394 GCA_032156805.1 Acidobacteriota bacterium
AGTTCCCGTTCAACACGAAGATTGCTTCCTCGTTTTGGCGAGGCCGACCTCATCGTTCTCTCGGTCACGGAGAACGTCGCAAGAGGAACTGTTATGCGCACGAGCCTCCGCAGACATCTCCTCGAGGAGGCGATGGGTCAGGTCGACACTGTACTGCGTACCAGGGCTGCGCGGCGTCAACCAAATCATCTGATGACTCTTCTCCGATGCCATGTTCTGTGTCGCGCTTTCGAAGAGGCGGTCGAGAGAGACAACCGGTGCCACCCCTCCGCAGGGCGTTCGGTCGGCGCCTGCGTGTCGGGAAATCGAGTCCGCGGCTTCCGATCGGTAGAGACGTCATGCCCAGAGGGACCGAAAGTAAACGTTTCAGAAGATCTATAGCGCTCGATCGGAGAACTCTTCTGCTGCCACTATCGCTTAAACATTTGATAATGAGCGATTTGTGCTCTCAGATGGCTTCGCAGCGTTGCCGGAAGGTGTCTTGCTTGTCACCAGAGTTTGCCCAATGCGGCCCTCCGTGCGAGGTCCCGTGATGTGCGCCGGGGTGCCAAGGGTTCGACTGTCCCTACGAGTGCTGTGTAGCCCTTACACATCCGCAGCCGAGTGTTAGCTTATAGTCAGAACCCCTGGGGGGACGTGGATGAAAACGGTCATCTTGGCGGGCGGGTTCGGGTCACGTTTGAGCGAGGAAACGCATGTCAAGCCGAAGCCGATGGTCGAGATCGGCGGGAAGCCGATTCTGTGGCACATCATGAAGATTTACGCGAAACATGGCGTCAGCGACTTCTTGATTTGCTGCGGATACAAGGGCTACATGATCAAGGAGTTCTTCGCGAACTACTTCCTTCACCAGTCGGACTGCAGATTCGAGCTCAAGACGAACCGGATGACGTTCTTCGAAAATGGGGTCGAAGACTGGAGCGTGACGCTTATCGACACCGGAGAGCGCACCATGACCGGCGGACGGTTGAAACGCGTGCGGGAACATATCGGCAATGAGACTTTCTGTCTGACGTATGGCGATGGCGTCAGCGACGTCGATATCTCAGCCGTGATACGGTTCCATAAGGAACAGAAGGTTCTGGCAACACTGACCGCCGCGCAGCCTCCAGGGCGCTTCGGAGCGCTGACGCTTGGTCGGGAGCAGACCTACGTCCATGAGTTTCGAGAGAAGCCGGGTGGAGACGGTGCATGGGTGAACGGCGGCTTCTTCGTACTCGAACCCGGAGCCATCGACTATGTCGCCGACGACGCAACCGTATGGGAGAGGGAGCCACTCGAGAGGCTCGCACACGACGGCAATTTAGCCGCATACAAGCACCGGGGCTTCTGGCACCCCATGGACAGCCTGCGCGATAAGGTCTTTCTCGAGGAACTCTGGAACTCGGGTAATCCTCCTTGGAAAGTGTGGTAGGCGAATGGCGAGGATGAAGATCCTGATAACAGGCAATCTGGGTTATGTCGGACCCTGGGTGACGCGTCGCCTGCGTCTTTGCTATCCCGATGCCACGCTGGTGGGTCTCGATATGGGTTATTTCGCCCATTGTTTGACCAATGTGGTGGCCGTACCAGAGTCGCAACTCGACGTTCAGCACTTCGGTGATGTGCGGCGTCCGCCTTCAGGACTCCTGGATGGTGTCGCGGCGATCGTTCATTTGGCCGCGATCTCGAATGACCCGATGGGAAACGCTCACGAGCAGGTCACTCTTGACATCAATTATGAGGCGAGCGTCGCGATAGCGCGACTGGCGAAGGCCGCTGGTGTGAGGTCGTTCGTGTTCGCGTCTAGTTGCAGTGTCTACGGTTTCGCCGAGGGCGGCGCGAGAACGGAGTCGTCGGCGGTGAATCCGCTGACTGCTTACGCACGGTCAAAGGTGTTAACTGAGTCGGCGCTCGCCGAACTTGCCGACGATGGTTTTCAGACCACCTGTCTTCGTTTCGCCACGGCATGCGGTATGAGTGACCGCCTTCGGCTCGATTTGGTGCTCAACGACTTCGTGGCGTCAGCGCTTTCGACGGGCAGAATTTCCGTGCTCAGCGACGGAAAGCCATGGCGACCGCTGATCGACGTTCAGGATATGGCTCGGGCCATCGAGTGGGCAGTAGGTCGAGATCTGCATCGCGGCGGTCCGCATCTGATTGTCAACGCCGGCAGTAACGAATGGAACTATCAGGTTCGTGAGCTGGCTGAGGCAGTCGCGGAGGCGATTCCCGGCACGGCCGTTTCCGTCAACCATGATGCCCCTCCGGACAAACGCTCTTACCGAGTCGATTTCTCGCTGTTCCATGAGCTGGCACCGAAACATACGCCTCAACTGGGCTTAAGTGACGCCGTTCGGGGTCTTCGTGCCGGGCTCGAGTCCATGCGGTTTAACGACGCGCATTTCCGCGATTCCTCTTTAGTACGTTTGAGGGTGCTCGAACATCTGCGTGGCACGGGTCTCTTGAATGAGAGATTGGAGTGGCTCCACGCTGCTGCCCAGTCAATCAGCGCGCAATCGAAACTCAACGCGACGGCGTCACTCTGAGCCGATGCCATGACTTTTGACGAAACGCCGCTGGCCGGAGCTTACATCGTTTGTCTCGAGCCGAAGCAGGACCACCGGGGCTTCTTCGCACGCACCTGGTGCGTGGCGGAACTGGCCGATCGTGGGCTTGACACCCAGCTCTTTCAGACGAGCATTTCCTACAACCGATGCCGGGGGACGCTGCGGGGCATGCACTATCGCGTAGCCCCGCATTCTGAAACGAAGGTCGTACGGTGCACCAGGGGCGCGATTTACGACGTGATCGTGGACCTTCGCCCGAGGTCGGCCAGCTATTTGCGCTGGTTTGCGGAAGTGCTGACCTCTGACAATCGAAAGTCGTTATACGTGCCCGAGGGATTCGCGCACGGGTTCCAGACGTTGCAAGACGATTCAGAGGTTCTTTATATGATAAGCAAGCCTCATACCCCGGAGGCGGAACGCGGCTTGCGGTGGGACGATCCTGCCCTCGGGATCACCTGGCCGGATATCGAGTCACGAATCGTGTCGACAAGAGACCAGAACTGGCCACCCTTGATCCAGACATAAGGCCCTCACTATTAGGTCTTCACAGTCCCGAGCGAAGCACCGACCATCCATGAGGAGAGTGTGTGAGTATAAACAGGAAATGGGCCGCAGCGACGGTCCTCGTGACTGGTGCGTCAGGGTTTCTGGGTGGATGGCTGGTCCGAGCACTCGTGGAACGCGGCGCTCGCGTGATCGCTGTGGTTCGTTCCCCTCGGAACGATTCGCAGCTCTTCATGGCGGCGAATGACTACCGAGGTGTCGAGATCGAGTGGGGAAACGTCCACGCTCCCGGTCTGCTCGAAGGTTTGCTGCGTCGGTACCAGCCCGATTACTTCTTCCACGCCGCCTACGGCGCCGACGTAAATCGTGCGCTCTCCGAACCGCTCGAGTGCTTTCGTTCGAGTGTCGAAAGTACGTGGGTGGCACTCGATGCCATTCGCCGAAGCAAAACCGGGACCGTCAGCGTCATTGTTTCCTCGGACAAGGCCTATGGAGCCCAGGTATTGCCATATCAGGAGGCTCATCCCTTGACGCCTGTGCATCCTTACGAGGTCGCAAAAGCATCGCTCGATCTGGCGGCTCAGAGTTACGGGAAGGTCTATCGTCTGCCGGTCGCGGTAACCCGGTGCGGAAACTTCTTCGGGCCGTATGACTTCAACTTCACGCGACTAGTTCCTGGAGTACTGCACAGCCTCGAGAACCAGCAACAGCCCGTTCTTCGTTCAGACGGCAGGTCCACGCGAGATTTTCTCTACGTCGAGGACGCGGCGGAAGCGCACCTGACCTTGGCCGAGCAGTTGAGCGAGGACGACCGTTTGTATGGCGAAGCGTTCAATTTCTCGTACGGCATGCGAATAGAAGTGGTCACTCTCGTCCGACGCATTATCGAGCTCGCGCGGTCTCAGCTGGAGCCGGTCACGACTGACTCGGTGCAAGCGGAAATCCGAGACATGCAGCTATCTGCGGAAAAGGCTCGAAGATTACTGGGGTGGAATCCGCGAATCGGGTTTGATGAGGGTCTCAAGCGCACCGTCGCTTGGTATCAGGGTTATTGGAGGAAGGGAGAGACGGCTCTGCCGGCCAACGTCTAAGTCATGTACAGCACAATTGCCGCCTGTCGCGCGTGTGGCCACGCCACGCTTACCGAGATTCTCTCATTTGGGGACATGCCATTGTCCAATGGCCTTCTCTCCGAGGCCCAACTGACGCAAGAAGAGCCGAAGGTGCCCTTGACCGTCGTTTTCTGCGCGGCCTGCTCGCTGGTCCAGATTCGCGAGACGGTCGATCCCAAAGTGTTGTTCAGTGCTGATTATCCCTACTTCTCATCGGTCTCCGATGCGTGGCTCGCACATTGTCGTGACAACGCCCTCGAACTGATCTCGAGTCGAAGCCTGAGTCCATCCAGCCGCGTCGTTGAGGTTGCTTCCAACGACGGCTATCTTCTGCGCAACTACGCCGAGCGGGGAATACCAGTCCTCGGCATTGATCCGGCGTCGGGTCCCGCAGCAGTTGCACGGAAGAACGGGATCGCCACCCGTGAAGAGTTCTTTGGGGAAGACGTCGCACAGGCGCTCGCCGCCGAGGGCATCAGGGCGGATGTCCTGCACGCGAACAATGTACTGGCCCATGTCGCCAATCTCACGGGAGTGGTGAATGGCATTCGCGTACTGCTGACCGACGATGGTGTTGCCGTGATCGAGGCACCATATCTTCGTGACCTCATCGATCAATGTCAGTTCGACACGATCTATCACGAGCACCTCTGCTACTTCTCAGTCATGTCCGCCGCGCGGCTCATGGCACGCCACGGACTGGTACTGACCGACGTTCGCCGAGTGCCGACACACGGCGGCTCCCTCCGAATGTACGTACAACGTCAAGGCACTCCCTCCCCGTCGGTGGAACGACTTCTCGACGAGGAAAAGGCGTCCGGCGTCGATCGGATTGGCTATTACGAGGACTTCGCGCAACGAGTCCGTTCGATTCAAACGAACCTCAAAAGCCTGTTGGAGTCTCTCAAGGCGAACGGTCAGCGGATAGCCGGCTACGCGGTTTCAGCGAAGGGTGCCATTCTTCTGAACTCCGCCGGTATCGACGGCCGTCTGCTGGACTACGTCGTGGATCTGAGTCCCCATAAGCAGGGGAAGGCGATGCCAGGTGTGCATCTTCGCGTGTACCCTCCGTCCAAGCTTCTCGAGTCCCCCGCACCCGACTACCTGCTGCTCCTTGCGTGGAACTTCAAGGAAGAGATTATGCGGCAGCAGCAGGAGTATCGGAACCGTGGGGGCAGGTTCATCGTTCCGATCCCCGCGCCGGAAATTCTCGCTGCGCCGACTTTCATGTGACGTCTGAGATCAACTGATCGTCAGGAGCAAGATGTCTGAATCCAACGCCGACGTGTTGGATCGACCAACGCAGGCCGTGATTCTGGCCGGCGGGCGTGGCTCACGGCTCGGACCGTACACAGAGACGCGGCCCAAGCCAATGGTGGAGATACACGGCCGGCCTTTCCTCGAATATCTCATCGAGTCGCTTCGGGAGCAGGGGTTCTTGGAGGTGTTGCTGCTGCTGGGATACCTCCCGCATGTCGTGCAAGATCACTTCGGAGATGGCGGGCGATTCGGCATCCGCATCCGCTACTCCGTCACGCCACCCGAGTATCTCACTACGCGGCGCCTGCTGGTAGCGCGCGATCAAATTCACTCGCTGTTTGTGCTGCTGTACTGCGATCACTATTGGCCCATGCAGTTCGAGCGATTGTGGGATCAGTATGTGTCGTCGGGTGCACTGGCTCTGACGACGGTGTACAGCAACAAAGACGGTTACGGGAGGGACTCGGTGCGGGTTGGTGCAGACGGGTTCATGGAAGTCTTCGACCGCGGCCGCACGACACCAGGGCTTCAGGGAGTTGAGATCGGCTACGCTATTTTGCGTCGCGATCTTCTCGATCGTCCGCTGGATCCCGACTCCTTGATCGAGGAGTCACTGTACCCCGAGCTGACCCGCGAGAGGCAGCTGGTGGCGCACGTCACTGACGATCGCTACTATAGCGTCGGGTCGCCCGAAAGGTTGCCGGTCACCGAAGCGTTCCTTGCTCAGCGGCGGCCACGATGACATGCCGATGCCGGTCGATAGAGCGAGCGCTCGACCTCGTCACTTCGGCCTTTCGCAACTGCGTCATCGCCGTCGCGTGATCCGGTTGCGGCAGGAACGGCGCAGCACCACGGCAATCGGAAATCGTTCGAGTCGGACACGGCGTGGCCGCGGCGTTCCCGGCTGAAAGTCAGGTGTTTGCGACGGTCACGTACCCAGACATCGTGACGGCATTCCATTTCATGTGCGTAGTGGTTGGCTCAGATCCACAACGCCGCTACTGCTCGTGCGAGGCGCGTCCAATGTGGATTCATGTCGAGTGGATCGACCGATACAGATCCTCGAACGAGGCCGTCGTGCCGGCTGTAAAGAGGATGGTCGAATACGTGAGCGATGAAGATCATATCGACCCACATCTCGCGTGCGAATGGCTCGGGCAGGAAGTACTTCAGTCCGTAGGTGTGTGAAACCTTCGTCGTGTCGTGCGATTCGTTGAACTCGCGGATCGCGAGACGTTCTCCGTTGTGTTCACCAGCGGTGAACCCCATGATGTCGTCAAAATAGCAATGCACTCTGGGGAGGAGCGAGCATGGGGCCGCATCAAAAATGCGTAGTGCCGCTGTCGTCGACGTATATAGATCGAGATCGAACGCGGCGAACGCAAGCGGCGCGGGTTTGGTCTCCAGGAACTCTGGGATCGTCTCCTTGACATCACCCAACACCAGCCGAGCCTTCCGCAACTGCCGTTGCAACTTCTCCCGGTCCATCGGGTAGTAGCCCCCCGACCAGAGGTTCGGGAGATCCCGATTATCGGCGGTGGCGGGCAGACCATCACCTGTATCGAACCCAAAAACATCGATTGCAATGCCGTATGTGTGTTCGAGGCCGGCAGCGATCGTCTCCAGCGCGATCAACCCTCTTCCACCACCAACACCAAACTCGATGACTGACACTCGTTCCAAGCCGATTGCTTTGGCGAGGCCGACTCCGTGCAACACTCCCCATGCGTAATGCGGGTGTGTATCCACCCTCGGAATTTTCGTAAACTCGGCCGCGAGCGTCGGATACCGAGAATGGTCCCGGGCGAAGTCGTGGCGGGGATTGGATATTGCCGCTGTCAAGGGATCAAGCGACCGTCGCCCGCTCAGGAGCGCCTTCGCCAACATTGCCCTGGGCCGCGGATTGTCAAGCCAGTTGGTAAGTTTCTCGCGAAGTAAACGCTTCAGCATTCACCCATCATCTCCGCATCATCGCCTCGGACGCAACAGCATGTGAGCGTTACCTGACGGGGCTGACGCGAGGAGTCGCGGCGGAATGCTCGGGCCGACCGAGCGACGATCTGCACCCGAATGTCAAAGTCGGCCGTGCCGACCATCGGTCCTACGATCTTCGAGCGCAGCAGAGCTTCAGAGAGTGGCGAGAGGGCCTACTCCGCTCCGATGATGCCGGCCTGCTGCAGCCGTTCGATAACAATCGACGCGCCCTCCTCGGGAGCGAGGAAGGTCGTGTCCAGCTGCACTTCTGGTCGTTCGGGTGCTTCGTATGGTGAGTCGATGCCGGTGAAGTTCTTCAATTCGCCACGCCGGGCTTTCTTGTAGAGACCCTTCGGATCGCGACTCTCAGCGACAGCCAGAGGCGTGTCGACGAAGACCTCGATGAATTCGCCTTCGCCCACCAACTCCCTCGCCATCCTACGCTCGGAACGGAACGGCGAAATGAACGACACCAGCACGATCAGACCCGCGTCGACCATCAGTCGTGACACTTCAGCAACGCGTCGAATGTTCTCCACGCGGTCCGCCTCGGTAAACCCGAGATCCTTGTTGAGCCCATGGCGGATGTTGTCGCCGTCGAGGATATAGGTGTGTCGTCCCATCGCGTGGAGACGCTTCTCGACCAGGTTTGCCACTGTCGACTTGCCCGCTCCCGACAGGCCGGTGAACCACACCACACATGGCTTCTGCCCTTTGAGGTCCGCGCGTGCCACCCTGTCGACATCAAGCGCCTGCCAGTGGACATTCTGGGAGCGACGGAGCGCAAAGTGCAGCAGTCCCGCACCGATGGTCGCATTCGTGATGCGATCGATGATGATGAAGCCACCGAGATCCCGACTGTCAGAGTACGGCTCGAACGCGACCGGCTCATCGAGCTGCAGACCGCACACACCGATGTCATTCAATTCGAGCTTCCGAGCAGCGACGTGCTCGAGGGTGTTGACGTTGATCTTGTACTTCAGCGGTGTGATCGTGCCCGTGACGGTCTTGGTGCCAATCTTCACCAGGTACGACCGACCCTGAAGCATGGGGCGATCGTGCATCCAGACGATCGTCGACTCGAAGTGATTGGCGACCGCCGGCGGCGCCGTTGCCGTAGCGAGGACATCTCCGCGACTCATGTCGATTTCGTCGGTCAACGTGAGCGTGACCGACTCGCCCGCGGTCGCCACCTGGGCCTCATGGTCTCCGATGAGAACCCGCGCGACCGTGGTTTGCCGCCCCGATGGCACGACACGAACGGCGTCGCCAGGCCGGATGGTCCCGCTCACAACGGCACCTGCGAAGCCGCGAAAATCCAGATTGGGCCGGTTCACCCACTGCACCGGCAGACGAAATGGCTTGCCGGCGAGGTCGTCACCGACCGGAACCGTCTCGAGGTGCTCGAGCAGGCTCGGACCCCGGTACCACGGCATCACATCAGAGGTCGTGACGATGTTGTGTCCGTACACCGCTGACATCGGAACGCACGTCACCTGATCAAAGCCGATGCGCTCGGCGAATTCGCCGTAGTCGCGCGCAATTCGAGCCACCACCTCCTGAGAATAGTCGACGAGATCCATCTTGTTGATCGCCAGCACCACACGACGGATGCCAAGCAACGAGACAAGAAAACTATGGCGGCGGGTCTGGGTCAGGACTCCCTTGCGCGCGTCGATGAGAATGACCGCGAGTTCCGCGGTCGACGCGCCGGTGATCATATTGCGCGTGTACTGCTCGTGCCCGGGTGTATCCGCGACGATGAACTTCCGTTTCTCGGTCGAGAAAAAGCGGTACGCCACGTCGATGGTAATGCCTTGCTCGCGCTCGGCGGAGAGACCATCGACGAGCAGCGCGAAGTCCAGTTCGTCCCCGCGTGTGCCGACGTTGCGCGAATCGGCGGCGAGCGCCGCGAGCTGATCCTCGAAGATCATTTTCGACTCGTAAAGGAGCCGACCGATCAACGTCGACTTGCCGTCGTCTACGCTACCGCACGTGATGAAGCGCAGGAGGTCCTTGCGCTCATGCGTGTGCAGGTAGCTCTCGAGATCACTGTCAATGTGCCCGCTGTCAGCAGGTGTCAAAAATACCCCTCGACCTTCTTCTTCTCCATCGACGCCGACTGGTCGTGATCGATGACTCGACCCTGTCGCTCGGACATCGTCGTCAGCAGCATCTCCTGGATGATGGCAGGCAGTGAGGCTGCGTCGCTCTCGATCGCCCCCGTCAACGGATAGCATCCAAGAGTGCGAAAGCGCACGATCTTGAGTTGTGGTGTTTCGCCAGGCGAGAGCGGCATGCGATCGTCGTCGACCATGATCCACGTTCCGTCGCGCCACACGACGGGCCGCTCTGCGGCGTAGTACAACGGCACGATCGGGATGCGCTCCGTGTAGATGTACTGCCAGACGTCGAGCTCGGTCCAATTCGACAGTGGAAACACGCGGATGCTTTCACCCTTTCGCGTGCGAGTGTTGTAGAGCCGCCAGAGCTCGGGGCGTTGCTGTTTCGGATCCCAGCGATGTTGCGCCGTTCGGAAAGAGAAGACGCGTTCCTTGGCACGTGACTTCTCCTCATCTCGCCGTGCACCACCGATCGCCGCATCGAACCCGTATTTGTCCAACGCCTGCTTGAGCGCCTGCGTCTTCATGACATCGGTATGAACCGCCGATCCATGACTGAAGGGACCGATCCCCATATCGAGTCCCTCCTGATTGATATGGACCCGGAGATCCAGCCCGTGCCGCCGCGCGGCCTCGTCACGAAACGCGATCATGTCGCGAAACTTCCATGTCGTATCGACATGAAGAAAAGGAAATGGAGGCCTGGCAGGAAAGAACGCTTTGAGTGCCAGATGCAGCATCACGGAGCTGTCTTTTCCGATCGAATACAGCATCACCGGGCGCTCGCACTCGGCGACCACTTCCCGCATGATGTGGATCGCTTCGGCCTCGAGTCGCTGAAGGTGCGTCAACCGGGCCGGCGATGGCTCGAGGATGCTGCTTGGTGACTCCAAGTCCGAGGAACTGGCAGCGTGATTGCTGTTATGCATGGCGTGTTGGAAATGCGGAACTATGAGTGCAACCATCGTTGGCAAATCCCGTACCCCGCTCCCGGCAGGCAGGTTGCCCTCGAGGTTGGCAGAAATCCACGGCACGGGAGCCTTTGTTTTTTGATCATCCGGAAATAAGACTCAGTTCACGACATCGAGGATAAATATCAATGGGCGTAACCGTCGATCTCCACCTGCATACGACTGCATCGGATGGCCGATGCCTACCTGAAGAGCTGGCTGGCCGGGCCTTTTCGGCAGGTATCCGTGTCATGAGCGTCACCGATCATGACACGAGGGCGGGCGAAGCGGCGGCACGCACGGTGGCCGAGACGCTGGGAATGGAGTTCGTCTCCGGCATCGAGATTACGTCGGTCCACGAGGGAAAAGACGTGCATGTGCTGGGCTATGGATTGCCTGCAGAAACGCCGCCCCTGGACCGGCTCGTTGCCGAGCAGCGCCGCCGTCGTGTCGAGCGCGCTCGTGAGATTGCGGAGCGCCTGGCGCAACTCGATGCACCGATCGATGTCGACGCGCTTGTCGCGGCTGCTGCCAGCCGGTCGGGTAAAGCGATCGCCCGCCCCCAGATTGCCGAGCGCCTCGTCGCCGCTGGTCATGTGTCGTCGGTCGCCGAAGCGTTCGATCGCTTTCTCGATGAACGTGCTCCTGCATATGTTCCGCACACGGGTGCCTCGCCAATGGAAGTGATCGCGCTGGTCGCTGAATGCGGCGGCATCGCATCACTCGCGCATCCGGGACAGCTCAAGAAGGATCATCTGATCGCCGACCTCGTCGACGCGGGCCTGCCCTGCATCGAGGCATACCACAGCTCGCACGACGAGCAGACGCAGCGCCACTACCTCGACATCGCGCAGCGCTTCAATCTGGCCGTGACGGGTGGATCCGATTTTCACGGCGATGGAACCAGGCGCGCCGAGTTTTTTGGAGCCGTGGGCCTTCCGGTCGTCGACTTCGAGCGTTTGAAGACCTTGCTCGCCAACGCCAACGCAAAGCCGATCACCCAGCGCTAGCGGCTCGCGGCACGAGCCATCGGCATCAAGGAACGCAACGCATCACCAATCTAGCCCGGATTGGCCCGGATTTCTCACCAAGAACAGTGCATCGAGCCTAATCGTTACGCCTTGCGAATCTTCTCTCGTCCTCGAACAACGTTCTTCGTTGCATTGCGCGTGTCGAGCACAAACGGGGAATGCTCCACGATGAAGTCGTAGTCGTACGCCGAGTGATCGGTGGCGATGAGGACACAGTCCTGGGAACGGAGGTACGAGGGCGTGAGATCCTGGCTGCTCAGCGCGGGCAGGTCAGGATAGTGGCGCATCTTCGGCAGCGTCGGCACGTGCGGATCGTTGTAAGTCATGACGCCTCCGCGCTGACGCAACAGCTTCAGCAGCTCGAATGAGGGGCTTTCACGCGGATCGTCGACGTCCTTCTTGTACGCCATGCCGAGAATCGCGATTCGGCTGCCGTTGATCGGTTTGCGTTGCTCGTTGAGGAACTGGGCAAGGCGATTGACCACGTAGTCGGGCATGTGCGCGTTCACTTCGCCCGCCAGCTCGATGAATCGCGTCTGTTCTCCGTGCCGCCGGGCAAGCCAGCTCAGATAGAACGGATCGATCGGAATGCAGTGGCCTCCGAGACCGGGCCCGGGATAGAAGGCTTGAAAGCCGAACGGCTTCGTCTTGGCTGCCTCGATGACCTCCCAGACATCGATACCGAGCCTGTCATACAGAACCTTAAGCTCGTTGACGAGCGCAATGTTGACGGCACGGTAAGTGTTCTCGAGTATCTTGCTCGCCTCGGCCACTTCCATGGTCGACACACGAACGACCTTCACGACGGCATGAGCGTACATTGCACACGCGAGGTCGCCACTTCGAGCGTCGAAACCACCAACGACTTTTGGAATCGTTGCCGCCTGGAAATGCGGGTTGCCCGGGTCCTCCCGCTCGGGGCTGAAAGCGAGGAAATAATCGATGCCGCATCGCAACCCTGTGGCTTCGAGGATGGGTAACACATTCGTACGTGTCGTCGTTGGATGCGTCGTACTCTCGAGCACCACGAGCTGTCCTGCGCGAAGAGTCGCTGCGATCGACTGTGCTGTCCCCTCGATGTAGCTCAAGTCGGGATCCCGGCTGTCGTTCAGCGGCGTCGGCACACAGATGATGATGCAATCGGCCTCGCGCAGCCGTTCCATATCGGCGGTGGGCTCGAATGCTTTGGTGGCGACGAGATTGGCGAGCTCCGCAGAATCGATGTGCTTGATATAGCTTTCGCCGGCCTTCAGCTTTTCGACCTTCGCCTGGTCGACGTCGAAGCCCATACATCGGAAGCCCGCCGCTGTGAAGGCGCGGACCAAAGGCAAGCCCACGTACCCGAGACCAATGATTCCGACGATCGCTTGCTTGTTCTGAATCAACTCGGCGAGTCGCGTATGACTGCTCGCAATACTGCTCGCCGAAAGATGGGAAGTAGTCATCAAGAGATCATAGCTAGGCTCAGCGGTGCGAACAACGCAATCGATCATCACCTCTCTATCGTTGGACACTTCCCCTTGTGCTCCTCGGGAAAATCGTCTTCCGGTCCCGACACCGAACGACACCCGAGTGCACGAAACGCTCAGGTTCGGAGCAGACTGCCTAGATCTGCACACTTTCTTCGGATTTGCGCTTCGGCTCCCCCAGACAGATGCCGCCTGTCCATCAGACGGTGAACGTGCTCGGCGCGCGGAATGTGGTGGAGTTAGCCCGCCGCGCCCGCGTCGCATGTCGTCTTGCGGCATTCGCGCAGTGTCTCCCACCACGCTACGTGCGCTGCAGGAGATGAGCGAGGACTGGAGGACGCCCTGGGGCCGCGCGGCCGTCGAAGCGGATGCCGGAACAGGGTGGTGATATGCCGGAGACAAGGCCCATCGGCTGCTGGATACCTTCCACGAACGTCTATCTGAAGGCGTTTGGACGGTTCGGAGGATGGTTTCGGGGACTAAATTGACCTTAACTGCTTGATTCCGCCAGTCTTTGCGCCACCGAACGCCCCTGCGTCGCCGCCACAATCGAGACCCCGACGATATAGTGGATTTTCAAGTCTACCGCCGCTCCGCCGACGAAAGTCGTGTCGCAATCAGACTTTCGTCGACAGCCCTATTCATCCGCGAACGAATCCCTGCAACGAGCACACAGCCTTCAGGCCTCACAAATAGCCAGCTTAGCGACGTCCCCACAGTCGAACTACGCAATTGCGGGAGAATTCGACTCCTCACATCTTCTCGCCCGGATCTTGCAGCTTGCACGGAAATCTCCGTAATGCACCTCCGGAGCCCCGCAGAGTAGTCCGGACGTGAGTCAGGCCCATGGATTGCTGTTGAGGTTAGAGGAATGACGCGAGCACTCGTCATCGTTTTGTCGACCCTTGTCATCAGGCTGTCGCTTCCGGTGCCTGTTCACGCCGCCGGACAGTTGTCCCAACCAGCGCCGGGTGCGGCTGTCGACATACCTGCGGATTACGTGATCGGCCCTGGCGATGTGTTGAACATTGTGTTCTGGCGGGATACCGAGATGTCGTTGGAGGTCGTGGTCCGGCCAGACGGCAAGATCTCGATGCCGCTCCTCTACGACGTCGACGCGGCAGGTCTGACGCCGGAGCAACTCCGGAAACGGTTGAGCGAGGCGGCTTCCGAGCTAATCGAAGCGCCCAACGTGGCGGTCGTCGTCAAAGCTATTAACAGCCGGTTCGTCTACATCACGGGCAAAGTGGCAAAGGCCGGGCCGTACCCAATCCAGGGCTCACTGAATGTGATGCAACTAATCGCTACAGCCGGCGGAGTGGCGGAGTACGCCAACTCGAAGAACATCGTGATCATGCGTTCCGAGAGGGGACAGACCAAGTCGTTCAAGTTCAACTACAAAGAGGTCATCAACCAACGGCG
>JALDXQ010000185.1:0-14222 GCA_032156805.1 Acidobacteriota bacterium
CCGAACCCCGGGTTCCCGATCTACGAGTCGGTGATCAACTTCCTGGGCGCGACACCGGTGCCGATTCCCCTGGTTGAGTCGCGCGGCTTCTCGTTCGACCTCGATCTGCTGGAGTCGAAGCTGTCGAATCGCACGAAGATGATCGTGCTCAATTCACCCGCCAATCCAACCGGCGGTGTGATCCCGCGCGCCGACCTCGAGCGCATCGCCGACCTCGTGCGCAAACGCGACCTGCTGATCCTGAGCGACGAGATCTACTCGCGCATCTGCTACGAAGAGGCGCCGTCATCGATCACGCAGTTCGACGGCATGCTCGAGAAGACGATCATCCTGGACGGCTTCTCGAAGACGTATTCGATGACCGGCTGGCGCCTGGGTTATGGCGTCATGCCGCTGTGGGTTGCCGAGGCCGTCGACAAGCTGATGGTCAACTCGAACTCGTGCACGGCCAGCTTCACGCAGCGTGCCGGTCTTGCGGCACTGCAGGGTCCGCAGGACGATGTGGACAACATGGTGGCGGAGTTCCGGCGTCGTCGTGATGCGATCGTGAAGGGCTTGAACGAGATCCCAGGCTTCCGCTGCACAGTGCCTGCAGGCGCGTTCTACGTGTTCCCGAACGTCACTGGCACCGGCTTGTCGAGCCGTGAACTGGCCGACATGCTGCTCAACGACGCGGGCGTGGCGTGCCTGAGCGGGACGGCCTTCGGCAGCTACGGCGACGGCTACCTGCGCTTCAGCTACGCGAACTCGCTCGAGAACATTCAGGAAGCGCTCGCGCGCATCCGGAAGCTCTCGGAGAGGTGGGCCACCGCCTCGGTGCGGTGATCGCGTGATCGCTGGTGGTGCGATCGCTCTAACGATTGTCGGTGCGATCGTCGATGTTCGCAGCACCTCTGGCGACGCAGGTCAATATCCGCTAGGTCGTCAGATGCTCGGCCAGGCACCGCGCAAGCGTGAGCCCTGTCAGCGCCGGATTCACCGAGCCCACCGTTGAAAAGATCGACTGATCGCATGCATAGGCATTGTCGATGTGATGAAAACGTCCTACGTCGTTCGTCACCGACGTTGCCGGATCGTCGCCCATCCAGAGTGTACCGGCCTCGTGATACGTGGTCCCAAGCCCGCGATGCCATTCGGGAAACGGGCGGTCAAGAGGAAACGGCTCCGTCTGCCACGCGTTGTCGTAGCGATACTGAATTCTGGCAGGGTCACCAGCCATTCTCTGGCCGAGGCTCAGTATCGCGGCGTCCATTGCTTGCCATGTCTGGAGATCTGCGGCGTCGATCTTGAGATGCACAAAAGCGCGCGGCGCACCAAACTCGTCCGATTCGAATGGACTGAGATTGATCCAACTGTTGACCGCGTTGGGAACGGCGGCGCTGCGATTGCCGTGCATCTCGCCGATGCCACGGAATGTGATCGTGATCCAGTCGGGATCGGTGTTCAGTAACTGCGCGTCGAGCACGTCCAAGTCGGGAATCATCCGAAACAACATCTCGTCCGAGCCCTGCTGATGCGTGGACGCCGTGACCTGAACGTGAAAGCGCCCCGATGGTGCAAGGCCGCGCACGAGCAGCGCCGACGTCTGCACGTGCCCGGGCACTGGCGGCAATGCGGTGCGCCTGATGCGGACGGTGAAGTCGCTTCGAACATGCGCCATCAGATTCCTTCCCATCAATGGCGTCGGAAACGACTGCAGTGCCAGGCGCGTCGTCTCCACTGCGCTGGCGGCCAGGATGACGACGGCGCCGTGCGCGAGCGATAGGAACCGGCGCTGGCCGCCTGCCTGAACTTCGACCGTATGCACCGTCCCGCTCGCGGCGTGCAGCTTGATCACGTGCGCAAGCGGCACAAGGAACAGCCGCCGCGCCGCGTTGTTGAAGCCCGATGCGCCCACATCGGCGCGGATGGCATCCACGAGCACCGGAAGGCTGCTGTATTTATCGAAGCTGAAAAGGCCTGACACAGGCGGACTTCCCTGTACCGCGAGTGGAGCGATCTCGACGCCACCGGTGCCAAATGACGTCTCGATGTCTGGTGTGGCCGCCGCAGCGTTCACGCAGGCAGCCCGCAGCACGTCCCCCAGCTCGCCGAAGATGAAATCAGTCGCTGGCACGACGCCGATCTCGCTTTCGAGGTCGCTGTAGTGATTGACCAGATACTGGGCGGTGGCGGCCGGCCAGTGCGTGAGGTCGCCAGCGGTCAATCGTGGGCACCAGCCGCCCCAGAAGATGGATTTTCCACCGGTGCAGTACGCCAGACCCGGGAAGTCTGTATTGCCCCGCCAGGGGATGCCCCAGACAAGCTCGCGCGCGACGCCGGGATCGCTGGCCGGCGGAATGGCGCCAGGCACGTTGAAGCCGATGTTGGCGAGGTTCTGGACGTGCTCGGAGACGAGGAACCGTCCTGCGTCGAGCAGAAGGACACGCGCGGTCGGGTCGAGCCGAACGATCTTCGTGGCGCAGTACGCGCCGTACATGCCCGCCCCGACAACGACCGCCGTGAAGGGCGGCCCTCCATTGAGCGTCGCCTCGTCCCAGGTGCTGCAGACGTATCGGCCCACAGCATCCAGCGAGAAGGCAGTCTCTTGAACGTCAACTTGCGGGAAGCCCGGGAATAATTGCGGAAGCGGCATGAGCGTCCTTCGAGGATAAACGTCCGCCACATCGGGAATGCAACAATCTCTACGGCTGACCTCGCATGCGCTAGCCGGGGCGAGCTGTCGATCGACGTGCCTCGCCGCTCTCCGAGCGGAGCGTCGCAGGATCGCGCCTGGCGAGGAAGGTGTGCAGCTGCGCTACCACTGCGGCTCCCTCCCCGATGGCCGCCCCCACTCGTTTGATCGAACCGCAACGCACGTCGCCAACGGCGAAGATCCCGCCGACCCCGGTCTCGAGTGGTAGCGGCGATCGCTGAGTCGAACGCACGTCGGCACCCGTCTGGATGAACCCCTTCTCGTCGATGGGGATGCCGCTGCCATTGAGCCAGTCTGCGACCGGATCGGCGCCAGTGAAAACGAACAAGTGGGTGATCGCGTGCTGTTCCTCGGCGCCGGTGCGCCGGTTACGCCACCGCACGCCCTGCAGCCCCTGGTCGGGCGTGCCGAGGAGCTCAACGACCTCGGTCTCACCAATCACCTCTATGTTCCGACAACCGGCTATCCTTTCGATCAAATAGTGCGACATTGTGCTCGAGAGACCTTGCCCGCGCACCAGCACGCGCACGTGACGCGCGTGGCTTGCGAGGAAAACCGCCGCTTGCCCCGCCGAGTTTCCTCCACCCACCAGAACCACATCTTCGTTGCGGCACAGCCGGGCCTCGACAGGCGAGGACCAGTACGAGACGCCGCGGCCCTCGAACTGCGCAAGGTTCGGGATCTCCGGACGGCGGTAGCGGGCACCGGTGGCAATGACGACTGCGCGCGTCCGGACACGCCGACCGTCGGCGAGCTCGAGGACGTGCAGTGGATCCGGCCCTGAGCCTTCCGAAGCGCAGTGCAAGCGCGTAACCTCGGTCGACAGGCTGAACTCTGCTCCGAATTTCTGCGCTTGCGTAAACGCGCGTGACATCAGCGCCTGCCCGGAGATTCCCGTTGGAAAACCCAGATAGTTTTCAATCCGAGCGCTGGCGCCCGCCTGTCCTCCGAACGCAAGCGCTTCGAGCACCAGAACGGCAAGACCTTCCGATGCGGCATAGACGGCAGTCCCCAGACCGGCCGGACCCGCACCAACGATGACCGCGTCGTACGGCTCGTCGTGGAAACTCGTGGCGATCAGGCCCAGGGCCCGGGCCAGCTCCTGCTTCGTCGGGTTCTTGAGCACTGTGCCGTCAGGCAGGACGGCGATTGGAAGTTCGTCCGCCTGCGCGGCGACGCGCGCGAGCAGGAGCGATGCATCCTGATCCTCGTCGGGATCGATCACGCGGAAGGGAATCGAGTTACGTTCCAGGAAGAGTGACAACCGCGTCACGTCTGGGGACTTGACTGCCCCGACGATCACCGGACCTCCGAAGCCGAGCTCGATCAGCGCCACTCGACGCAGGATGAGTGCGCGCAGGATACGTTCGCCGAGTTCGGCCTCGGCGATGAGCAGCGCTCGCAGCGCCTCGGGCGGAACAACGATGGCCTCCACATCAACGACGGCTCGGGCGTCGAGCACACTCAAGTCCGGCCTTCCGGAGAGTTGACCGATTTCAGCAATGACTTCGCCTGGCACCACCTCCATCATTTCTTCGATCGGTGCCCCAATCAGCTGTGCGAACGCTGCCACAGGTACGACCTGCCCCAGCCCGTCACGTGGCACGATCGCTATCCGACCGGACAGGATCACGTGCATACCGGGGACGGCTTCTCCTGCCTGGAACAGAAACTCTCCGGCAGCGAACCGCCTGACCTCGCCGAATCGTCGGACGCGATCGATCTCGGCCCGTGAAAGGACCGGAAACATCTGTTGGAACCGCGACGTCAGGGCGGTGTGAGATTCGGCCGGCCCTACCGGGCTCGCGTTCTCGCGCTGCTCGTCGTCGTTCAACACATCAGATTCCACGGAAGGTGAGTCACGACCACAACAATCCGCTCGATCCAGTTGCCATGCGGGTCGTACTTATACTCGAACTTGACATGCTGAACCTGAGACGGCAGTTCCTCGATCTTCATCGCTCCATTGTCTACCGCATCTGGCGGTTCACATCCGACCTGATCTCTGCGCTTCGTGGCCATGTGAACAGAGGCTAGAATTCCGATCGTCCACCTGAAGTATGAGGACACGTCATGAGACATCCAGTCATGTATCCGATGCTCGTGAGCATCCTGCTATGCTGCCTATCCTGCGCTCCGGCACAACAGTCCGACGCACCACCAGTCGCAGGCGAACGCGAGGCTCAGCTGAAAACGCTGCACTCGTTGCTGCAGTCGGAAAAGTTCGCCGTCGAAATCGCAACCTGGCTCGATGCTGCGTACTACACGTCGCAGGGTCAGCCGGCACCACCCTTTCTGACCGCGGAGGAGGAGAAGGCCACCGTCACGAGGTCGGTCCGCGACGAGAAGATCGCCACCAACCTCGCAGCCTTCTACGCTGTGGAGAGTGGGATCGGCGCCCTTTCGGAACGTACAGGTGAAACTCCGATCGCCGTTCTGGAGTCGATCGTGGCCGGTCGGCGGTCGAAGGAGGACATGCTGCTCCTGGCTCGCTTCGCCAACGCCACGTGGAAGGCCGGACAGCCCTTCCGCGGGCTCGATCGCATTACTCGCGATACGTTCCGGCCAGCCGCGTTGTTGATCCCGGAAGAGCTCGAGAAGGACTTCGATCGAATCAACGAAGCCTCGGTCAAGCTGCTCGAAGCAATGAAGCTGACCGATGGTAGTAAGTGAGAATCCCTTCGACTCGGCGGGCAACCCTGCCCGCCGCCTCTGCGGCTGCATCGAGATGGACGTCCCGACGCACTCGTCCATTCGCCGCGCGTGTGATTGACGAACCGAGGATGGAATTCCATGGGCGACGATCTTGCCGCAGCCAACGTCAATCGCTCCTATCAGCTCGCCGCGTCGAGCATCGCGATCTTCACGTTCCTACTGTTCTTCCTTTATCCGAGGTACGCCAACGGACAGGTCGACGCTTTGCGGTTTCAAGCCACGTTGATCGTGATGGGTGTGGCCACGTTTTCATTCGCATTTGCGTCTTTCTATTACTACGGCGCCTCGCTTGGCGGCCGGATCGACAATGCCGAACGGGCTCAGTACTCCCGTCGAGGCGATCGCTCCTGGCTGCTCGGATGCGTCCTACTGTTCCTCGCTCCAAGCTTGATTCTCTTCACAATCAGTCTTCTCGCCGTCGCGTCTGTGTGGTTCGCACTTTGGGTCGTGTACGTGCTCTTCGTGATCCGCCACTTCCCCCGCGTGCAAACTGCGGGGAAGAGCTGAGCTCGCGCGCCGCGGGTGGAGGGGGCCGGAAAGACGAGATCCCGGCGCACAGTCCCGATGATCGGCGAATGACAACCGTGGTAACGTCTCCACTGAACAGGGTCCGCGTTCTTCCAAAGGAGCCCGTATGGCATTCGTACTTCGAACCGCCATTCTCGCATCGGCTCTGGCACTTGCTCTCTCGTCCGCGTCGTCGCAGCCGATCGCGGCGCAGGCCCCGCCCGCCGAAGCTTCTGGTGGCGAACATCGCGGGTGGAGTCTCGAGCGCCATCGCGCACTCGTGACGTATATCCGCGATCACCTGAAGATTCCGGCGACCTGGCGCAGCCCGCGTACCGATTGGGGTCATCCCAATCTCGAGGGTGTGTGGACCAGCGACAGCGTGCACGGCGTTCCACGCGATCGGCAGGCCCGCTTTGGCGATCGCATGTTCCTGAACGCGGCCGAGCTTGCCGAGCGCGCGACGGCCGAAGAGCAGACCCGCGTCAATGCCATCAATGCGTCTGGTGCTCAAACCGCCGGACGCGACCGTGCCTGGCGCGGCAACATCACGTTCCCGCTCACATCGCTGATCGTCGACCCGCCAAACGGGCGCACGCCTGCTGTCACGCCCCACGCAGAGAAACGGCGCGCCTCTCGCGATCGCGGAAGCTTCGGGGAAGGCCCGTTTGAGACGCTTGACGACTTCACGCTGTACGACCGGTGCATCACGCGCGGGATTGTCGGCGGCGTGCTGCCCGTCTCGTACGGAAACGGCAACCGGATCATTCAAACACCCGACTCTGTCGTGATCGGCTACGAGATGATTCACGACACGCGCATCGTTCCGGTCGACGGCCGGGCACCGCTGACGAACCGTGTCCGGCAGTATCTCGGTGACTCACGCGGCCGCTGGGAAGGTGACACGCTGGTGATCGAGACGACAAACTTCACCGACCGGACGAGCATCGGGCCGAACGGCAATGGCCTGCGGCACAGCGACGAGATGAAGATTATCGAGCACTTCACGCGCGTGGGGGACGACGTCCTCGTCTACGACATGACGATGATCGATCCCAAAACGTATGCGGAGCCGTTCACGATCGCAGCGCCGCTCGTGTCGCCGCCGGGGTTCCAGCTGCTCCCGTACGACTGCCACGAGGGAAACGAAGCGATCTACAACATCATGCGAGGGCAACGGGCGGAGGATCGCGCCATCGAAGAAGACCGGACGCGCGGCATTATCAGGCCGCGTCGGCCCGTGCAATCAGACATCGATCTCAATTGACCTGTCCGGCGACGTCGTAATGTCCGAGAATCCCGGAGGCCACCGATGAACGGACTCAAGAGGATTGCGGCAATTGGAATGTCCGTGCTTGGACTGTCGACCGGAGTGGCCTTCGGACAGGCACCGACGTGGACGAACGAGCGGGCGATCAATCAGTTGACTCCGAATGTGTATCGCTTCGGCGGTCCCCAGAACGGAATGTTCGTCGTCACGCCCGCCGGAATCATCGTCGTGGACGGCTTCTGCGACAACATGGACTGGCTGAAATCAGAGCTGCAGACCCGGTTCAAGGTGCCCGTCAGATATGTCGTGCTGTCGCACGACCATCAGAGTCACATCTGCGACACGCAGGTCTTTGCCGACACTGCCGTCGCGATCGGACACGTGAACATCCTGCCGCACATCATCCGGGAGAAACGGCGGTCCATCGTGCCCCAGGTGCTGTTCGAAGACACGATGGAACTCCAGTTGGGCGGGACTCGGGTTGTTCTCATCTATCTGGGTCCCACCCACAGCGACAACATGATCTATGTACATGTCCCAGCCGAGGGGGTGCTGTTCGCGCCGGACTTCGCTCGCGGACGGAACATCCTGCCCGACTTCCGCGATCTCGACATTCACAATGCGCTGAAAGCGCTGCGGACGCTGGCGTACCTCCCGGACGTGAAGATCGTGCTCGAAGGACATGACAAGACGACGACGAACCAGGAGGTCGGGTTCCTGGCCTTTCATAGATATCTGCAGGCCATGAACGATCGCGTGCTGGAGCGGATGGTCGCTGGCAAGAGCCTCGCGGAGATTCGCAAGGAAGTGACGATGGCGGACTTCAAGGAGTACAACCAGAGTCCGGCGCGCGTGATCACGCACGTGGAAACGACGTACGACTACCTGTGGCGGTACCGTGACGTGCAGGTACCCGTGCGAGCGCCGCGCGACTGAGCCAGCGGGGCGGCGACGCTAGCTGTGACGTTGCGACCTAGACTGGCAGGGATGCCGTCGCGGTGACCGGCTACCGGGCCGGTGCGTCGTTCTCCGTCTCCCTCTCCTGTTTGCGCGCACCGGCGAGAATGTTTCGCAACGAGTAGTTACCCTCGTGGCAGGCGTACTCGAAGAGTGGTTCCTGGATTCGTATCAGCGGCATCATCGCGCTCCACGGCCGGGTGTACGACGTCGGATCGGTGACGGTGAATTCGTACTGGATCGTCTCGGCGTCGACTTGCGTGAAGCGTTCCACCAGCCTCGTGTTCGCGCCGGAGCCCTGCAGGCTCGTCTCGCGCCGGAAGTTGATCGTCTCGACGACGAGCGTGTCGCCTTCCCATCGGCCGCGGGAGTCTCCCGACCACTGGCGAAGCGTGGTATGCGGGCGCCCATCGGTAGGGATAACCCGGGCGTTGTGCACCATCTCGTTGACGATCACGACAACCCCCGGCGCCTGCACGATTTGCACGTTGTTGTTGTACGAGCCGGGCGTCATCGGCGGGCCGGAGTTGAACCCTTGGAGGCACCGGTCAGCGAGAGGCCGGTCCGCATACGAGTCGCCCAGACCGGCGTCCGATCGCCGACGCATTTCTGCAACCCGGCGTCGCGCCGCATCCGTGAAAGGGATTCGTCCGTCCGGAGGATCGACGATGAGCGACGTGCGCTTGTCCCGGGTCAGCTTGTTGCCGCGCTCGTACCAGAACTCGTTGTACGACAGCACGCCGCCCTGGGCACGCGGCAAATAGCCGGCGCTGGGCTGGCCCTTTTCTGGATCGAACAAATCCCGGTTGAGCCGTGTGTTCTCCGCCGCTTCGAATGCGGCTGCCTCTTCGTCGGTGAGCGTTGCCTTTCCCTCGAGCGCATCCGGCCGCTGGAGGGGCGTGACCGTGCTGAACGAATAGATGCCTGCGAGGTCTGGCTTTCCATCGGGAGTTCGAGCTGGAGTCGATCCTCGACCCTGGGCCGACGCATGAAACGACGCCAGCGTAACCGTCGCCAGCAACGCGAACCCCCTGAGCAGCGAGCGATTGCGCGTCATAACTCCTCCACGTCGGCGTGCGCCGACCGGGTGCACGGTAGCCCAGCTTGTCGAGACGTTGCAAGAGAACCGTACAGGCCTGACGAGTGCGGCGGGTGGCGGCTGAGGTAAGGTCGCAGAACATCTCACGCCCTGTGATGTCAGTTCCATCGCATGTGAGGCGGCTAACTAGTACTCCGAAAACATCCGTTTGATCTCATTGACGTCACGCGTCTTGGAGAGCGCCAGCATGAGGAGCACCCGAGCTTTCTGGGGATTGAGCGTGTCAGCCGGGATCATGGCCAGAGCGTCGTAGTCTTCGCGGTTGGTTGCGTCGGCGATGACGCGGCCGTTGCCAACGCGGCTCGAGCGGACCAGCACGGGACGGGTACCAGACTGAGATGAGACGAGAGTCTTCAACGCCGTCCTCTCAGAGGCCGACAGAGCACCAGCACCTGCGCCCGCAAAGACGATGCCCTGCGTTCCGCTCGCGATCAGTGTTTGCAGGATCGCGACATTTGCCTCGACGTACGAATAGACGATGTCCACTGTGGGCAGTCGCATCGCTCCGCTCACAGTGAACTCGGATTGCGCGGTGTGTCGCTTCGTCGAGGCGCGATAGAAACTGACCCTGTCAGCGTCGACATAACCCAGGAATCCAAGTTCCGGTGAGCGAAACGTCTCGACGCGATAGGTGTTGGTCTTGGTGACATCTCGCGCTCCATTGATCTCGTCGTTCATCACGACCAATACGCCTTTGCCGCGCGCCTCTGCTGCTGAAGCAGTGCGGATGGCATTCAGGAGGTTGAGTGGCCCATCCGAACTGATCGCAGTCGCAGGCCGTTGCGACCCGACAACGACGACGGGCCGATCGTGTTTCACTGTGAGGTTCAGGAAATACGCGGTCTCCTCCAAGGTGTTCGTCCCGTGTGTGACGACGACGCCAGCGACGCTGGGCTCGTTGGCGAAGATCGTGTTGATTCGATTCGCCAACTCGACCCAATTGGCGACAGTCAGGTCAGAGCTACTGACGTTGAACAGTTGCTCGACGCGGACGTCGGCGTACTGCTTGATCTCTGGCACGGCCCGGACGAGTTCATCTCCCAGGAGTGCGCCAGGTTTGTAGTTGGAGAGGCTCGTTGAGGAGCCGCCGCGGCCCGCGATCGTACCGCCTGTCGCAATCACTCGCACCACGGGCAGTGGCTGGGATGCGGTCTGCGCTGACGCGTCCATCGTAGCGAACACAGAAGCGACGGCACACGCGGCCATTCTGGACTTTCCGAATCTGATGCTCCTCATTTCTTCGTCCCCTCTGTAGCCCCCGAGATTGTCATCGAACCTGACTGATGTCGGGAGTAAATTGATGCTGTACCTCCAAGGCACCGAAACGCGAGGCGACTTCGGGCTCAGGTGAAAAGGAGCATCTGATGGACGGCACTCGACGCAGTTTCTTGATGGCTGCCATGACGGCAGCGGGGGTTGCGAACTCTTCTAGCCTTGGCAACGCCCAAGGCCAGGGCAACGCTCCCGCGCATCAGGCGGTTCCTTCAGATCTCACGTTGCGAGTGAAGTCGCTCGAGTCGCTCCTGGTAGAAAAGGGGTTGGTCGACCCAGCGGCTCTCGACGCGCTGGTCGACACCATGGAGCACAAGGTGGGCCCGCGCAACGGAGCCCGGATGGTGGCGCGCGCGTGGGTCGATCCCGCCTACAAGAAACGTCTCTTGGAAAATGCGCCAGCCGCGATCGCCGAGTTGGGCTACACCAGCGGGCAGGGCGAGCACACGCTGGTGGTAGAAAACCAACCGAAGGTACACAACCTGATTGTGTGTACCTTGTGCTCCTGTTATCCGTGGTCAGTGCTCGGCCTTCCGCCCGTCTGGTACAAGTCCTCGCCCTATCGCTCTCGCGCGGTCATCGACCCGCGCGGCATCCTGCGGGAGTTCGGAACGCAGTTGGACGAGGATGTCGAATTACGCGTCTGGGACAGCACCGCGGAGTTGCGTTATATCGTCCTGCCCGAACGTCCTGCCGGCACTGAATCGATGAACGAAGGGCAACTTGCTGCGCTCGTCACGCGCGATGCGATGGTCGGCGTGACGAAGCTCGCGTTGCCACCGTCGGGAGGCAACCAATGAACGGCGTGCACGACATGGGCGGTCAGCACGGCATGGGTCCAGTCGAGTATGAGAAGAACGAGCCTGTGTTTCACGCCCCTTGGGAGGGGCGGATCTGGGCGCTCGACCGTGCGATGCGGGCCTGGCGCAAGTGGAACCTCGACGCGCACAGATACGCAATTGAAGTCCTGCCGCCGGCCGACTACCTGCGAATGAGTTATTACGAACGATGGGCTCACAGGCTCGAGGCGCAGCTTGTGCGATACGGTCTGGTCAGCAAAGAAGAGATTGAAAGCGGAAGGGCGACACCGGGTTCATCGAAAGCTACCCCGGCGCTCGGCCTCGAGACGTCTGGCCGCTGGCTCGCTCGAGGAATCGCTTCGAGCGTGGATCCGAGCGTGCGACCGTTGTTCCGAGTGCGCCAGCGCGTAAGGGCACGGAACATCAATCCCACAGGCCACACTCGCTTGCCACGGTACGCGCGCGGCAAGACGGGCGTCATCGTCCGCGATCACGGTGTCTACCTTTTTCCAGACACGAACGCCCACTTTCAAGGCGAGAAGCGCCAGCACGTGTACTCCGTTCGATTCGCTGCGCGAGCGTTGTGGGGCAACGACGCGTCGCCGCGTGACTCGGTTCATCTCGACCTGTGGGATGAATACCTTGAGCGCGCTTGATCCGACTTTCGGCGCCAAGGATCTCGTCGAGCTTCCGCGTCTGCCTCGGGACGATGGCGGGCCCGTGTTCGCCGAGCCGTGGCAGGCGCAGGCCTTCGCACTGGCTGTGAAGCTCTCAGAGCAAGGACATTTCACCTGGAAAGAATGGGCCGCCGCATTGGCGAAAGAGCTCGAAGCTGCCGCCAAGCGCGGTGAACCCGACGATGGTTCTCGATACTACGAGCACTGGCTGGCCGCGCTGGAAAGCCTGGTCACGGCGAAGGGACTGGCTGATCCGAGCGCGCTCCGTACTCGAAAAGAGGCCTGGGCCGCTGCGTACCGAAACACACCTCACGGCCAGCCCATCGAGTTGCTGCAATCACGTGCCCCCGACGCGCGTTGGCTTCTCCTTGGGCTCACGTGCACCGTGGCGACGTACTGGATGCTTCAGCGGCTGGGCGTGGAGCCCATTGCCGAAGGTGGCATCGCTCTCCCCCCTTTGAGCTTCGCTGCGAGCGCCGGTCTGGGCACAGTGCTCGGCATGCGGCACGCGCTCGAACCGGATCACCTCGCTGCAGTGTCAACGCTCATGACGGGCGAGCGTAGCAGCGCGAAGGCCGCCTGGCTCGGCGCCTGGTGGGGATTGGGCCATACGTTGACGCTGTTTGCGGCAGGCGCCCTCCTGGTGGTGTTCCAAGCCGAGATGCCAACAATCGTGGCGCAGGTGTTAGACGTCTGCGTCTCCCTACTGTTGGTCGGTTTTGGTGTACGCGCAATCCATCACGGCGCTCGTCGAGTGCTCAAGGGGCCAACGCATTCCCATAAGAGTCCACAAGCGCTGGTGCCCTTTCGGGTCGACCGATGGACACTCGCACGACCACTCTTGGTGGGCGCGGTTCATGGACTCGCGGGCAGCGGCGCACTGACTGCGCTCGTAGTGACGACGCTCCCCTCAACCGCGACACGGCTGGCGTATTTGATGCTGTTTGGTGTTGGAACGACCGTTGGAATGGTTGCGCTCTCGGGCCTCATGGGCTGGCCGCTCGCACGGCTTGGCTCCCATCACGTGTGTGTGCGCGTCTTGTCGCTGGCCGTCGGCTGTGTCTCGACCGCGCTCGGTTTGTTCTGGTGCTATCCGTTCGTGGCAAGCCTGTTGTAGGCGACTCGCGGCGCCGGACGTAAGTCGGAGAAAAATCGCGCCTCGACCAGAACGGTCAGGACTAGTCGCCCAGGGGGGATCGAAGCATCCGCCCTGGTGGTGGTTCGCGTCACGCGGCGTCGGGTTCGATTCCCAATCGGTCGTTCACAGCTATCCGAAGCTTCTGCTTGCATCCGAGGTAGCGCTCAGTCGTCCGGATCGAGACGTGACCGAGCAGGAACTGGATCTGATCCAGTTCGCCGCCTGTGAGATGACAGAGGCGGGCGCACGTGCGTCTCAGGTCGTGGGGCGCCAGCTTGTCGATGCCGGCGCAAGCCGCAGCAGCGCGCACTACCTCCCACAGTCAAGGGCGTGCCACAATTTCACTGCTCGGGACGATGACCAGTCTGACCCCATGTTGCGCGTAGGTGTAACATGCATGAGAGCCGTGTGACTCTATGAACCGGCGCAGCTTCCTCCAGTCCGCCAGCGCCCTCCTCAGTTACAGCGAGCTTGCGTTCCTCGCAGGCGTCAAGCCGGTCTCAGCCGCGCAAACCCAGGTAGATCCAGGGATCGTTCGGTTCGATTCCGCGATCGAGCCGCTCGTGCGTCTGTTCGAGGACACACCGCGCGCGAAGCTCCTGGAGGAGGTTGGCGCCAGGATCAAAAAAGGCCTTGGCTACCGCGAGGGCCTCGCTGCGCTTCTTCTGGCGGGCATCCGCAACGTCCAGCCCCGTCCAGCGGTTGGATTCAAGTTCCACGCAGTGCTCGTGGTGCACTCCGCTCATCTGGTCGCCGAAGCCTCGCCCCAAGCCGATCGCTGGCTTCCGCTCCTCTGGGCTGTCGACCACTTCAAGGAGTCCCAAGCCGACGATGTGCGGGAAGGCGACTGGACGATGGGGGCTGTCGACGCGAAATCGGTACCCGCGAAGGCACAAGCGGTCCGCGCGTTTACCGCCGCTATGGACAACTGGGACGAGGCTGCGGCCGACGCGGCCGCGGCGGGGCTTGCACGACACCTCACTCCCGAGGAGAGCTTCGAGATCTTCGCGCGCTATGCCGTTCGTGACTTCCGCTCCATCGGCCACAAGGCCATCTACGTCGCCAACGCGTGGCGTACCCTGGACACGATCG
>JALDXQ010000186.1:0-14095 GCA_032156805.1 Acidobacteriota bacterium
GTCTGGTCCGTCGCCGTCGTCCCGCCGCCTTCGTTGAAATGATACGCCGCCACAGGGCCGGGCGTGCTCGTCGCTGTCGTCAATGTGAAATCGCCCGACGTCGCCACGTTCCCGCTCGCGTCCCGTGAGCGCACCCGGAAGTGATACAGCGTGTTCGATGACAAGCCTGTCACCGGCACACCGTGCCCTGTCACCAGTGCCGGGTCGATCGTCGTGCTGCTTCCATACGCCGTCGTCGGCCCAAACTCGACCTGACTCGTGCTCCCTTCGTTGGTCGTCCACGTCACGATCGCACTCGTATCGCTCGGGGCGGCCGTCACCGCACTGATCACCGGCGGCACCATATCGCCGCCGCCCGCATCAGCGACCGGGGTGTTCATGTCGTTGACGATCTGCGGCAGCGTGCGCGGCTGGCTGTAGAATCGCACATCGTCCAGGCGGCCATGGAACAGGTCCGACCACAGCGGCGCGCCGTTGTTGTCGCTGCCCAGCCCGACCTCGTTGGCATCAGTCGCGACCGCGCCCAGCGCCCCTGTCGTCGACGCCGCCAGCACCCCGTTCTTGTACACCAGCAGCGTCGACCCGTTCTTCACCGCCGCGATGTGCGTCCACACCCCGGCCGTCAACGGCGTCG
Source organism: Acidobacteriota bacterium (assembly GCA_032156805.1). Lineage (GTDB taxonomy): Bacteria > Acidobacteriota > Vicinamibacteria > Vicinamibacterales > UBA2999 > Gp6-AA40. The sequence goes on from JALDXQ010000186.1 coordinate 635, forward strand.
TGACCTGGCCCCCCGCGGAGAAATGCAGCGTCGGCCCGTTGTGACCCAGAAACCAGCTGTTGCCGAAGGCCGTCCCGAGTTGCCGCGCCGCAATCGCCCGCCACCCGCTCGCCAACGTCGTCGGATACACCCACGCCGTGATCGTGAATGCCGACGTGAAGCTCAGGTCCGTCGCCGGTGCCGGCAGCTCCGCCCGGCTATTGCCCCCATTGAAGACCACCGCCCCGCCCGTGTGGCCCTGCGTCGTCCACGTCACATTGGTCAGCAGCAGCGTGTTGCCGCGCCCCGTCTGGTCCGTCGCCGTCGTCCCGCCGCCTTCGTTGAAATGATACGCCGCCACAGCCGCGGGTTGCGACGGCTGCGGGACGTATGTCGCGGTGAACCTCTCTGGGCTTTGCGGTGCGACAAGTGTCTGCTGCTGCGTGCCCCCGTTCGACCACGACGCAAACTGGTACAGCTGTCCATTCCACGTCTGAGGAGATGTGGCACTGACCGTATTGGTGGAGCCGACGATGACCGTGCGGTTGAATGGCGTTGTACCCGTAACCGCGTTGACGGTTATGTTGAGACCCGGCGGGCTGCTCTCAAACGTGAGGGTAACTGTCGCGGGATGGACGTTGATGCTCGTCGTCCCCTCCAGCCCGGCTGCGTCCGTTGCGGTGAGGCGAATTTCGATGAAAGAGGGATATTCGTGGTCGGGCCCTGGAAACGAACCAGACGCTACCCCAACATGCTGGGTGACAGGATGGGTATGACAGTTAGAGGGGCAGTGATGCATGATGATCGACCACCGCAAGGAGGATGGCGACAGCTCTCCCTCCTCGTTGTCTATCGCTCCCCCCGAGAACTGAATCAGGTCGCCCCTTTTCCAGCGGAGCCCTGGTTTCGGTGTGTCGATGAACGGCATGGGCGCCGTGTTGTTGACTGAAATGGTCACTGAGGCCACGTCGGAAAGGCCTTCACTGTCGGTGACCTTAACCTTAACGGTTACCGACAATGGCGGATCGCTGACGTAGGTAAACTGCGCCGTCACGCCGGTGCCATCGTCGAAGGCACCGTCCGCGTCGAGGTCCCATGCGTACGTAACCTCGTCGCCGTCCGGATCGCTCGACCCTGTGGCGTTGAAATGGACGGTCAACGGAGAATCGCCGGCGATCGGCGCGGCTTCGACATCAGCAGCCGGCGCCTTGTTCCCGGTGCTGTAGACAATTCGATGAAGGCGGTTGTCGTCGAAGCCAGCGTAGAAGATATCTCCTCCCGGCCCCGTGATCAGATGCACGGGACCTTCGCGCTGCCCACCCGGATTGGACTTGATGGTCACCACGTTTGATGGGTTGGGAAGTCCTCCCGCTCCGATGCGCATCGCCCAGATGCAGTCACGAACGTAATCGGCAAAGAACAACGCGCCGTTGTACTCGCTCGGATACGAGCCGCCTGCCACGTAGAAAGCCGTGCCCGACAGCGCCGAGCTGCCAGTTGGGCACGCCTCGCTCGCCACGACCCGCATGCTGTGACTGTAGGCGAAGTATGGATTCGTCAACCCGGAAGTTGCGGCAGGCTCTACGTAGAGGTTCTCGCAGATCGCGCGATTGGCCGCGTCGTACCCTGACTGCCTCGCTGAGCCCTCGTAGCACGGCCAGCCGAAGTTGGTCACGAGCGGCGAGAGGGGATTGGCCAGTTGGTTGATCTCTTCCCATTCAACCCAGCCGACATCGGCAATCCAGAGTTCATTGGTCCCCGGCCTGACTGTAAACCGGAAAGGATTCCGGAGACCGTAGGCGACTATGCGTCGTGCATTCGCATCGCTGCTGCCGAAGAGCGGATTGTCGGAAAGGGCTGCACCCGTCTGCGGATTGATACGAATAATAGAGCCGTGAAGTCCTACCGCGTCACCGGCGGTACGAAGGTCCTGACTTCTCAGAGCTCCGCCTTCGTTTGCCGGATCCCCTGAGGAGGGATTACCGGCAGGCGACGATGGGGGACCGTAGTCAGCGTAGTTCGCGCTGGCTCCGTCTCCACTGGACGCATACAACGCACCATCAGAACCGAAGACCAGACTGCCGACAGAATGAGTCCAAAACTGCTGCCACCAATCGTCGATGAGGACTGTTTCCTGTGCACCCGTAAGCGGCGTGCCCGCGAAGTCGTTCGCGTTGAAACGTGAGAGCCGCCCGGTAATGACGCAGCCGACGCCGGTCGCATCAGGGCATCCATCGGCCACAGCTCCGGCCGTTCCCCATCGCGGCGCCGGAAAAGCAGGTAACACAGCGTCGAAGGAGTACAAGACGTAGATGTACGGAATAGCGGGGAACTCCGGATGAAGCACCATCCCCAGAAAGCCGCGGTCCCAGAAATTGTGGACGTTGGTTCTCAGATCGATGAACAGGGTCGGTGTCGCGTCCTCGAGGCTGTCATAGACGTACACGCGACCGCTCTTTTCCCCCACAAAGAGCCGGCCATCCGATGCGAACTGCATGACCATGGGCCGCATCAGCCCGGTTTGCGGCAGTATCACGTCGGTGAAACCGGGCGTCGCCGTCGTGAACGACCAGGACACTTGCGCCATCTGGTTGTCAGCAGGATCGCGAGCGCCAAGGATGCGCACCGTGAATGTCTGGCCGCCGGCGAGCGCAGAGTCGGGGACGAGCGTCGCAGTTTGCGTCAGGGGATCGTACGCAGTGTGGGACGGCTGGATGATCTTGCTGGAGTTGACCAACTCCATTACCAGCGTTGAAGGCTGGATCGGCTCACTGAACACTGCTCTGATGATGATTTCCGTCGACACCTCATTTGCGCCTGGTGCTGGCGACAGTGCCAAGGTCGTGGGAGGCTGCGTATCTCCGCCCTGGGCGTTCGGCTCGAACTGAAAGAGAGCGGACTGATACGCGATCAGTAAGACGACCAGAACGGCGCTGCGAAGACCGCGAGTGCCCTTTAACTGACCGCGATGCTGAGCGCCACGAGGGTCGGCACGAGACGGTGACGGTGAGCGGCGCCGTCGATATTCGATTGAAAACATTCGTCAAATTCAGATGCCCTGTCGGCCACGGCACTGGAACGACGTCGGGGACACGGGTCGAGCATGCTCAGTCATAAGCCTGCTCGGTATCCGTGAAATTACCCATGCGTCCTCCATTCTCGATCACAGCTCGTTATTCCATTTCGCCATTCGGCGTGAACAGTGAACGACAGATCCCAATTTCACAAACTGTGGGAGGTCGGCGTTGAGCCTTTGGGCGGTCGATCGTAGCACGCTCACGAGTGCCGTCGCGTTCGCCACGGCAAGCAGGATCATTCGTTTTTTCGAGAGGGGAACACAGCGCGAACGGAGTTTCGCGCGCCAAGTCCCTTTTCCGAGAATGGCCCACGTTCAGGAGGATGCCCTCCTCGCGCGGATTACCGTCAATCCCGAGATCTTCAGTGGCAAGCCGATCGTTCGTGGTCGCCGGCTGGCCGTCGAGCATGTGCTCGGTATGCTGGCTGCGGGAGACTCGATAGATGATCTCCTGAGGGAGTACCCGTGGCTCGAGCGCGATGACATTCAGGCTTGCCTCGTGTACGCGAAGCGGCTCGTATGTCACGAGCGGGTCGAGCCTGCTGTTGAAAGCCCGGGTGAGTGAAGCCGGCCACTCAACCTGCTGATAGGCAGACGACTCCTAGACTTCAATGAATCGACAAGGCGGGGCAGGCCGCGCTTTGGGTCCTTCAAGCTCGACCTCGGCGCGGGGCGGTTTCTCAAGAACGGTCGCACGATTCGCATCCAGCCGCAACGACTTGTGTCGAGTTGTACGGACATGACGCGAGCTTTGACACAGCGCCGATATTCGAGTTGACTTGGGTCTGCGATCGGACTAGCCTCGAAGGCCGGTTTCAAAGGACGGATAACCTTTTCGACGCATCGGCTATCAGTTGTCGAGCCCATCGGCATTGCACCAGCTAACGAGGTTTGCGCAGGAGGCAACATGCGTTGCGCTAACTACGTTCGGGTGTGGATCGTTGCGTTCGCCGTCGCGGGTGCCGTTGGGCTCCACCCTCAAGAATCTCACGCCGCCTCGATTACCCTCACGCCAACGCCTCCCTTTTTGATCGTCCCGGAAGATCTCCCAGGCGCTTTTAGCGTCACCGTCAAGAACGTCAGTACGGGAATTGTCGAAATCCCAGCCAGTCCGTTCGGAGTCAGCCCACTCGAGAACATCGTGGTCGCTGGGGCCTCTCCCTTTTTTGGAAACGTGAACGACATCAATGGGGGTATCGAATACGTGAGCGGTGACATGAATGACAAAGTCACGCTCGCTCGAATCGTTCAAGGAACTGATTTTTGCAGCGGTTTCGATCTGGGGCCGCAGGGGACGTGTGTCTTTTCAGTGTTCTTCAGCACAGCAGACAACAACAAGCCGGCGTCCGGTACCAATAGCGGCATCTGGAGAATTCATCTGTCAGTCGGCTTCTTCCCAGCAGGCGCTCAAGTGCAGAGCAACGCGCATGGAAGCGTTCTGGTGGAGGTGATCGACCCCGGCGCGATACCGAAACTGCCGGAGCCTTCGTCGCTGAGCCTCCTCGCCTCTGGTCTCGTCGGATTGATCAGCATCGCTTGGAACTGTCGGCGGCGGGCAGAACGTCACCCACGAACGGGGTCACAGTGAGATCGCTTCTGCAAGGGATCGCCGTTGTGCTGCTGGTCGTCGCCGCGCCGACTATGGGTGCTCGTCACCTCACCCTTCGAGTTCAAAATAACGAATCTGATCCCTCCGGGGGGCCATTCAGATTTCGCAATTCGCGGCCTCGTTGAGGGCTCGGCAACATCACGTGTCCCGGAACTCCCGACGCTGTTTCTGTCTTGTATCGGGTTGGTCTCGCTCAAGCTTGCATCTCAGCGGAGGCGCACTGAATCCGAAGGTTGCTAGCGCGCATGACGCCATGATTCGGCAGACGTGCTGAGAACAGCGTTCGCTCTTCTGGCCGACTCGTTGCGGCTCCTGCTACTAACGTTCCAGTCGACTACCAGCGACCCATCGTGTGGTAGCCTGCGCCCGTCTCGGCGGCTTGCATCATCACTGCGAGTTTGAGACCGATCGCGGCTTGAGTTTTTGCGGAGGACAACCGGCCGGCCTGCGCAGAACTAGCCACGGGAAACCGAACGCTTTCCGGCGCGCCCTCGGCTCCAGCCGATGGCGGCAAGTCCGCTCACCATGAGAACGACCGTGGACGGCTCGGGAACGGTGGCGAATTCGTACCGTACGTGCGCTCCACCCTGGGTGAATGGGTCTACGGTCACATGCACGATGCCGCTTCCCGCGATATCGACAACCATGTTCGAAAGTCCCATCTGGCCAAGCACCAACTTACCCGTCATCGTGAACGGCGCTTCGTCAGCAAAAACAACGCCTGGTGGTGGTTGGCCCATCGGCGGGTTGGTGAACGTCAAAAAGCCACCACAGTCTGGCAGGGGGTCAAAATCAGCTACCTGACAAGAAACGTCGCCGACCTGTACGGTGCCATTCCCAGAAGCAAAAAAAACATCAGGGACAGGCGGCGGCGGCGTCCAATTACCGAACCCCGCTACGAGGATACCCGTGTCGAAGAAGTCGGGCCCCCCAAAGATCCCGCCCGCAAGGAAGTAATCGACAGCAAAGTTATCCCCAGAGAATGTAGCTTGCTGAAAGTTTTGGGTTGATTCGTAGAAACCTTGCTTGACGACAAAGGGGTCGGCACGGGTCTCCGTTGCGCCTGCCGACAGAATGCCTACCCCGGTGAGAATGATCGCGATGATTCTCTTCATCCTCATCGCGCGCCAGCTGGGTGACCGTTGTCCAACGAGGGCAGCTCTCATAAATCCTCCCGTGTTGGAAAGGCGGGAGGAATTTACCACGAAATGCTCTGCGTCGGGCCGAGTTTTGCGTTGCATCTGTCCCGATCGGTGCCGGCCAGACATACTGAGAAACTTCGACCGCAACCCGTCGATGTGGCGTGGTACAACGGCTGGCGCCGTGCGACGCGCTCAGCGTTTAGGTGGGACTGCGAGGTCGTCGGAAGCGTCGCAGACGATGCCAATGACATCTGCGTGCAAACCTGTTCCCGTGTCGGTCGCCGCCAGACGATGTCGGCGCTGACGATCTCGGTCACCGCCAATCGTGCGACGTCCGACACCATCGGGGAGATTCTGTCAGATATCCAGACCCAGGCCGTCCAGGCGAGGCACATCATCGATCGTCATCGGACAATGCTGCGAAGTCGTCAGTTGGACATGAAACCGATGGATCTTCACGTCGTGATCAATGACAGCCTTGCTCTCGTCGACCACGACATGAAAGCGCGGCAGATCGAGGCGACTGTGAATCTGTCGCCGAATCCGTGCCTCATCAGCGGCGACCAGGTGCTATTGGGGCAGGTGCTCGTGAACCTGGTGGTGAACGCCATGGACGTGATGACCGACACAACGCCGGCCCGACGCCACATCCGGCCTTCATCCCCGCGGATCGCTTGGGGAGCATGGCATTGTCGACGGCTTCAGCCTGAGATCTGACGACGGTCGCCGAGTTCCGAGTAGGCGCCTCCGAAGCGAACCTCTGGCTGCTGGGCGTGGGCGAGCGCGAGAGCTCCGATCGCCCCCGTCGGCCCACCGTTTCGCACGTCGCACCCGCGGCATGTCGCGGGCTCGGTCAAACGTTCGTTTGCGCCGCACGAATCTTGGGGTGAGTTCGCTGAAAACACTGTGTGCATCGATGGCGAGCCGGATGCGTACCAACAGTTCAGTCGTGGGCAACATTTGGCATGGTGACGCGTGCCGATCTCGGCAGATCATTTCTCGCACCGACCAACAGCGTTCGCGTTGTGGTGAGCGCACAAGGCCAGCGGGTCATGCGATTGAGAGAAAGTTAACGTGTCATGAGCATCGCCGTCCGCGCCGAGCGTGAAGGAGACCGCGCCCGTCTTGTACCCGTCGGTGCGTTCGACGTCGCACATGCGTCAGCAGTGTCAAAGGCCGTGCTGCACGTTCAGCCCGAGCTCGACGGGTGCCGCTCGATCGATGTGGACCTGACGCATCTCGATCGCATTGACGGCGCAGGTGCGGTGCTGCTCGCACGGCTGCTCGATCGGCTGGATGCCGACGGCGACCGCACACGGATGGTGGAGGACCGCAACCCCGAAGCCGCGCGTCTGATCACCCTCTATCGACAGAAGCGGGAAGAGTCACCTCCTGCTCGGACGCAACCGAGGAGTGCGCTGACGAAGATCGGTGTAGTCGCCGCCGATCTTCCCACCAGGATCACCGACACCCTGGATTTCACAGGTCGTTGCGCTGCTGCACTGCCCAGGGTCGTCGCGTCACCGCCCTCGGTCGACTGGCGTTCGCTGCCGCGGCTGGTCCAGCAGATCGGCGCCGATGCACTGCCGGTGACGAGCGCGGCCAACCTGCTGGTCGGCGTCATCATCGGTTTTCTGGGCGTCTCGCAACTGGGCCGCTTCGGCGCCGTCGTCTACGTTCCCGAGCTCGTCGTCGTCGCGCACTTCCGCGAGCTCGGGCCGCTGGTCACCGCGATCGTGGTCGCCGGGCGATCGGGGGCCGGTCTCGCCTCGGAGATCGCCACGATGAAGGTCTCCGAGGAAATCGACGCGTTGCGCTCGATGGGGTTCGACCCCATGAGGTGGCTGGTCGTGCCTCGCTGTGTCGCCCTGGTCCTGGTCGTGCCGTTGCTGACATGGGTCGGCGACGCGCTCGCCCTCCTCGGGGGCCTGATGGCCACGGTCGCCATCACCGACCTGACGCCTCGCGCCTACGTCCTTGCGACGATGGATGCCATCACCGGGAACCACTTCGTCGGGGGCCTCATCAAGAGCCCGTTTCTGGCGCTCGCGATCGGACTGATCGCCTGCGGTCAAGGTTTGGCGACGCAAGGTGGCGCCGCGGCGGTCGGCGCCAGGACGACGACCGCCGTCGTTTTGGCGATTTTCGGAGTGATCGTCATCAACGCGTTGTTCACGCTCGTGTACGTGGTGATGGGCGTCTGATCGTGCCGCCATCGAGACCGCACATCATCGTCGAGGACCTGCGCATCGGGTGGGGGAGCAGAGTGCTCATGGAGCACGTCACCTTCGATATCGAGCGCGGAACGACCTTCGCGATCCTCGGCGGATCCGGGAGCGGGAAGAGCACGCTGCTGCGATACATGATCGGGCTCGAGCAGCCGATGGCCGGTCGAATCGATATCGACGGTGTGGGAGAGCCGCACCGGTACGAGGGCGTGCCGCCCTTCGGTGTTCTTTTCCAGTCGGGCGCGCTCTTCAGCTCCATGACACTGGCTGACAACCTCGCGCTCCCGTTGACCATGTGGACCCCGATTCGCGGCGCCACGGCACGGGATCTCGTTCAGGCGAAGCTCGATCTCGTGGGGCTCGGGGCGTTCGCCGAGCATCTACCGGGCGAGATCTCGGGTGGCATGAAGAAGCGCGCCGGCATTGCGCGAGCCATGATGCTCGAGCCCAGCCTGCTGTTCTTCGACGAGCCGTCCGCCGGACTCGACCCGATCTCCGCGGTCGAGCTCGACGAACTCATTGTCACGCTCAGCCGCGACCTCGGCATCACCATCGTCATCGTGACCCACGAGCTTCCGAGCATCTTCATGGTCGCCAACCGCTGCATTGTCCTGGACAAGACGGCGAAGGGAATCGTGGCACGTGGCGACCCGCGCGCGCTGCGCGACACATCAGAGATCCCGTTCGTGCACAACTTCTTCACGCGGTCCTTGCCTGAGGCGTCCGTGAACCAAGGAAGGTGATCGATGGCCGTCGAAAAGAGCTACGCGCGGCTTGGCCTCTTCCTCGTCGTGGTCCTCGTCGTCGTCCTCGCCACAGCCCTTCTGTTCATTCAACGCTGGCGGAGCCGTGCCGTCATCGAGATGGTCACCTACACGAACGAAAACGTCAGCGGGCTGGAGGTCTCGAGCCCGGTTCGCTTTCGAGGCGTGTCGCTTGGCCGCGTCAGCGACGTGCGAGTGGATCCCCGTGACGTCATCGTCGAAATCGACTTCGAAATGTTTCCCGATCGCCTCAACACGATCGGCATCAGCACCGAGCGGATCGGGCAAATTCGCGATCTCCGCGGCATGTTCCCCAACCTTCGCGCCAGCATGGTGAGTAATCCAGTGACGGGAGAAGCGTACTTGCTGCTCGATGTGCCGGAGAATCCGCCGCCGCCAATGACGCTCGGGTTCACGCCAGACCGGCCGTATGTCGCGTGGGTGCCCACGACACTGGCGACGGTGCAGGACCGATTGCCGGAAATCCTGGAACGTGCTGAAGCCACCCTGCACGTCCTCAAGGAGATTGTCAGCAGGGTTCCCGAGAGCCTCGACCGGAGCAATCGATTCTTTACCAACGTCGAACGCATCTTTCAGGAGAGCCAGCTCCCCGCGTTGAGCGCCGACTCTCGCAAGTTCTTCTCGACCACAAGCGCGCAGATCGACAAGATTGCGACTGACCTCGACAGGGTGATCGGTACTGACGGGACGTTGGTCACGTTCGTTGAAAATGCGAACGCTGCGATCAAGGCGGCCGACCTCCCCGCCACGAACCAATCAGCGCGTGCGGCAGCGGACCAGACCACGCTGGCAGCAGACGATCTGCGGCGCGTGCTGCCGGCCATTCGCGATTCGCTCGATCAGCTGCGCGATCTCGCAAGGCAATTGCAGGAGCAGCCGGAGTCGGTCGTCTACGGTCCGCGACCTCCGGTAGCGAAGCGATGACGGGTGTCATGCGTGGAGGATCGTTGATCTTCGTCCTGCTCGTCTCCCTCGTGGGCGGCGCGTGCCAGCTGAAACGGCCCGAGACCATACCGGGCCGCATGATCGAGCCGCAACTGCTCGCGCCGCAGGCACCGGCGCCCGCCGGGCCGGGCACGAGCGGAGCGACCGCGGCCCCTATCCGGCTGCTCGATACGCAAGCGCGTGGACACATTGGCCGCCGGGTGCTTCACCAACAACCTGATGGCGAGCTCATAGAAGACCCCGTGTGGCGGTGGTCGTCCGCGCCGGATCGGTACTTGGACACGGCACTCCGCCTTGAATTGACGTCGAGTTCCGTTCTGCGACTGGTTGATGTGGCCTCTGCACCGACAGTGGCCGCCACGCTTCTGGTCTGGCATCTCGAAACTGGAGGCGGGACACGACTGGTTGGCGCGGTCGAGTTCCAGATAACGCGGACCGACCACGTAGTCCAGACACAGGTCGTGCAAGCAAGTGAGGCCCTGTCAACAGATCTGCCCGGCAATCTGGCCGCGGCCGCGGGACGCCTCTTGCGTCGCCTCGCGCTCGAGGGCCTGATGCGTGTGGCGAGCGAACGATGAAGAGGAGGTCGGAAATCCGTAACAAGGTTCGCCAGAGGACCCACTTCAGGTCACGTTCATTCGTGAGCGTGAACTCGTCAGGGGCGAGCATTCCGCGGGCGATCCCGTATGGCCACGCCGCCTCCGTTGCGATAGTTTCTGTTTTTGCCCTCGTGGTGGTTCACGGGCGCGGAAGGGGGAGGTTATGCAGAGCACCTTCGGTCGACGAGCATTTTTGACAGGGTTGGGGATGCTGAGCGTCCCGCTGATCGTCCTCGCGCAGGAGAAGAGGGAGGAGAGTCGCGAAGAGAAGAAGGAAGAAGTGGAGGAGAAAAAGGAGGAGGTGAAGGACAAGGCCGAGGATGCGGTCGACGACAGGGACGTTGTCGATGGTCCTGGGACCGATCGCAGTCAGGACCGGCGGCAGGATCGACGGCGCGATGGAGACAGGTGACGAATCGCTCTGGGGCTCGCTCTCCTGACGAGACGGGCTGATCCGGTTGGCGGATCCAGACTCCCAGAGCGCGACCATGGTGCCAGTGCGCCGGAGCGCGCAGGCGCTCGGTGCGCCGGCGAGACCGAGGTCGCTGCGCACAGGCAGCGACACCTGGTACGCGTCGGATCGCGTTGCTACTAGCAGTTCCGATTCCTGGACTAAGTCATGCGATCACGGGAGGCTGAGAAATGAGATATGCACGCGAATTCACCGTCAACGCCCTGATCGGTGGCGTCCTCGTTCTGCTGCCGTTGTACCTGGCCGTATTGGTGCTGCTCAAGGGAATGCAGTCGTTGGTGGTGTTGGTGCGGCCGATCGCGGCGTTGTTCCCGGAAACAGTACCGGCTGAAAACGCCTTGGCTCTGTTGGCAGTGCTGATCATCTGCTTCGTGGTCGGGGCTGCCGTGCGTACGCGGGCAGGACGAGTAGCCCGAGAGCGCGTGGAGAAGTCGATCTTCGGAAGACTTCCCGGCTACGCTCTGTTTCGCGGCTTTACACAGCGGCTGGCAGGAAGAGGTGACCAGAACCTCTGGAAGCCGGCGCTCGCCGAAATCGAGGACGCTCTCGTCCCAGCGTTCATCGTCGAGGAACACGACGACGGCCGCTTCACAGTGTTCGTGCCGTCAATACCGACACCGTTCGCCGGAGCTGTCTACATTCTCAACCGGGAACGCGTGCATCTCGTCGACGTTCCATTCACCCAGGCTATCCAATCCGTCTCGCGGTGGGGATCAGGATCGAAAGATCTCGTGGCAGCGATGAGAGGAGAGGAGCTGTCTTCGAGGCGCACTGCCGCAACGACTGCTTGAGGATCCCGACGAAGGTTGCTTCCTTCGAGTATTCCTCAACGTCGATCGGGCGCGGGGCTGACGAGTCCAGCAGGGAGTTCGCGCCAAGCACAGAGGGTAATAGCTCACTTCTGATACCGAGTGTTGGCTCGCTGAAACGGCGGACGGCAGGTATGTGTCTTGCTGCTGCTGAGAGTCGGCCGCACGCAGATCGCAAGATTTCTCAAGAATCTGTGCGCAAGCCGACGTCCCCCGGCGGCGCATCACTACATGTCGTGGCAGGTCCAGGTACCCGGGGTTTGGTCGGAGGAGCAGGCGGCGACCATTCGGTCCTTCACGGAGAAAAACGATGACACTGAGCAGACTCCTGGTCGCAACGTGCAGCGTTCTCGCGCTGGCCGGATGTGGGACAACCGAGTCATCGCCGCCAGCCGGAGGTACCCCGCCAGCTGCTGGTACAACGGTCACCGACCCGAAGCCGGCCGCCGAAGCGACCCGACCCGCCAACGACGATTTGAAGAGCCCGCCGCTCTCCGACAAGGTCGACGTCGAGCCTGCCGAGAAGCCCGGCCCCGTTGCCACATCCGCAACACCGACCATCCAGGACGCCAGCGGACCTCTCCTTGTCACTGCACGTGAACGCCTAACCGATCAGGAGGTCAGGACGCTACTCGAGCGCATCGAGAAGGAGCGTGAGGCGTTTGAAGCCGCCCTTGACGACAAGCTGAAGAACTCGACTATCAAGGGCGAACGCGGTGAGGTCAACACCAACGAGTTCTTCGACGACTTGCAGGATCAGGTTCGGCGTGCCCGTGAGAGATTCTCTTCGAACTACTCGGCCAGCAGTGAGGTGCTGTCGCTTCTCCAGTACGCCACGCGGCTCGACGCGTGGGCATCCACGCAACCCGCAGGGTTCCGAGGATCCCGGGAGTGGGGCGTGCTCGCGACCGACTTTCGGCGCCTCTCGGCGGCGTACAACTCGTCCCTGCTCAGGTCCGGACAGAAGGCGCTTGGCGAACAAGCCAGGCGGCTCAACGACGACGAGCTCGTGACCGTCGCAGCAAATGTCGAAAAGAACATGGATGCCTTTCGAAACGCCTACGACAGCGCGCTGGCCGCAAATACGAACCTCACACCGGCGAGCCGTCAGACTGCGATTCAGAACGTCGACACAATGAAGAGCAGCGCGCGGGCGCTCAACGCCGCGCTGGGGAAAAGGCAGAAGGGCGTGACAGAGGCGAACGCGCTGTTGAAGGGGAGTGCCGTCATGATCGACGCGACGCTCAAGCTCCCACCGAACTCCTCGGCGGCTACGGCGTGGGCTCCGGTTCGCGAGGAACTGTCAAAAGTCGCGTTGGCCTATGAGGCTACCGCATTGCGTTGACCAAGGAGACGACAGGACAAACCGACGCCTCGCTTCGGCGGCGGTCGGTGTCGCTGCCGACCGGCGTCAGACTCGCACACGGAAACTGACATGAGTTATGCCTCCGGCGCAGAGGCACGGCTTTGAGCGAGCTCGGCCGAGCTCGGGACAAAGCGTCGTGGCGCGACACCCTGCTGAGCGTGCTCGCGGCGTGGAACCGCCACCAAGTCTGGAAAATCCTGACCGGCATCGTGGTGATCTGGATCGTCAGCAGCACAGCACTCCACTTCGCGGAGCGTGCCACGAATCCAGAGTACGAGACGTGGCGCGAGTCCCTCTGGAACGTCTGGGTCACCCTCTTCAGCGGACTCAACAGCGCGCCCAACTCTCCTGTTGGGCGGCTGGTGGTTTCCGCCGTGCTTGTCGTCGGTGTCGCCTTGGCCGGTTTGTTCACGGCCAGCGTGGCGTCGATCCTGATCGAACGCGCACTAAG
>JALDXQ010000187.1:0-14074 GCA_032156805.1 Acidobacteriota bacterium
ACAGCTCACACGGAGTGACAGGAGTCTGAAGACCGCCTCTACCCGAGGCGGACGAGGCCGCGGCGCGTGGCGACCTTGACCGCTTCGGTCCGGCTGGTCACGCCCAGCTTCTCGAAGAGATGACCAAGGTGTGTCTTCACCGTTCGCTCGCTGATGCCGAGCCCGGTCGCGATCTCCTTGTTGGCCTTGCCGTCGGCGAGCAGGCGCAGCGTCGAGAGCTCGCGCGGCGTGAGCTGGACGCGCGTCACGTCTTCGGCGAGCTTGGCCGCCGCCGCCGGCGCCAGGTACGTCTTGCCGGCGAGCACGTCGCGGATGCAGGCGATCAGGGCGTCGGCCGAGATGTCCTTCAACACGTACGCCTTCGCGCCGGCCTTCAGGGCACGTGAGATCTCTTCGTCGGTGTCGTAGGTCGTCAGGATGATCACGCGGGCGCGCGGATCCTTTTCACGCATCCTGCGCACGACCTCGACGCCCTCCATGACCGGCATCCGCAGATCGAGGAGCGTCACATCCGGGTGATACCGTTCGAACGCTGCGAGCGCCTCGATGCCGTTGCCGGCTTCCGCCACAACGTGGAGGTCCTGCTCCTGGTTGATGATGTTGGCCACGCCTGTTCTGAGCAGGGCGTGGTCGTCCACCAGCAGCACGCTCGCGCGCGACGTCGGCGCCGCGACCTCAGTTGACGGCATAGACCTGCGTCGGCAGCGCCAACGGCTCCCAGGCGAGGACGACCTCCGTGCCGCTACGCGGAGCCGTGACGATCGTGAGCGAGGCGCCGATGCGCTCGGCGCGTTCCTGCATGCTCGTCATCCCGAATCCTGACGACGACTGACCGTGCGTGAACCCGCGGCCGTCGTCCGCGACGGACAGGCGCAACCCGAGTGAGTTGACCGTTGACGCGCGGATCGTGATCCGGCGCGCGCGCGCGTGGCGCAGCGCGTTGGTCAGCGCTTCCTGCACGATACCGGCGACCTCGCGCTCGACGCCGTCACCGAAACGCGGCAGCTCGTCGAGCTCCAGATCAATCGGGACATTTGCCGTGCGCCGCCCGAGCTCCGCGATGCGCCTGATCGCGCGCACGAGATCTTCATCCCCGGACACATTCGGCCGGAGCGCCCCGACCGAGCGGCGCGCCTGCACCATGTGCGTCCGCGCGAGTTCGATGGCGGTCTCGATGCTCACGGCTGCGGATGGCGAGAGCACACAGGCCTCACGCTGAGCCGCCTGCAGCTGCATCAGGATCGCCCCGAAGCCCTGCGCGAGCGTGTCATGGATGTCACGCGCCAGCCGATTGCGCTCCTCGAGGATCGCTTTTCTTCTTTCCTCGACGCGATTGAGCTCGACGAGGCGGTTGTGATGGAGCGCCAGCGCCGCCTGCCGCGCCATGGCTTCGATCAGCGCGATGCGCCACCACTGGCCTGGGCACTCCTGGTCCTCGACCGCGCAGAGGGTGAACCAGCCCAGGTTCTTGCCACTCAGCACGAGTGGCGTGATGACGGTCGTGCTCATCCCTTCGTGCTTGAGGAACTCTCGCACCGGCTGCGGCAGGCGTGGATCGTCGTGGTGGTACTCGATGGTCTGATGCCATCCCGCCTCGTGGTCGAAGAGATGCCGGGCCATGACCTGGCGCGGAAAGGTGGTCGTGGTCCACTCCGGGCTCTCGGCGGTGAAGACCCCTTCGTCGAGATGGACCATCCAGAGATCGCAGCCTTGCCGCTCGTCATCGATCAGCCACACGGCCGCCGCGTGACTCTCCCCTTCTTCTGCCAGCGACTTCAACATGGCGCGGAAGAAGCCGTCGATGTCGGGCTCGCGCACGAGCAGATCGACGGCGCACTTCACCACGTCGGTCTGAATCTTCGCGAGGCACTCGGCGCGACGTCTCTCGATGTTCTCGCGGACGAGCGCGGAGCGAAGCACTTCTGGATCGTGGGTATCGAGCGGCAGCGCAGCCGTGCTGGCACTGTCACATTCCCCTTCGACGACCGTCTTCGGATCAGACATGACGCCTTCAATTATCAGGCAGGGTCACCCCTCATGACGAGATGGTCTTCACGGCCGAGGAGGACATCGTCCAAAAGTCGTAGATCGACCTCCGCGGAACGTCGAGGGTGGACCTCAGGCGCATTCCCGAGTCGGGGATGTGCCCACTGCCCGATTGTTTGGGGCGCGTCGCAACAGCGAGACTGCCACTGTATGAAGCTCACTGCCATCGCATCAATCACACTTGCCACACTCTCGGTTGCCTGCGGCACTGACACCGCCGCGCAACAGGCACCACCTCCTCCACCCGAGGTCACGGTTGCGCACGTCCTCGCGCGCGACGTCACCGAATGGGATGAATTCACGGGCCGGTTACAGGCTGTTGACACCGTGGATGTCCGGCCGCGTGTCTCGGGCTACGTCGCGGCCGTACGGTTCGACGAAGGCGCCATCGTCCGGCGAGGCGACCTGCTGTTTCAGATCGATCCGCGGCCGTTCCAGGCGGAAGTCGATCGTCTTCGCGCTGAACTCGCCCGCGCGCAGGCGACTGCACAGCGGGCCGAGTCGGAACTGCGGCGCGCTGAACGCCTGAAGGCCGAGAACGCCATCGCCAGCGAAGAGCACGATCGCCGTGCCGCCTTCGCACAGGAGTCCACCGCGCAGACCGCGGCCGTCGAGGCGGCACTACGCGCAGCCGAGTTGAACCTCGAGTTCACACAGGTGACTTCTCCGATCAATGGCCGCGTCGGGCGCGCCATCGTCACCGAAGGCAACCTCGTGTCGAGCGGACCAGGTGAGGCCACGCTGCTCACGACCGTGGTGTCGCTCGACCCGGTCTATGCGTACTTCGACGCTGACGAACAGATCTTCCTCAAGTACACCACCGGCCGCGGCGGCGATCCACGCAGCCGGAAGGCCGCGAGCGAGATCCCGATCCGGATGGCGCTGTCCAACGAGGAAGGCTTTCCACGGCAGGGACGCCTCGACTTCATCGACAACCAGCTCGATGGCCAGACGGGAACGATTCGCGGGCGCGCCGTCTTCCGCAACAGCGACGGCCTGCTGACTCCGGGGCTCTTCGTTCGGCTGCGTCTCGCGGGTAACGGCTCGTATCACGGGCTGCTGATTCAGGACCGCGCAGTCGGCACCGATCTGAGCAAGAAGTTCGTCTACGTCGTGGGACCCAAGCAGGAAATCGAGTACCGCACGGTCACGCTCGGCCCGATCATCGACGGTTTGCGCGTCGTCCGATCGGGATTGGCTGCCGGCGAACCGGTCGTCGTCAACGGGCTGCAGCGCGTGCGGCCTGGCGCACAAGTCACGCCCGTCGTTGTCGACATGGCGCAGGTCGCCCCGGTCGATGAACCCATCTCTAACTGAGTCAGGCCCATGAGATTCTCGCGCTTCTTCGTCGACAGGCCGATCTTCGCGGCCGTGCTATCGCTGGTGATCGTCGTCGCCGGCGCTCTCGCTCTCTTCCGGCTGCCGATCAGCGAGTACCCGCAGGTCGTGCCGCCAACCGTCGTCGTCCGAGCGACCTACCCGGGCGCGAACCCGCGCGTGATTGCCGAGACCGTGGCGTCGCCGCTCGAGCAGCAGATCAACGGCGTCGAAGACATGCTCTACATGTTCTCGCAGGCGACGTCCGACGGCCGGATGACGCTCACCGTCACGTTCGCGCTCGGGACCGATCTCGACAACGCGCAGGTGCAGGTGCAGAACCGCGTTGCGCAGGCGCTGCCTCGCCTCCCCGCCGAAGTGCAGCGCATCGGCGTTGTCACCGAGAAAGAGACGCCCGATTTCATCATGGTCGTGCACCTCATCTCACCCGACCAGCGCTACGACATGCTGTACCTCTCGAACTTCGCTCACCTGCGCGTGAAGGACGAGCTCGCTCGCATTCCCGGCGTGGGCAGCGCCCAGGTCTTCGGCGCCGGCGAATACAGCATGCGCGTCTGGCTCGACCCCGATCGCCTGTCATCGCGGCGGCTGACGACCTCCGACGTCGTTAGCGCCATTCGCGAGCAGAACATCCAGGTAGCGGCCGGCGTGCTCGGTGCACCACCGGCACCCGTGGACACGACGTTTCAACTGTCCGTCAACACGCGCGGAAGGCTCACGACCGAAGAGGAGTTTGCGGACATCGTGGTCCGCGCCACTCCGGACGGGCAGATCACCCGCGTGCGCGACGTGGGGCGTGTCGAGCTCGGCGCCAACATGTACGCGCTGCGCAGCCTGCTGGACAACCAGCCGGCAGTGGCGATCGGCATCTTCCAGCGGCCGGGAACGAACGCTATCGAAGCGTCGGACCAGGTGCGCGAGGTCATGAACACGTTGAAGCAGTCGTTCCCCGAGGGGGTCGACTACAGCATCGTGTACGACCCGACGACGTTCGTCCGGAACTCGATCCGCGCCGTTGTCGAGACGCTCTTCGAGGCGATTCTCCTCGTCGTGATCGTCGTCATGGTGTTCCTGCAGACATGGCGAGCATCGATCATCCCGCTCGTCGCCGTGCCTGTCTCGCTGATCGGTACGTTCGCCGTCATGCTGGCGATGGGCTTCTCGCTGAACACGCTCTCGCTCTTCGGCCTCGTGCTCTCGATCGGCATCGTTGTCGACGATGCGATCGTGGTCGTCGAGAACGTGGAGCGTCACATCGAGCTTGGGCTACCGCCCGTCGAAGCGACGCGACGGGCGATGGAGGAAGTCTCCGGGCCGATCATCGCGATCGCGCTCGTGCTCTGCGCGGTGTTCGTGCCGACCGCCTTCGTCAGCGGCCTGACCGGTCAGTTCTACCGTCAGTTCGCGCTGACCATCGCGATCTCCACGGTGATCTCGGCGTTCAACTCGCTGACGCTCAGCCCGGCGCTGGCGTCGCGACTGCTGAAGCCACAGGGAGCGCCACGAGACGTCGTGCAGCGAGTGGCCGACCGTCTGTTCGGCTGGTTCTTCCGCGGCTTCAACAGGTTCTTCCACCGCGCGTCGGGTGCCTACACGGTAGGTGTCGGACGAGTGCTGCGCGTGTCGGCGGTCGCCGTCGTGGTCTACATCGGGCTCGTCGGCCTGACGGGCGCGGGCTTCTCGCGGGTGCCGCCCGGATTCGTGCCGACGCAGGACAAGGAGTACCTCGTGGCGTTCGCACAGCTGCCTGACGGCGCCACGCTGGATCGCACTGACGCGGTCATTCGCAAGATGTCGTCGATCGCGCTCCAGCACCCAGGGGTACACAGCTCGGTGGCCTTCCCCGGGCTCTCGATCAACGGCTTCGTCAACCAGCCCAATGCCGGCATCGCGTTTGTCATCCTGAAGCCGGCCAGTGAACGAACCAGCAGGGATCTCCAGGCTGGAGCGATCGTGCAGGCACTCAACGGTCAGTTCTTCGGCCAGATCCAGGAGTCGATCGTCGCGATCTTCCCACCGCCGCCCGTTCAGGGATTGGGGCAGGTCGGCGGCTTCAAGCTCTACGTCGAGGATCGCGCCGGACGCGGCTTCGAGGATCTCTACGAGCAGGTGCAGGGGAGCATGGCGAAGGCGCAGCAGGCACCGTCGCTGGCCGGCCTCTTCTCGAGCTTCCAGGTCAGCGTGCCGCAGATCGACGCGGAGGTCGATCGCGAACGCGTCAAGAGCTACGGCGTGAAGCTGACCGACGTCTTCGAGACGCTGCAGGTCTACCTCGGCTCGCTCTACGTGAACGACTTCAACCGGTTCGGCCGGACCTACCAGGTCAACGCGCAGGCCGAGTCGCCGTTCCGGATGCAACCCGAACAGATCCGCCGCCTCGAAACACGCAACGCCAACGGCGACATGGTGCCTCTCGGTTCGCTCGTTACGGTGAAACGCAGCTACGGCCCCGACCAGGTCATGCACTTCAACGGTTACCCCGCCGCGGAGATCAACGGCGGGCCGTCACCTGGCCACAGCTCAGGGCAGGCGCAGGCGGCGATTACCGATGTCCTGCGTGAACAGCTGCCACCGGGAATGACCTTCGAGTGGACCGAGCTCGCCTACCAGGAGATCCTCGCGGGCAACACGATGCTGTTCGTGTTTCCCCTCTGCGTACTGCTCGTCTACGTCGTCCTCGCCGCGCTCTACGAGAGCTGGGCGCTCCCGTTGAGCGTGATCCTGATCGTGCCGATGACGCTGCTGTCCGCGATCGCCGGTGTGTGGCTGACCGGCGGCGACAACAACGTCTTCACGCAGATCAGCTTCCTGGTGCTCGCCGGCCTGGCGTGCAAGAACGCGATTCTCATCGTGGAGTTCGCCAAGGAGCGCGAGGACGGTGGTGAATCAGCGCTCGACGCGATCCTCACGGCGTGCCGCATCCGGCTGCGGCCGATCCTGATGACGTCGCTGGCTTTCATCATGGGCGTCGTGCCGCTCGTCTTCTCGTCGGGCGCCGGCTTCGAAATCCGGCAGGCGATGGGGATCGCGGTGTTCGCCGGCATGCTCGGCGTGACGCTGTTCGGTCTCTTCCTCACGCCAGTCTTCTACATCGTCATTGGCCGTCTCACTCGACGCCGGTCGCACCGCACGTCCACAGCGGTCGCCGGGCCAGTGCCGGCGGAAGGACACTGATCATGACTCGGACACTCTCATTTGCGATTGCACTGACCACTCTGCTCGGTGCATGCGCCGTGCGTCCGCCGTACGTCGCACCGACCGTCTCGCCTGTCGTGCTGCGCAACGTCGACGCGACAGCCGTCTCGGAGCGGTCGTTCGACCCCCGATGGTGGCAGCAGTTCGAGGACCCGGTGCTCGACGAGCTCGTCGGCCGCACCCTCGAAGCCAATCATGACGTGCGCATTGCCGTTGCGCGCGTCGACCAGGCGCGCGCGTTCTTCGACGATGTCGACAACGATCGGTTTCCTGTCGTCACGGCCGGTGCGGTCGTTGACGAGCGCGACGAAGCGACACCTGGCTTCTCAGAGGAGCCTCGCCGGTTGTCGACCTATCGTGTCGGTTTCGACGCGTTCTGGGAAATCGATGTGTTCGGCCGCATTCGATCGCAGGCGCGGGCGGCAGCTGCCGACGCCGAAGGCTTCGCGGCCGATGTCGATGACGTGCGGGTGAGCGTCGCCGCAGAAGTGGCACGCAACTACTTCGAGCTGCGCGGCCTGCAGCAGCAGCTGGCCGTTGCCGATCGCAGCCTCACGAACCAGCGTGAGACGCTGCGCCTCACGGAGGTTCGCCGCGACGCCGGGTTCGGCGAAGAACAGGACGTGGCGAGCGCCGGCGCGCGCGTCGCCGCCATCGAGGCGAGCATTCCGCCGATCCGGAGCGCCATCGCCGAACGCATCCATCGCATCGCGGTGCTGGTCGCGGTGAGGCCGGGTGAGCTCGCAACCGATCTGACACCGCGGCCGTATCCCACGCTCGCGAAAGAGCTCGCCATCGGGGAGCCGGACAGTCTCCTCCGCCGGCGGCCCGATGTGCGCTCCGCGGAACGCCGGCTCGCGGCCGCGACCGCGCGTGAAGCGGTTGCAGCGGCGGATCTCTATCCGCGCATAACGGTGTCAGGCTTCCTTGGCCTGCTGGCAGGGCGCGGCAACCTGCTGAACATCTCGGACAGCCGCGCGTGGGCAGTCACCCCCGCGCTCAGCTGGGCGGCCTTCGATCTGGGCAGTGCACGTGCCCGCCTGCGCGGCGTCGAAGGCGTCACGCGCGAGTCGCTCGCTGTTTTCGAGCAGGTCGTGCTGCGCGCGCTCGAAGAAACCGAGAACGCGCTCGTCAACTATCACGAGGAGCAGGAACGCCTCGTGAAGCTCACCGAGCAGGCGCGTGAAAGCACGCGCGCCGCCACTATCGCGCGCGTCCGCTACCGGGAAGGGGTCGTGGATTTCCTCGCCCTGCTCGATGCGGAGCGCACGCAACTTCAGGCAGAAGACGCGGTGGCACAAGCCGAGGCTGGTGTGTTCACCAGTGTCATCGCGCTCTACAAGGCCCTCGGCGGGATCCCGATGTAACGGAGGAACACATGACACGTTGGTTCGCAGTATTGGCGGTCGTCACCTTTGTGGGCGCGAGCAGTGCGCAGGCACAATCGCTGGAAGCCGGGCCGGGGCCAGGCAGGTTGGAAGTCACGATCATTCCTGGCGGCGCCACCTTCTTCACCGAAGCCAGTGACACTGATAGTCCGAGCTTCGGCAATTACGACCTCGGTGGCAGCGTCACGTTCAACTTCAATCGCTACGTCGGTGTTGAAGGTGAGGTCAGCGGGCTTCTCGGAGTGTCGCAGAGTCTCGACTTCGTCGCCGGCGCCCTGGATGCGACAACGCCAAACTTCCTCAACTACAGCGGGAACGTGATCGTGTCGCCCGGACGAGGGTCCGTGGTGCCGTACGCGACGGCCGGCATCGGTGGCCTGAGCCTCTTCGAGAAGGCCGAGGTCGGTGTCGCGGATACGTCGACGTTCCTGGCGACAAACGTGGGCGGTGGCATCAAGTGGTACGCAGGGCGATGGGGCCTGCGAGGCGACTACCGCTTCATTGCCGTGCAGTCACAGGATGACGCGCCCGCGTTCTTCGGTCAGGAGAATCGTTACGGTCATCGCGTCTACGGCGGCGTCATCCTGAACGTGATCCGATGATTCTGGGGCTGTGCGCCCACACCTTTCTCGGACGTTGCGCAATGCGTCGGCCTGCGAACTCGAGCTTCATACACGCAGGCCGACGCTCCGGAGCTATCTCGATGCAGATGCTGTCGTTCCGCAAGCTCGTTCAGGTCATTCGTGAAGAATTCGAGGACGCACCGGATCTCACGGTGACCGCTGGCGAGGCCGCCCGCTTCTTCGGCCTCGATCGGCCGACCTGTGAACGCGTCCTCACCGAGTTGCTTCGAGTCGGGTTTCTTGTCCTCGGTGTTGACGCTCGCTATCGCCAGACTCCGACCGAGTGCACTGTGGGAAGCCGGTGAGGACGCCTGGGGTCTGCGCCGCCGGCATCAGCGGCCGACGGTAAACGGATCGCCGATCAGCCAGCGCCACGTTCCGTCTGGCTGTCGGCGCGCCACTTCGAGCGCATAGACCGACAACGGACGCGACCCAGACACGCGCCACAGGGTGTGCATGAGCGCGATGTCGCCGGCCTCGATGATCTCCTTGATCGTGTAGTCGAACGTTGCCTTCTCAGCCACAAATGGCGCGAGCTCCTCTTCGAGCTCGCGCAGACCTCGACGCAGCGTGCGGTCACGATTCAGAAAGACGGCGTCCGACTCGTACACACTCAGGACGGCATCGAGGTCTCCTTCGCGCATGTACTGCTGGAAGAGACGGCAGATGTCTGCTGGACTGTTGGCGTGCACCTTCATATGCGTTTGGACGCAT
Organism: Acidobacteriota bacterium; assembly: GCA_032156805.1. Classification (GTDB taxonomy): domain Bacteria; phylum Acidobacteriota; class Vicinamibacteria; order Vicinamibacterales; family UBA2999; genus Gp6-AA40. The sequence continues at coordinate 9,305 of JALDXQ010000187.1, forward strand.
GGGGAAGGGCGCAGGCCGCGACGCTCATGCGTCGAGCCTGCTCAATACTTGGCGAATGCCTCGTCCGGATAACAGTAGAGCCAACGCTCGCCCGGCTCTGCTGATGCGATGACGGGATGACCACTGGCTTGTGCGTGTCGAGATGCGTGCTTGTTTGGCGAACTGTCGCAACAGAGCGTGACGCCGCAGGTCTGGCAGGTCCGCAGGTGTACCCACCGGGACCCGATCTTCACGCACTCCTCGCATTGGTGCGACTTCGCGGACTTCATCGTGGTGATGCCGGAGAGATGAGTACAACCCTTGTCTGCCATGGAGTGACCAATCGAACTGAAATGACGAGCCTACCATGGGCCGTTCGTACTTAGCCTCGATTCGGCTCCGCCAGCGCTGCGATGGTCCCGACCAGGTCGCACGTGAACGATGCACTCGCCGTGATCATGATTCGCAGCCTGCCGCGCTCGGAATCGTAGAGACTGTCGACGCGCGGAAAGTCGCCCTCGCCACGGCGCGAGTTGAGCCCCGCCATGATCAGCGTCGTGATTCGCTGGCCATCGTCCGGGCTGATCGCGTCCACATCCACGATGCTCGATACGAGCACCTGCCGGGTGCGGCTGATTGGCTCGGGACCGGCATCGGTCGCCGTCCCCGCGAACTCGTCGAGAGCCGGACGCGCGATTCGGTACTCCTTGCCAATGCGCTTGGCTGGCAGGCGGCCGTCGCGAATGAACCGGCGCACTGTCTTGACGTGGAGGTTGAGGCGCCCGGCGACCTCTTCGACCGTGAACAGTTGCTTTCCCGACACGATGCTTTGCACGGACTTATTATTCCTTATAGTTCTCTATTGAGTCAATTAAACAGACTTATAGAGATATTTAAGGAACACCACGCGCGCGACAAGTCCATGGGCCGCAAGTTTCGTCTGCTCGGCCGTATCCGAGGCTCCTGCGCCGACCGAAAAGCAGTCGAGCGGCGGCCTTCAACTCGTCTGGCGGCCGGCCTCGCCATCGCCACGGTGTTCAAGGAGAAGAGAGCCGGGCGAGACGCTTCTCTATATGCGAAATGAATCCTGGCCGCTGCGCCGAAGTGATGCCCTCTTTGTCGTCCTGGTGGTTCTCTTCGCGCTGCCCGATGCAGGCAGCAGCTGGAGCCTGGGCAGTCACGCGGCTACTACGAAGATCGTGCTGACGGTGGCTGCAGTACTGGTCTGGATACGCATCCGCGTGTTCGGTCGGGATGATCGGAGCACCCAGTAGTCATACGGATGCCCCGCAATCGCCCGCGGCGAGCGCCCTGATCCGCAGCGAGCACACCAGCCTATTTTTCGCGAGACAACCCTTCGGCGCAGGCGAACTCCCTGAGCTCGTCGTTCCCCTTGCTGGCCTTCCGGTACGTACGAACCGTTTCCCACGGCTTGGTAAGCGCTTTCGGATCGGTCACCGTGATGCGGTCCTCGAGCAGTCCTGGACCGACGAAGCGGATGCGCTCCCGAACCACCATCTGCTCGCTGTGTGGAGAGAAGCCTTCGATGAACGAATCGGAGTGCAGCGCGACCGTCTCGACAACGAGCGTGTCCCCTTCCCAGTGGCCCGTCGAGTATCCCGCATAGGTCGGGTCGTCCAGGTGCTTCTGCGCCGGCTTGCGACCATCCAGGTACACGCGCCGAAGCGCGTCGTTCAGCTCGCTGAAGAATGTGATCTTGTCCTTGGTCTGCATCACCTCCATGCCATACGCCATGTTCATCATCGCTGGCACTCCTGGCGGCAGACACTTGGCGTTGTTGTCGTACTCGTACGACCCGGACATTCGAGACTTGCGGATCACTTCCCACTTCGCCAGGTATTCCGGCGTGAGTGCGGGAGCATCCGGCGATCGCCCCTGTGAGCCGTCGGACACGGGAGCCGATTGCGTTGGCCTTGCGGGCGTGCCCGCGGGCGCACCGCCAGCGCGTTGGCCGCGGCCGCCGCCGCGCCCCTGCTGCACCGGGTAATAGACACCGGAAAAGTCGGGCGTCGCTGTCGGAGAGCTCTGCGCAAGTGCCGGTGGAGCGAGGTCCGCGCACAATCCCGCGAGACACGCGACAATCAGACACGCGATCGGGCGGTGCATGGGACGCCTCCTTTCGTCAACGCGAGACCGCGTCAATCAATCATCGAACTTCGGCTGATTCGACAGGATGGTCCCGTCCGCCTTTGTGACACGCGCGATGATCGAGACGCGCGATCCATCCTTCGCCGGACTCATATCAACCGTGACCGTCTCACCCGCTTTGAGCGACGTCTTCGTCCAGCCGGCACGAAGGAGGATGCCGGGCGCGCGACCTTCCGCTGCCCATTCGACTTTCCCGTCCTTCGGATCGTCGACGACGATGTGTAGCCAGGTGTGGGGATTCACCCACTGGAAGTCCTTCACCACGCCCGTGACGGTGATCACCTTGGTCACCTCGTATGCCACATTGCTGTGATGGGACTGCACGGGAGCAGAGTGGAAAAGGACCGCCGCCAGCACGCCAACGACCACGACTGCACGGATCATGGATGCCTCCTGCTCGAGACGGCCGAGATTATACGCCCGGCTTGCGCCCGCAGAGACCAGAGAACTGGCCCTCTTCCCGGCGTGTTTGCCGTGGGCGACGTTCGGTGCGGCAACATCAAGCGCGTGGCGCACGACACCTATTTCATGCACTCGCCAGTGCGCCTGGCGTTCACCTTCGACGCGATCGCACCGTGGGGGGTCTTCCCTTTGGTGACATTGGTATACCAGTCTGGGCCGTACGTGACATCGTGGGTGTACGTCGAATCGGAGCCGCCATCCTTGCAGGTAAGTGTGAAGGTCAGCTTGCCTCCGGTTGCCGTCTTGACGTCGCTCACCTTGCAGTTGGCTTCTTCGGCGGCCGAGGCCAGCATTTTCACGACGTCCTTGGCATCTTCGGGCGTCATGCAAAAGTTGTCCTTGTGCCGGGCGATGGCTCCGGACACTTCGGTATCGAACACCCTCTCGTAAAGTCCCGGCCGGAGACTCACTTGTGCCTCAGCGTTTGCGCACGTGGCGAGCGTGATCGCAACAACGGCAATGCCCGGCAGCCCGGTCGTTCTCATGTCAGTGGTGCATGGTGGCCAGCGTCGCTGCATCGAGATGAGCGATGGACCTCGTGTCCTGGAAGGCGCGGATGCCTTCGATACCCTGCTCACGACCGATGCCCGACGCCTTCATGCCGCCGAACGGCGCACGGAGGTCGAGGCGTGTTGCGCCATGGTCGTTGACCCATACGTAGCCGCAGACCATCTGGCCGCCAACGCGGTTGGCCGTCTCGGGATTGGCGGTCCATACGGAACCGGCGAGACCGGCCCAGGAGTCGTTGGCCGCTTCGATGGCTTCCTGTTCCGCCTCGAACGGAATGATCGGGATCACCGGACCGAACTGCTCTTCCGTCACCACACGCAGCGTTGGGTCGGGCTCGACGACAATGGCCGGCCGCACGAAATTGCCGCCCTTCAGGTCGCCACCCGGCAGCTCACCGAATTCCAGGACCTTCGCGCCCGAGTCTTTCGCTTCTTGAATGAGCTCGTCCACGAACTTCTTCTGCGCCGGCGAATGCAGCGGGCCCATGGTCGTGTCCTGATCGAGACCGTAACCGAGCTTGACCTTCTGCAGCCGCGTCGAGAGGCCACTGACCACTTCATCGATCCGCGACGTATGCACGTAGACACGCTTGGCGTTCATGCAGATCTGGCCAGTGGTGTCGTAGACCGCGGCATAGAGACGATCGAGATGTGTGTCGTCGAGGATCGCGTCCTTCAGAATGATGGCCGCGTCGTTGCCGCCCAGTTCCAGCGTGACGCGTGTCAGACTGGCTGAGGCCAGTTCCATGATCTTCTTGCCGCCGCCCACCGACCCCGTGAAGCAGACCTTCGCGATGTCGGGGTTGCGGATCAACGCGGACATATTGGCGTCTGGGCCGGTGACGACGTTCAGCACACCGGGCGGCAGCTGCTCGGCAATGCGCTGCACGACGCGGGTGGTGGCGAGCGGCGCAGTGACTGGCGGCTTGACGATGACGGTGTTGCCTGCCAGTAGCGCATGCGGCAACGAGGCACCGAGGATGGCAATGGGCCAGTTGAAGGGCACGATGATCGACACGACGCCCAACGGCTGGTACGACACCGTGGTCTGTACCGGAATGGCGCCGGGAACGGGCGGCAACACTTTCGCCATGTCGACCTCATCGGCATGGCTCAGCGCGAGCTTCCAGCGGATTTCCAGAACCAGCGAATCGACCCAGGCCTCGAAACGGATCTTGCCGTTCTCCTGCGACAGGATCGCGGCGTCGGCATCGCGGTTCGCACCGTCGATGCCCTTCAGCGCGGTCATCATCTTCTCAGCGCGTTGCTGCGGCGTGAGGGCGGCCCAGGCCGGATAGGCAGCCTTGGCGGCGACAATCGCATCACGGACGTCCTGCTCAGTCGCAGAAGCGGCGTGACCGACCACCACGCCTGGTTTGGCCGGATCGGCAATCGCCATTTTCTCGGCGGTCTGTCGTTCCTTGCCTCCGATGAACAACGCAGTGGTTACGGGACTGGACGTTAGGATGCCGGATGGAGTGGCCATTGGCGTGTTCCTCACTTGAGATTGCTGCCTGCGCGAAGGCGATCAGGGTACTTCGGCATCTCGGCGATGACAACCGTGGTCAGTGCTCCACTGAACTAGGCGGGGCCAGACGACAACGAACCAGGAGGTCGGGTTTCTGGCCTTTCACAGATATCTGCAGGCCAT
>JALDXQ010000188.1:0-14067 GCA_032156805.1 Acidobacteriota bacterium
TCCGTGATGATGGTCTCCATCTCCTCGGGGCCGACGTTGGGATAGGAGACGTTCACCGAGAGCCGCGGAAAGTCGATGCGCGGCAGCAGATCCACGGGAAGGTAGCGGAAGCCGACGATGCCGAGCGTGACGACGATGAGGTACACCATCGTCACGGCGACCGGGCGGCGAAGCGAGGTCTCGGACAGGGATGCCATGCGGGAGCCGTCCCCCCTTCCTGAGCGGCGTCAGGAGCTGTTTTCCGTGAGCCGCTGCTGACGTTCCATGAACTGCTGCAGCAGGTCTTCACCCTGCAGCCCTTGCAACTCGATGATGCGATCCCAGTCGATGACACGGATGCGCGCCTGCGGCGGGTCGCTGCCCTGCTGCGCGGCCAGCAGGTGTTGACCGACGACCACTACCCACGCTCCGGGCGCCACGCCGTCGACGGCGACGATCTGGGCCCCTTCCGCGACGACATCGACGACGCGGAAGACGATCTCGACGGGCTCAGCCGAGAGCCCGCTCGCTTTGCCGGCAAGCGCCGGCGTGGCGTCCACCTCCGTCGGCGCGGCGAGCGAGACGAACACACCCCGCTCCCGCGTGATCGGATGGTCGTACAGAGCGCTCGTCGGGACGAGCGTTGCCTGATCGCTCTCACCGTAGAACATGTCCACGGTGACAAACATGCCGGGCACGAGATGACCCGGGTTGTTGGGAACGTCGATCTCGACTTCGGCGCTGAGCGACGTCTGCTGGAGGAACGGCGAGATGCGCGACACCTGCGCGCGGACGGGCGTGGCCGATCGACCGCCCGCGCGTATCTCGACGGGCTGGCCGATCTCGACGCTCGCCAGCAATTCCTGCGTGACAGGCACCTCGACGCGCATGTTTTCCAGCCGACCGATAACGAACAACGGCGTCTGCGTGTCCACACGCATGCCAACCTCGACGTTGCGCTGTCCCACGCGCCCAGTGATGGGCGCTCGCACGATCGCCTGGCGGAGGACATCGGCGCGCTCGGCAACCAGGAATTCGGCCACGGCAACTTGCGCACTGGCGCGAGCCAGCGTCGCACGCGCTGTCTCGACGAGGGCCCGTTGAGTGTCCGATTCGCTGGCGCTCACGAGACCGCGATCGACGAGCACCTGGATCCGGTTGAAGTGCGCTTCTGCTTCCTTGACTATCGCTTGCGCCTCATTCACTTCAGCGCGCGCCGCCGCGAGACCGGACCGCGCCTGGGCGAGCTGCGACTGCGATCCCGTGTCGCGGATGCGCACCAGCGGGTCGCCGCGGCGCACGGCGTCGCCGTTGTCTACATGTACTTCCACCACCGGGCCGGCGATTTCGGGGAAGATCGCAACCTCTCCGGATGCGCGCACTGTGCCGGTCAGACGCTCCACCAGCGGCAGGCCGCCCTGGCGTGCGCGAACAACTTCGACCGCGGCCATCTGCGTGTCGTGGACAAATCGTCCGTCCGTCGAAGTCGCCGCGGTCTCGGCGCTCTGACAGCCGGCGCAGAGGACGCCCAGCAGGGCGAGCGGTGGACTGAACCAGCGTATGCGTATCACAGCTCCTCGAGTGTTCCGCGCGAGCCGCCCCACCTTGACGAGAACAACGGGGGCTCGCGACGTAATCACTTTGTACTCATAGTAACCGATCTTCGCGGCCCCGACAGCCTGTCGCGCAAAGACTCAAAGAGCGTCGGTCACTCCGACAGTGATGGAAATGTAACGCCGAATCGGCGGCACAGAACCGGCACGCTGTCGAAGCGCATGTCCAGCGCGTACTTCTGGTTGATTTGGGCGAAACGGCCAACGTCTCCCCACGCCTCGGCGACCTCACGAAAATAGTGCTCGAACCCTGCCGGTGAAATCACTTCGATGATCTCGCACGGCGCGCTACCCGCATTCCAGAAGGTGTGCCACTGATGACGCGGCTTGAACACCCATGTCCCGGCGGCGGCCTCGACCACGGCGTCGCCCAGCAGCGCACCGAGCCGGCCCGTGATCACGAACGACAGCTCGTCCTCGTGGTGGTGATAGTGCAAGGGCGCGGCCAGCGCGTGAGGCGCGAGAGAGTGATGCACCACCGCGAACCGCTGATCGGTCAATCGGGCATCGACTTTCCACAGCACGCCAAAGCCGCCAAAGTCGAAGCTCTCCCCCTGCCCCGCGGCGATCGTCACGGGCCCTGTCACCAGATTCGACATGGTCACCTCCTTGTCCCGGAAGCCGGCGAACAACCGCGTGGGCGACCGATGCCCGGTGCGAATCGAGTCGACGGATGCATATCTTCCGCTACCACTAGCACCCGATCCGCCGCCACGCAAGGTGAGCGGTTCGCCACGCGTGGCGTCTGGCGTGCCCGGTGTCAGGAAGCGACGCGAGCGGAAGGCACTGCGGCAACACCTTTCACCAGCAGCCAGAAGCCGAACGACAGCTCCCCGATGAAAGCGGGCGTGAAGACAATCAGCGCGAAGGCTGTCTCGTACTGCGCGTAATCAGCGAGGAGGGTGCGACTGAACCCATCGACCAGATAGCCGATACCTGCACACACCAGCAGGACGCCTAGAATCCTTGGCAGGAGTCCCGACGTGAAGACGAGATAACCCAGTAGTAAACATTGAAAGCCGAAGAACACCAGCCCTATCACATAGCCGTACGCATGTGCCTGCAGAAAGACCAGGACAAGCGCATGCAGTTCATCCGCATTGACGTTCGGGACATGCCCGGCGTCTGCGAGCAGCAACAACGGGACGTAAGCGTTGAGGAGGTTGCCCGCAACGACAGCGGCATGAACCAATCGAAAGAACGCCGCCAGCAGCGACACATTCCTGCCGACACCTTCGAACACGATGTAAAGCGCAACGGCCACCAGCACGTCGCAGGCGAGCATGACGAGTTCGCTGGCGATGGCACTGCGGAACAGCAGACCGGACTCTCCGATGTTACGTGCGGTTGCGGCGGCATCGGCCGGCACGATCAAGCTGGACCGGACGAAGAACTCGGCATAAATACCGGCGGCAATGATGATCAGGTAGGCGCCGCCGGCGACCCTCGCATATCGAACCAGTGACGCATCCGTAGGTGCATACATGGTGCACTTCCTCAGGGAGCACTGCATCAGGCGCCGGGGGCTCGCGACATCCGTGGCCCGCGGCGCATCGAACGCTACTATAGGTTCGTTACAACCCGTGGGAGAGGTGCACATGCACGACGCCTGGCGGCCGACTCTCGGTGCCTGGCCCGAGGAGCGAGGTGTGCGGTTCCGCGTCTGGGCTCCAGACGTCAAGGCACTGCACGTGGTGTTCGAGTCAACCGAGATGGCCGCGGTGGCACTCGAGAAATTTCCCGATGGCACATTCGGCGGGCTGGTTCGTCACGCGAAAGCCGGGGATCGTTATCGTTATCGAATCGATGGCGGCAATTCGTTCCCCGATCCGGCTTCGCGGTATCAGCCGGACGGACCGCACGGTCCATCCGAGATCGTCGACTCTCACCAATTCATCTGGACCGACGCTGCCTGGACGGGCATCGCACGCAACGCTCTCGTGCTCTACGAGCTGCACGTCGGCACGTTCACACCTGAAGGGACGTTCGCGGCTGCGACGCAGCGCCTGCGGTATCTGGCTCGTCTTGGCGTGACGGCGGTTGAACTGATGCCGGTCGCCGACTTTCCCGGCTCGCGAAACTGGGGATATGACGGGGTCGATCTGTTCGCTCCTGCACGATGCTATGGCACACCGGACGATCTCCGCCGGTTGGTGGACACGGCACACGAAGTGGGAGTGGCGATCGTCCTCGACGTGGTCTACAACCACCTCGGCCCCGACGGGAACTACCTGGCTGCCTTCAGTCCCTACTACTTTTCCGACCGGCACAGAAATCCGTGGGGCCAGGGGCTGAACTTCGACGGGCCGAAGAGCTCGATGGTCCGCCAGTTCTTCATTGAGAACGCCCTGCACTGGGTCCACGAGTACCACGTCGACGGACTCCGGCTGGACGCCACTCACGCGATCGTCGACACCGACCCGCGCCACTTCGTCGCGCAGCTGGCGGCGAGAGTACGGGAGTCCGCGGGGCGGCACGTGTACATCATTGCGGAGGATCACCGGAATCTCGCCAACATGATCCGGCCGGAGGGCGAAGGCGGCTGGGGCCTCGACGGCGTATGGGCCGACGATTTTCATCACAAGGTGCGGGTGGCGCTGGCCGGCGACCGGGAGGGGTACTACCGCGATTACACCGGTTCGATGCCGAACCTGGCCAGGACACTCAACCAGGGATGGCACTTCACGGGACAATACTCGAACTATCTCCAGGAACCTCGGGGCACCGATCCGACCGGCATTCCTCCCAGGAGGTTCGTGTTCTGCATCCAGAATCACGATCAGATCGGCAATCGCGCCGTCGGCGAGCGCCTGCACCACCAGATCGAACTCCCTGCGTATCGAGCCGCCACGGTGCTGCTGCTGTGCGCGCCGGCCACACCGTTGTTGTTCATGGGACAGGAATGGGCGGCGACCACCCCGTTCCTCTATTTCACGGACCATCCGGCGGAGCTGGGCAAGCTGGTGACCGAGGGGCGACGCAATGAGTTTCGACACTTCGCTGCCTTCGCGGACGCGGATGCGCGCGCGCGGATTCCCGATCCACAGGACGAGGCCACGTTCCTCGACAGCCGTCTCGACTGGGATGAGTCGACGCAAGAACCCCACGCCTCGACGCTGCGACTCTACCAGCGGCTTCTGGCATTGCGGCGTCAGGAACCCGCGCTCCGGGATGAGCGATTCGTCGCCTGCGCGTTGACCGAACACACACTGCTCCTGCGCCAGGACGCGGACGCGGGTCCATCGCTGCTGGCTGTCATCCAGATGGGTGGCGCGTCCACGGTCGATCTGCGTGATCAACCGACACTGGCAGGCCTGGACATGTCTCTGTGCCAGTTACTGTTCACCACCGAAGATCGGACGTTCGCGCCCGACCCTCATCCCCCCGCCATCGAGCTCCTCGATCGCGGCCCGAAGATCACGTTCACACGTCCGTCGGCTGTCTTGCTGTCGGTTTGACCCGGACACGACTGATAGCGGACGGTGTCCAGGGAAACGGTGTCGTCGCACAAGGCGACCCGTGGCAAGATTTCGAATCGATGATCGATGGGGCTCCAGCGTGTCAGCGACCAATGCGCTCCCTCACGAGTCGCGGCCGTTACACATGAACACATCACCAGGTTACCCGTATCCGCTTGGCGCGACGTGGGACGGTCGCGGTGTCAACTTCGCGTTGTTCTCGGAGCATGCGACCCAGGTCGAGCTGTGCCTGTTCTCGTCCACCGACAGCTGCCGTGAATCGACGCGTGTTCCGCTGGTCGAACAGACCGACATGGTCTGGCACGCGTACCTGCCCGGTGTCGGACCCGGGCAGCTCTACGGCTACCGCGTGCACGGACCTTACGATCCCGTGGCCGGGCACCGCTTCAATCCGGCGAAGCTGCTCATGGATCCGTACGCCAAGGCCGTTGCGCGCGCCGTGACCTGGGATGATGCCATGTTTGGGTATCGCATCGGCGATCCAGCCGAGGACCTGTCGTGCGACGAGCGCGATAGCGCCGGGTATGCGCCACTCGCGGCGGTGATCGATCCGGCGTTCTCCTGGGACGACGATCGTCCGCTGCGAACACCATGGCACGAAACAGTTATCTACGAAGCGCATGTGAAAGGGTTCACCGCGCTGCATCCCGACGTGCCACCACCGCTGCGCGGCACCTACGCTGGACTGGCCAGCCCGCCTGTCATCGAGCACCTCCGGTCGCTCGGCATCACGGCACTCGAATTGATGCCCGTTCATCATCATTCTTACGATCGTCATCTCGTCGAGCGAGGGTTGACGAACTACTGGGGGTACAACACGCTTTCCTTCTTCGCGCCCGATCTGCGCCACGCCGCTGCCCCTGGCGCTCTCGACTCGGTGCGCGAGTTCAAGACCCTGGTAAAAGCGCTCCACGGAGCGGGTATCGAAGTCATTCTCGATGTCGTCTACAACCATACGGCCGAAGGCAGTCATCTCGGCCCCACCCTGTCTCTGCGCGGGATCGACAACGCCGCCTACTACCGGCTGTCACCGGAGGACCGGCGCTACTACTTCGACTTCACCGGGTGCGGCAACACGCTCAACATGACGCATCCTCGCGTGCTGCAACTCATCATGGACAGCCTGCGCTACTGGGTGCTCGAGATGCACGTCGACGGGTTCAGGTTCGACCTCGCGAGCGCACTGGCGCGCGAGCTGTACGAGGTCGATCGACTGGCGGCATTTTTCGACATCATTCACCAGGATCCTGTGCTGTCCCAGGCGAAGCTGATTGCCGAGCCCTGGGACCTGGGCGAAGGCGGGTATCAGGTCGGCAACTTCCCAGTGTTGTGGACGGAGTGGAACGGCCGCTACCGCGACTGCGTCAGGCGGTTCTGGCGTGGTGATGGCGGCACGGTCGCGGAGCTGGCCACCCGACTTGCAGGCAGCGCGGATCTCTACGCACACAATGGCCGCCGCCCCTATGCGAGCATCAACTTCGTCACGTCGCACGACGGCTTCACGCTCCAGGACCTGGTGTCCTACGACCACAAGCACAACGAAGCGAATGGGGAGCAGAATCGCGACGGCGAGCACCACAATCTGAGCTGGAACTGCGGCGTCGAAGGGCCGACGCACGATCCGGCTGTGCGGACGCTGCGTGAGCGGCAGAAGCGGAACTTCTTTGCCACGCTGATGCTGTCCCAGGGCGTACCGATGATCGGCGGCGGCGATGAACTGAGCCGGACGCAGCGCGGTAACAACAATGCGTACTGCCAGGACAACGAGATCAGCTGGACCGACTGGACGCTCGACGATGAAGGGCTGGCGTTCCTTGGATTTTGCCGACGCGCCATCCGCCTGATGCGCACGCATCCGGTTCTCCGGCGGCGCCAGTTCTTCCGGGGACGCGGCCTGCGCGGGGAGACAATCAAGGACATCATGTGGCTCAGTCCCAGCGGTCAGGAGATGTCCCAAGCTGAATGGAACGAGGACCACGTCAAGTGCCTCGGAGTCCGGCTGTCCGGTGATGTCATCGGCGAAGTGGACATCAACGGTTCGCCAATCAGCGGCGACACCCTCCTCTACATCATGAACGCCTCGGCAACCGAGATCCTCTTCACGCTCTCCTCGTTCGCCGTTCAGCCGCGCTGGGAGATCGTGCTGGACACCTTCGACGATCGCCGCACTGGAGAGATCCATGATGGCGGTGCGTCGTATCCTCTGGCGCCGTATTCGCTGGCTCTCTTCCGCCTGTACAGCGCAGGCGGTATTGTCCGCTGACGTTGCCACATGGTCGAGCCCGCGCCCGAACGGGCGACTCGCATCGAACCCTCGCGGCGTCCTGTGAGCACGTACCGCCTGCAACTGCACGGCGGCTTCCGTTTCAGTGACGCTCGCGACCTCATCCCGTACCTCGCAGCGCTCGGCATTACCGACTGCTACAGCTCGCCCCATTTCAAGGCCAACCCGGGGAGCCGTCACGGCTACAACATCTGCGACCACGGCGCGCTCAACCCCGAGCTTGGAACCTGGGACGACTACGACGCGTTCTGCGCCTCGCTCGCCGCCCGCGGGCTCGGACACATCATCGACATCGTTCCGAACCACATGGCGGCCGATCCGCGCTCGAACCTGTGGTGGCGCGATGTGCTGGAGAACGGACCGAGCTCGCCGTTCGCGGTGTACTTCGACATCGACTGGGCGCCGGTCAAGCGCGAGCTGCACGGGAAGGTCCTCCTGCCCGTGCTCGGCGATCAGTACGGTCATGCCCTCGAGCGCGGCGAACTGCAGCTTCATTTCGCGAACGGCGCCCTGCACCTGCATTACTTCGACCTCGACCTGCCCATCAATCCACGCCAGGGGCCACGGGTTCTGTGGCGCCACATCGACCGCCTGGAGCGGGAGCTGGCGGGCGACCCGGCCCTGCGGGAGTACCTGAGCGTGCTGACCGCGCTGCAGAATCTCCCGGCCTACACCGAGCGCGATCCGCTTCGCATCATCGAACGCCAGCGCGAGAAGGAGGTGGCGCGCGAGCGGTTCGCGCGACTGATCACGGAATCTCCCGCGGTTGCGCGGCACATCGACCAGATCGTGCGCGAGGCAAACGGCGTCGCCCACGACCGCTCCAGCTTCGATGCCTTGCACGAGCTGCTGGAGCACCAGGCTTATCGTCTGGCGTACTGGCGAACCGCGTCCGACGAAATCAACTACCGCCGCTTTTTCGATATCAACGAGCTCGTCGCACTCCGCATGGAGGAGCGGGCGGTGTTCGACGCGACCCACGTGCTCCTGAAACGGCTCATCGCCGAAGGCAAAGTCACCGGCGTCCGCGTCGATCACCCGGACGGACTCTTCGATCCGGAGACCTACTTTGCGAGGCTCCAGGAGATGGCCGCCACGCCCTTCTATGTCGTCGCAGAAAAAATTCTCTCGAACGGCGAGACGTTGTGCCCCACCTGGCGCGTGGCAGGGACGACGGGCTACGGCTTTCTCAACAGCGTGTCCGGGCTCTTCGTCGATGCGCGGCACGTCCGAAAGCTGCAGCGAATCTACACTCGACTGACCGGCCGCACGGAGTCGTTCGACGAAGTCGCGTATCGCGGCCGTCTGACGGTCATGCTCACGGCAATGGCGAGCGAGCTCAACGTCCTGGCTCACGCACTGAATCGGCTGTCGGAAACGGACCGCCGCACGCGCGATTTCACCCTGGCGAGCTGTCGTCGCGTGCTCCGTGAGGTGGCGGCGTGCTTCCCCGCCTACCGGACCTACCTTCGGCCGGGCGCGCAGAGCGGCTTCGATCGCGACGTCGTCGCCGCGGCAGTTCGGAAGGCGCGGCAGCGGAACCCGCTGATGGAAGATTCCATCTTCGACTTCGCACGCGATGTCCTGCTCCCCGAGTCGGCACCCGATGCTTCCGATCCCGATTCAGAGGCGGCGGAGCGGCTGCGTTTCGCCATGAGCATGCAGCAGTTCACCGCCCCGGTTCAGGCCAAGGGCATCGAAGATACGGCGTTCTATCGGTACAACGTGCTGATTTCGGCCAATGAGGTTGGCGGACATCCCGGCCGACCGGCCGTGAGCCCGGAGACGTTTCATGCATCGAACAGCCGCCGCCTGGCCGACTGGCCGCTGGAGATGCTCGCCACCGCCACGCACGACACGAAGCGCGGCGAGGACGCCCGCGCACGAATCAACGTGATCTCGGAAATTCCGGACGAGTGGCGCAAGGCCGTCGTCGAGTGGACGCGGATCAACGCGCGGAACCGCGCGAAGATCGGCGGGTCGTGGGCGCCGGACCGGAACGACGAGTACCTCTTCTACCAGGCGCTGCTGGGGGCCTGGCCTGCCGAGGCTGAGTCTGCGCCGATCCCAGCCCGGGCGGAGCCCGGCCTGGTCGATCGCGTCGCCGAGTACATGCAGAAGGCCGTTCGCGAGGCGAAGATTCACACCAGCTGGATCCACGAGCAGGCCGAATACGGCCGCGCCGTCGTGCAGTTCGTCGAACGCACCCTGTCCGGAGCGACGGCGGCGCGGTTCCTGGGTGCCTTCGTGCCGTTTCAACGGCGAATTGCACACGCAGGCATGGTGAACTCGCTGGCACAGCTCGTGCTGAAGCTGACGTCCCCCGGAGTGCCGGACTTCTATCAGGGGAGCGAGCTGTGGGATCTGAGCCTGGTCGATCCTGACAACCGGCGGCCGGTCGACTACGCGACACGTCGAGCGTTGCTCGAGTCCTTGGAGCCTCTGATCGCGCGTCTCGATGCGGGAGAAGCAGCGGCGCATGAGGTCGATGAACTGCTTCACCACTGGTTCGACGGGCGGATCAAGCTGCTCGTCACGACCTGCGGCCTGCGCTTCCGCCGGGCCAACGACGATCTGCTCCTCAGCGGCGACTATGCGCCGATTGCCGCCGAAGGCCACGGCGCCGCCAATGTCGTCGCCCTCGCGCGTCTGCAGGACACCAGCACCTTAATCGCGGCAGTACCTCGACTGGCGACGTCGCTCGCTGCCGGGAGCGGCTCGTTCCCGCGAGGACCGGGTACGTGGCAGGACACGGTACTTCTCCTGCCGACCCCGGTCACGGCCGGACGCTACCGGAACGTGCTCACCGGCGAAACCGTGCACGCGGAAAATGGTCGTCTCCGCGCGGCCGCGGTCTTCAGCACGATGCCCGTGGCGCTGCTTCGTGGCGAGCCCGACGCATCCGGATCCTCAGTTGACGGGGACGCCCGCAATAACGGGCAGAGCGTTACCGATCGAGCGGCTTCATCGCCACGGTAAAACTGATCGGAACTCGCGCAGGGTTGTAGCAGATCTTGTCGTCGCACGCCTGATACTCGATCGCCCCGGCAATCGTGACCGACGGCATCGCCGCCAGCAGCTTCTGCACCTCCGGCGTCGCGAGGATCGTGACGTCCTGTACCAACCGGAACGGCTTCGAGTAGACCTCGACTCGCTCGTCGAGCGGCTTGAAGTGGTAGATCTCCGACGGCGGATATCGCGTGTCGTGCGCGCGCAGCCACGGCTGCGGATCGATCGTCACCTTCACGACCTGATAGTCGTGCTTGCCGGGCGCATACACGTGCATGGCGGGACGTGGAGTTCCGACGACGACAATCGAGACCCGCTCGCCGGGCGCGACAGTGGTGTCCGAGATCGAGGCGCTCACGGTCATGTGCTTCGTCTCGGCCGTGAGGGCGCGAGTACCGGGATTCACCCCTTGAGCGGTCAGCATGGCCGACGCGGTATAGCGTTCCTGGTACGCGTCCTCGAAGAAGCGCGCCGTCACCACCCCTTTCGGATCGACGATGAACGTACCAGGGTGCGGGATTCCGTACGTCCGCGAACCCGGCTTCTGCTGATCGTTCAGGATGCCGTAGCGCCTGATGATCGCCGACCCCGGGTCGGAAATCAGTGGGAATGTGATTCCGCGAGAGTCGGCGAACTTCCTGAGCGTCTCGGGCGGGTCGTAGCTGATCGCCACGAGCCCGAGCCCCTGCTTCCGGATCTCATCGTAGCGGCCCTGCAGCTCGACGAGCTGCGTCTTGCAGTAGGGTCACCAATCGGCTGAGCGAAAGAACACCAGCATCGCGCCTTTCGGGCCAAGCGATGAGGCCAGCGTCTGCCGGCGGCCGAACTGATCCGTGCCCGAGAAGTCCGGAACTCGTGCCCCAACGCGAGGCCCAATCCTCGAGGTGTCAATCAACGGTGCCTGGCCCGAGACACTGGCAGCACAGACCAACGCCAGAAAAGCGAGGAGCAGACGCTGCATCGTTACCTGTCGAGTGTACGACAACTGGCCTCATCGCGATGACCCGGCCGCGGGACGGATATGGTCATCGAGGCTTCTCGCTCTGGGGGGCGCCACGTGGTGAGGCCCCATCGCGAGCTTTGAGAGCTCCGAGCAGCAACAGGAGCAGCCCAGCAAGGAGGAAGATGTGGACGAACTCTCCGATTTCGTACAGTCCGAACACACCAACCAACCAGACGGCGAGCAGAATGAGTGCAGCCTTCAGAAGCATGTGGCCTCCATGGCTGCATTGTTGACTGTCTGTGAACTCGACGTAACTGGCGCAGAATCGCGCCATGAGATCGCGGTTGCCACGGCATCCTCCTGATCTTGCGATCACGAGGATGGCGGCCCGACCATCCAGCAGTTCCTGCAGCGACAGTTCGCTGCACCCGCTCCCAGTTTACGCTGAATCGGCGTGGGCGCCTCAGACAGACACTTCCGCGTCCGTCGCTTTCATCAGCGGTGACGGAACCGTCTTGGCCTCGCCGGTTGCGAAAAGCGCACGTCTGGTGAGCAGTGGTCCGATCACCTCGAAGATCACGACCGCGGCCAGGACGATTCCCGTGACGGTGGCTGCGTACTCCGGGAATGCGCCACGGATCTGAATCGTCAAGCCCACGGCAAGAGACGAGGAAGACACGAGGCAGAACCCGATCTGCCGCCGGACGACGTCAGGAACGTCCTGACCGCGCAGTCCGATCCGTGCACCAACAATCTTGCCAACAGTACGCGCCACGGTGTAGCCGAGGCCGATCACACCGAGACCCAGTACGGATGCGGGGACAAGCTCGGCGCCGGCCAGGACGAAGAACGCGGCATACAGTGGAGGATCGGCTCGGCCAAGTGCTCGTAGCAGTCGATCGCCTTGCGGTGAAGCGTTCGCAACGGTGGCACCGAGCGCCAGCGTCGAAATCAGCGGCGATAAACCGAGCCATCGCGACGCTCCAACCGCGATCAGGACCGCGCCGATCGACAAGATCATGGCCTCGCCGGACTCCTTGGCCCTCGTCGCCCAGAAATCCATCAGCAGTCCAAGGAGGGCCCCGAGGGCGACGGATCCGACCGTAGTCCACAGCAGCCCGTGAATCGCGCGATAACCGGAGAACAGCCAACCCTGTCCAGCCGAATCGACGAGTGTCAGTCCTGCGGTCACGATGCCAAACATGACGAGCACGTACATGTTGTTGAGCGCAACCAGGGCCAGCAGACGCTCGGTCATTGGCCCCTCCGCGTCGTATTCGTTGAGCACCATGAGCGTTGTCGCAGGCGCCGTCTCCATGGCCACGACACCGAGCAGGAGTGCGAGAGGCCAGGACATCCCGCTCAACAGGAGAACCAGGCACACGAGCCCGAACGCGAGCGTGGCTTCCCAGAGGGTGATGCGGACGACGCCAGGACCGACCTTACGAAAAGTCGAGGCTTCGAATATCGATCCGATGTTGAAAAGGATCAGGCCAAGCGCGACGTCGCTCAGAAAGCCGAGCGTCGTGATGTTGTCGTGCGATATCAGGTCCAGCGCCGCCGGGCCGATCAAGACACCGACCAGCAGGTAGCCGGTGACCTCGGGTACGCGGGCGAGCTGAGCGAGATGCCCCGCCAGCAGCGCCGACATGAGGATGAGACCGACCGAGAGAATCTCGTTCATCGCGCCGGCTCGACGGCCACGAAGAACTGACTGCCGCCTTGGCGAAGAAGGACGGGAACAGTTCTGCGCGTTCCGCGGAAGTCCCGCTGAATCTGCGCCCGAGATGTCACAGTGCGCCCGTTGACACTGAGAACCTGCGCCATCGGTGGAATCGCGGAAGTATCGAGAACCGCGGCAGGAAATAGCGCCCGTGCCTCCGGCCCCGAAACACTGTCGCGCGTACGAGCGAGCGCCGCAACCTCAAACGCCAGTGCCGGCGTGACCGCGATGTCGCTGACCCGATTGTTTCGCCGCACGCGCACCGTCGTTGCTGTCCCGACGCTCGCCTCACTGAAAGCTCGGGTGGCCGCCTCACCGGAGTCGATTGAAACATCCCCTACGGCCAGCAGCACGTCGCCCACACGAATATCGGCTGCGTCCGCCGGCCCTCCTGGGATCACCTCGGTGATCACCACGCCTTCGGTCCCGAATGCCTCGGTCAACGATCCCGTGGGGGCCTGGAAGCCGAGTCCGAACGACGAACGGCGCTCTCCCCTCGCAGCGCGGGACATCAATCGCTGCGCTGCTTCGCGGACTGGTAGCGCTTGGACTTCACGGCCGTCTGGCGCGGCAACCGCGAACAGCTCACCCGCCAGGTTGAAGACCGGCATGCCCGGCGAAAGAGACTCATTCACCGCACCGATCGTGTAGCGGTTGGCAGCCACACTCGTCACGAAGACTGGTACGGCGACATCGCGATCCTCCGAGCGACCGACTCCCACTGCGAGCGCGCCCGCCACCGGGGACTCGTTCGCGAAGGTGGCAGGCGTACGTCCCGACGGCGCTGTCCGGAGAAGAACCAGCCCTGTCGCCGGTTCATACGCCACCAACTCTGCACGCACGGTAGCCCCGCCGCCAAGAAACAGGTCGACAGACGATCGGCCGTCGAGCGCGACGCTGTGCGACAGCACGTCGGTGTCGGAGACGAACACGCCGAATCCGGCCACTCGGGTCTCGCCGCCGGCAATCTCCGAATAGTCGTTGCGGCTCGGTACGCCGGCTGACGTGGGTTGCAGAATTGCGACACTCTGCTCCTT
>JALDXQ010000189.1:0-14041 GCA_032156805.1 Acidobacteriota bacterium
GGACCCGGCATCATCCCTGGCTTCCGCTGATGACGCGAAGGTAGGCCCGCCACGGACCGACTTCATCCGAATACTGCCGCGCGAGCACGCGCGAGACCTGCACGACGTGATCGAGGTCGTGGGCGACCCACGTTGCCAGGAGCTGTCGCAGCGTCACGACACCCAATTCGGGGTGCCGGCCACGACGCTCGAGTTCGGCGTCGGTCAGCCGCATCGACTCGAGCTCGCGAAGGTTCTCGCGGCGCAGCGACGCAAACTCATCGAGCAGGCTGCCCAGCGTTCGCCCTTCAGAGACGTCGAATTGCGCGAAGCGGTCGAACTTATCGAAGGCGCGTGCCTCGCCGTGTTCGAGGATGATCCGGGCGCGCGGTATCCAGTCGGTCCGTTCACCGTGAATCAGATGTCCAACGACGTCGAACGGACTCCACGTCTGCCCACCTTCGTGCGCCGCGATCCACGGGTCCGGCAGCCCGCGGAGAAGCGCGTCGAGCGTCGGCGGCGTTCGCGCAAGGAGGGCGAGGGCGTCGTCCATCAGCAATCGACGTCGCGTGCGATCGGTCTCTGTTGCCATTCGTCCTGCCTCCACCACACGGGACCCTGGACGTTGGGAATTGCAGTTTTGGCAGTTGGCTCGCTGCCTCACCGGAAGATGCGGCCGATGCCCACGTAGAAGCGTGAGGCGCCGTCAGACCCGGCGCTCGCGCCAATGAACACCGGTCCCAGCAGCGTCTCCGCAATCATGCCGAGACTGAAGTCGGTCTCAAACATCGCCGTGGACCAGTCGTCGAACGCCGACCCGAACTCGAGCCAGGCACCGGCCAGCACTGCGCCACCCATGAAATCCGGAAGGCGCGCTACCTGGCGAAGGTAGCCGCCGGTCGTCAACACGAAGTTGTCGCCTCTCAGCTCGCCACCGTCGAGTGCGCTCAACTGGAACGGACCGCCGAGCGCGAACTGCTCCGTCGGCAGCGGACGATCACCGAACGAGGTGCCCGCGCCGCCGAGCGCGAAGAGGCGATTGCGGGCGCTTCGGTCGAGCGACCACGCCCACGACCCACCTGCCTCGAACTGCGTGACGCCTTCTGTTGAACGATCGGTCTCGACGTCCGGCATCGGGGACGTGAGGTAGTGTCGCAACTCGGCGGTCGCGTGGACGCCGCGGGAAGGAACGATGGGATTGTCCTGAGAATCGTGAGTCCAGTCGAGACGCGTGAGCGATTGTTTCCCCGTCACTGACGGCAGGTCGGGGCTGCCGATCTTGACCTCGGTGTCGATGTGTCCCCACAGCATGCCGGCCCGGACTTCGTTGATCCGCCCGACGTTCACCCCGACGTCAGCGCCGAGCAGCGCCCGGGATTGATCGTAGGTAGCAATGACCGTGTGATCCTGGATGACATTGAGCGAACGTGACGCGATTGCCGCAAGCGGCTCGACGAACAACGGCGTGCTGCCGAGAGGATAGTAGAGCGCGGCTCCTGCCGAGGGATCCGATCCCACGGCCACGTCCAGGCGCAGCTCTGAACCTGATCCTGCCACGTCGAAGGCAAGATAGCGTCCACTCAGTCCGAACCGGAACGAGTTCGATGTGGTGTCCTCGAGACTGATTCCGAGAAACAGGAACGGTGGCGCGTACGACTTCGGCAGCGCACGAACGAGCAACCCCTGCGCCCCATCACGTTCGACAATCTCCCACGTCAATGACTCGTAGCGACCCAGCCCACCGAGCTCGGTCAGATCGGCCTCGAGCGCAGTCAGATTCAGCGCGCGGCCGATCTGATCGGCCAACTCGCGCCGCATGATCCCGGCATCGACACGTCCCGCGCCATCGATCTCGAGGAACGTCGGCATTGGAAGCGATGTTCGCCGCGCGGCCGCACGCGACTGACGCCAGGCATCCCACGAGGCCTGGTCAACAGCATGGGGCAGCAGCTCGGCGCTCATCGCCTCCGCCGCGTCATATCCCTCGCGAATGAGATCGCGAAATCGCCGCCAGTCGAGCGATCCGTACTCTCCGAGCGGCACGTTGATGACGATGTCGGCGACAGCCATGCCTCTCAGGGTATTGGCACGCATCATCGCGTCCATCGTGCTGCTGGCGACGCCGAGCATCGAGCCAGCGATCCGGCTCTTGTCAGAGAGGTCTCCGACATTCACGGCGATCACCACGTTCGCGCCCATGTCGCGGACGACATCGGCGGGGATGTTGTCCACCGCGCCGCCGTCCACCAGCACCTGGTTGTTCATCGCCACCGGCGGAAACACCGCCGGCAGTGACATCGTCGCGCGCATCGCTCGCGCCAGTGAGCCGCGATCGAGCACGACCCGGTTGGCGGTCAGCAGATCGAAAGCCACGCAGCGAAACGGTGTCGGCAACTGATCGAAGGTTTCGAGGGCGTAGTACGGCGCCGTCACGTGGTGCAGGAGCAGATCGACCTGCTGACCACCATTGAGCGATGTCTGAACCGTGAAGCCGCCCTTGAGGCCGAATTCCAGGTAGGCCGGATACGAGCGTGAGTCGCGCTTTCTTCGAACAGATTGAAACGGAAAGTCTGAGCTGTCGAACATGACCGTCCAGTCGATCTCCGCCAGCATGCCTTCGACTTCATCCGGCGTCATCCCGGTCGCGTACGACCCGCCGATCAACCCGCCCATGCTGGTTCCCGCCACGACATCGATCGGGATACGGTGCTCTTCGAGCCACCGCAGCACGCCGACGTGCGCGAGTCCACGAGCGCTGCCACCCCCGAGAGCAATCCCAACACGCGGCCGCGAGGGCGGCGTTTGTGCTTTGGCTTCGACAGTCTGAAAGAGAGCGATCAGCGTGACAACCAAGACCGCGCTTAGTGATGTGCAACGACAAGGCATTGGTTCACCATCGACGCGACATGATCGCCATAGGCGCCTCGCGAGAATTGTGTATCGGTTGCGTCGCATGGCATAGCTGAGGACGCCAGCTCCTCGCCGATGTCCCGCGTCATATCGCGGGGGTCAATGAATCGAACGTCAAACTGTCGCACGGATTGCACGAGAACGGATGGACTCTGCATTGCACGCACGCCAGCGTGAATCACGGAGGCCAGGCATGACACGAACTTGTCTCGGAATGGTGTGCGCCCTGCTCATCCTAACCGCAACACCGGGCCAGGCGCAGACAGAAGCGGCGGCAGCTGCAGCGAACGCGAGCCCCGCCCTGATCGGCGCGCTATCGAAGGAAATGGGCGCCACACCCGAACAGTCCGCAGGTGCAGCCGGAGCGCTGTTCGGTGTCGCGAAGTCGCGTCTTCAGGCCGATCAGTTCTCACAAGTCGCCGGCGCCGTGCCCGGCATGGACCTGCTGCTCAAGGCAGCGCCGACCGGTGGGGGTGGCGCGCTCGGCGCAGCCACCGGTGGCCTTGGACTGTTGGGTGGCTCGGCTGGCGGCCTGGCCAGTGCCGCCAGCGCGTTCTCGAAGCTTGGTCTGAGCCCGGATATGGTCAGCAAGGCGATTCCGGTGCTCACCTCGTTCGTCACCAAATCCGGCGGCGCCAACGTTGGCAACTTGCTGGCTGGCGCGTTGAAATAATCCGCAGCCGAATTGCCGCTGCTACTGCGTATCAGGGCCGTACCCTGTTTTGCGGAAGTTATGCCTCCGCATGTATCGCGCCACCTGTTTACCGAGATCCGCCCCCACGCGCGAGGAGTTGCGGTAGTGCATCCCACCGTACGTCCGGGCATCGATGACTTCGCGCAGCGCTTCAGAGAAGCGTTCGTAGGTGCGAACGGGACTGAGAAGGCCAGCGACGTTGCTGTCGATCGAGAAGCAGACTTCGTCGGTGCCGAAAAACGATGCCAGCGTCTCGGTGATGGCGGAGCTGACGCATCCGTGCGCGCCCGGATACTCGGGATGATTGGGTGCCACGACGAGACCGATCCAGTCAGCCTGTGGCGCGGTGTGGGGATTCCCGTCGCTGTCACCGGCGCGAATCGCCGTCACCGGCCGCCAGAAGTTGTAGTGGTATTTGGCGTCCCAGCAGGCGATCAGCGAATCCGCGGATACGGTTGCAAGCATCGCGAAGTAACGCGCGTTCTCAGCAAGCCGGAGAAAATTCCCGACCGACAGCGCGCGCCACGCGCGGTTCCACTGCAGTGGAGGGTTGTCGCCCCAGAAGCGTCCGATATCGGTCTGCTCGGCATTGCGAGCGCTCCCGACCAGCGGACCGAACGCCTGCACCTCGTTGTAGTCGCGCGTCCATCGCTTGCTGTGGAAGCTGGGCGGCCCATCCGGCCTGAACTGTGAGGCGGTCTGCAACGTGAACGGCTGCACCTGCGGCGTCTCCGGCGACAGCCCTCCCAGGAATGCCGGCGGCGTCGGTATCCAGACGCCAGGGCCGGACCCCGGGACGTAGGTCACGGTTCCGTCGCGTCCGTCGTTGGCCCTGGCCGCGAGAATCGCTGCGGCCGCCTGCTGGCCAACCGCAATGCCGTTCGCCCTCGCCGCGTCGTTCGGAAGCGCGCCGATCGCCGCGTCGTACTTGGCATCGAGGTCGACCTTCTGCCCGGGAAAGAGCGCCACGAGAATGTCGTGAGCCGCGCTGGCCACCGCCGCATCGGCCGACGCCGGCAGAGTTACAGTCGGTGTGCTCGCATAACTCTTGAAAGGCTGACCTTCGATCGCGTTGACCGCGTCGTAGATGGCCAGGTGCACCATGGCCAGTCGAATGAACGCGCGCGGCGGTGACTGGCCGCCAACGGTGACAATCGCCTGTGCGGCGTGAGCGTTCCAGTCCAGCACCGAGTCCGCGTGGGCCAGGGTCGCCGGGAGCACGACCGTCGCCAGGGTGCAGACGGTGGACACATAGCAGCGTAGAGTCGTCATCGATCCTCCTATAAAATCAGCGCCTTGACGATCGTCGACGGCCGCACGTGAAGTCCTGACCGCGTTCGGATGAATTCGTGAAGTTAATCGGATGAGCGCGCCGCGCCAGTACACGTTCGGGCCCTACCGCCTGGACATCAACGAACGACTCCTTCGTCGTGACGGACAACCCGTCCCGCTTCCCCCGAAACTCTTCGACCTCCTGTCGGCGCTGGTGCAGCAGGCCGGGCACCTGCTGCGGAAAGAGGACCTGCTCGACGTGGTGTGGGGCGACGTCGCCGTCGAGGAAGGCAGCCTGACACGGGCGATTTCGTCACTGCGTCAGCTGCTCGGGCCGTCACCTGATGGGACGGATTACCTGCAGACCGTCGCCAAGCGTGGCTATCGATTTGCCGCGCCGGTCCAGGAGAGTGCCGACGAGGCTCAGGTTGCGCGTGACTCGTCGCGGATTCCGCTGCCGCCCCAACTCGTCGCGCCCCCGGCGGTCGAGTTCGTCGGGCGGGCGCGCGAGCTCAACGAACTGGAGACGATATGGCAGCGCGCGACAAGCGGACGCCCGCAGCTGCTGTTCGTGGCAGGCGAGCCCGGCATCGGCAAGACGCGTTTGTCGCTGGAATTCGCGCGCGCGCGTGCCGAGGAAGGCGCTGCCATCCTGATGGGATGCAGTGACGAGGAATCACTCGTCCCCTATCAGCCCTTCGTCGAATCACTGAACTGGTACATCCGCGCGTGTGACGAGTCCGATTTGCGAACGCAGGTGTCCGCGGCTGGCGGCGGGGCGGAGCTCGGTGCGTTCGTGCCCGAATTGCGCCGGCGCATGCCCGATCTCGACAGCTCACCGGCGATGAGCCCGGAGGCACAGCGATATCGGCTGTTCGAGGCGGTGACGGCGATGCTGTCCACGGCGTCGCGCCGCGAGCCGCTCCTCTTGATCTTCGATGATCTCCACTGGGCCGATAAGACGACGCTGCTGCTCCTCCGCCATGTCATGCGATCGGCTGGCGCCGCGCGGTTCGCGATCATCACGACCTACCGCGAGAGCGAGCTCACTCGATCGCATCCGCTTGCCGACATGCTCACGACCCTGCGCGGCGAACACAACGTGACGCGCCTGTCGCTGCGCGGACTCGACGTCGCGACGATTGGAGGTCTCGTCGCCGGCATGGTCGGGCGCGACGCACCGCCGCAGCTGGCACGGTTCGTCGCCGAGAGCACCGAGGGCAACCCATTCTTCGCGACCGAGATGTTGCGGCATCTGAAGGAGAGCGGCGCGATCGGTCAGCTGGCGCCGGAAGGCCGTGGCATGGAGATCTCGCGCCTTGGCCTGCCCGAAGGCGTCAAGGAGGTCGTGGGTCGGCGGCTCTCCAGGCTCAGCGAGGCGTGCAATCGGGTCCTGTCTGTCGCGGCGGCGATGGGCCGCGAATTCGACATCGCCATCCTGCAGCAGGTGGCCGGCCTCAGCGAAGACGAGGTCATTGACGCGCTCGAACAGGCAGCGCGCGCCCAGCTTGTCGGCGAGCCGCAGGAAGCGCATGGACGCTTCGCATTCACTCACGCACTCATTCGCGAGACGCTCTATGGCGAGTTGAGCTCGCCGCGTCGCGTGAGGTTGCACAGTCGTCTCGCTGAGGCGCTCGAGCTCCTCGCACAAGAACGCGCCCTGCCGCCTCGCCTGGCCGAGCTCGCCTATCACTTCACGCAGTCGGCGTCGGCCGGCTCGATCGACAAAGCCGTCGAGTACTCCACGCGCGCCGGTGAGCAGGCAGCCGACGCGCTGGCGCACGAAGAAGCCATTCGGCTTTTCGGCATGGCACTGCAGTCACTCGAGCTCAGGACCACCGACGCCGAGGTCGAGCGCCTGCGCGTCGAATTGCACGCCCGTCGTGCCCGCGCCTTCGATGCGCTGGGCGAATGGACGATGGAAGTGCGGGAACTGGAGACGGCGCTTCGTCATCTCGATCCGGAACAGGCCGTTCGCCGATGCGAGCTGATGCTGTCGCTGGCACGGGCGCTGTTCCTGCTGTTCGACATTCGACCGGTCGAACGATGGGCCACTGAAGCCATGATGCTGGCCGAGCGCCTGCAACGGCCCGATCTGCGGGCACACGCGCTCGCCTGGCTCGCGCGCGCCGATCAGGCAAGAGGCAACCTCGACGACGCCATCTCGAAGGATCGCCAGGTGCTGACGCTCGCGCCTGGCGTCACCACTGCCACGCACATGCTCGGTCCGCTCTCGCTGTATCTTGCGGGCCGCTCACCCGAAGCGCTGGTGATTGCTTCTGACGGAGCGGATGCGGCGCGGTCGTCGCGCGACACGACGCTCATCATGTATTCGCTGTCACACTTCGGGTTGAACCTCATGGGCTCGGGACGATACGCCGAGGCGTCTGCGATCTTCCAGGAGGCCCGGGTTTTCGGGCGCAAGTACGGGGCCCATTCGATGCTGGCACGCACAACCGCCATGACGGCCGGTCTGCATTTCAGCGTCTTCGACTACGAAGGAGCAGACGGCCTTCGCGCTGAAGCGCGAGAGCTGGCTCGCAGCGCCGCATTCGCGCCACCGCTCATCAGCTCGAACATCGATGCCCTGCTGGCGTACGCCCGCTGCCACAACCCGGGGCCGGCCGAGCAGCTCCTCGAACAGACAGTGGCCGGCGCTACCGCGACCGGCGGATGGCATCAATGGCTCTGGCAGTTGCGCCTGGCTGAGGCGCGGGCAGAGTTGGCGCTGGCGCGCGGCGCGATCGACGATGCCATCGCGGCGGCGGGTGAAGCAATCGACGCCAGCCAGGCAAGACGACGACCCAAATACGAGGCCCTGGGGTTGATGACGAGGGCGCGCAGCCTCCACGCCAGGGGACAAACACGGAGCGCGATCGCCGATGCCCGCCGGGCCGTGCAGATTGCCGACGCCATCGCCGATCCGGCGCTCCTGTTGCTGACG
Organism: Acidobacteriota bacterium; assembly: GCA_032156805.1. Lineage (GTDB taxonomy): Bacteria > Acidobacteriota > Vicinamibacteria > Vicinamibacterales > UBA2999 > Gp6-AA40. Next base: position 7,800 of record JALDXQ010000189.1, read on the forward strand.
CTCGATGCGCTGATCGATCTGGATGGCAGCGATGAACTCGCCGCGCAGGCGCGTACCACAATCGATCGCATTCGCCAGTCCCTGCCCGACGACAGCTTGCGCGCGCTCTTCGATGCATCAGAGGTCGTGCAGCGCGTTGGCGGTCGTCACTAACACGCAATCGAAAACCGGCATAGCGCCGTTGCTCCGAAGCGGGTGTGATCCGCATTTACGCCGTTGCATGAACTCTCTTCGGCTGATACGTACCGACCAGCGGGCGGAACGACGTCACCAGGCGGTTCCAGCTGTTGATGACGGCGACGGCAAAGGTCAACGCCACGAGTTCATCCTCATCGAACTGTGCGGCCACGCGCTCGTAGATCTCATCTGGCACGTGGGTGTCGGCGATTCGCGTCACGGCTTCGGTCCACTCGAGTGCGGCGCGCTCGCGATCGCTGAAGAACGGCGTCTCGCGCCATGCGTTGAGCGCGTAGATGCGCTGTTCCGTTTCACCGGCCGCGCGCGCATCCTTGGTATGCATGTCGAGGCAGTACGCGCAGCCGTTGATCTGTGATGCGCGGATCTCGACCAATAAAAACAGACGTGGGTCGATGTGCTTGCCCACCTCGCCCGACAGGTTGAGGATCGCGCGACCCATTCCCGAATTGACGTGTCTGGTGATGTCGATACGTGGCTTCATGACCGTCTCCTCTCTGTTCCTGCTTCCTGAACCGAAGACGGACGACCATGGACGTTGTGACAGGTCCGGCCGAAGCCGGACACTACGGTGGCGTTCAGTGGAGCTTGTCGGGATTCACGACTGCATAGACGGCAAGGATGTGCTCGCCGTCAGTCGCAATCGACAGCGTTGCGGTCAATTGATCGCCAGACAGCAGGACCATACCGGTCTCGCCATTGATCGTGGCGACGTCGAGCGTGCGGTGGCCTTCCCAGAACCTGCTCCAGATCCCGAGCACCAGTCTCGTGATGCGCTCTGCGCCGACAATCGGATAAAGCCCGGCACCAGCCTTACCCCCGCCATCCGCGGTCCAGATCGCCTCGGGAGCAAAGAGACTGAGCAGCGTCTGTTCGTCACGCGCCTTCATGGCCGCCATGAACCGGTGAATGAGCGCCTCTTTCGCCGACTCGGTCACCTCGAATCGCTTGCGTTCACCGCGCACGCGCTCGCGCGCCCGGTGAACGACCTGGCGGCAGGCCGCTTCGCTGCGGTCGATGACCGATGCAATCTCGGGATAGCCGATGTCGAACACGTCGTGCAGCAGGAAGGCCGCGCGTTCCTCCGGGGCGAGGCGCTCGAGCAGCATGAGGAACGCGACCGAGAGATCGTCGGCGAGGTCGAGATGGCGATCGGGCGGTTCGTGCGTCACAATCGGCTCCGGCAACCATTGCCCAACGTAGGCCTCGCGCTCGGTCCTGAGACGACGGAGGCGATCGATGGCGAGCCGGCTCGTGGTCGCCACGAGCCAGGCTTCAGGGTTGTCAATCGTGTCCTGGTCCACCTCGTGCCAGCGAACGTACGCTTCCTGCACGAGATCTTCGGCGTCGGCGCGCGCACCGAGCATTCGGTAGGCGAGGCCGAAGAGACGACCTCGCACCGCCTCGAAGGCGGTCAGAGAGACTCCGTCGACGTTCACATCTACATTCTCCAACATCCAAGACGGATGACTTTCGCGGTTGTGACACCGCCTCCGCCATGAGCTTCTGCGGGCATCTCGAGTGGACCGCGTCCACGCTCGGCAGCAACGCTATAATCCGGCGCCGAGGAGAGTCAGCCATGGCAAGATGCCGGTGTGCCGCCGGAGTGATCGCACTGATTGGCAGCTTTGCTGCGCCTCTCTCGGCGCAATGGCCTGCCTTCCCGACGCCCAACGTTCCGCGCACGGCCGACGGCACACCGAATCTTCAGGCACCGGCACCGCGGGCATCTGACGGCAAGCCCGACCTCTCGGGAATCTGGTCCAACCCGGGTTGGCGCGAGATTGGTGCGGGCAGCGGCGTCAGCGGAACTGGTGGAGCACCAGGCACGCCGGCTGTGCTTCCACGAGGACCCGGCTTGTTCTTCAACATCGGCTCAGGGGTTCAGGGAGGGCTGCCCTTTCAACCGTCGGCGGAACAGCTCCTGAAGAAGCGCATGGCCGACAACATGAAAGACAATCCCGACGCGCACTGCCTGCCGATGGGCAACATGCAGCTGGCGACGCATCCCCAGCCGCGCAAGATCATTCAGACGTCGTCGCTCATCGTGATCCTCTACGAAGGCAACGCCGGCATCCGTCAGATCTTCCTGGATGGTCGGCCTCTTCCAAACAACGACCCGCAGCCGTGGTGGTTCGGCTACTCCACTGGCCGATGGGTGGGGGATACGCTCGTCGTGGAGAGCAGTGGCTTCCGCGATGGCGGATGGCTCGATGTCCAGGGCAGCCCGTTGACTGACGCTGCCAGGATCACCGAGCGCTTCACGCGCGTGAACTACGGCAATCTCGATATCGAAGTCACGGTGGACGATCCCAAGGCGTATACGCGACCGTGGACGGTGACGGTCAAGAACGAGGTGATGCTGGACACGGAGCTGATCGAGTTCATCTGCCTCGAGAACGAGCAGTCAACGAAGCACTTTCAATAGCCCGATCGAGTCAGAACGTCGTCACGCGAGCCCACACCCCGCGGTGATCCGTCAGGGGGACCGAGTCGACATTCCACTCGAGCGGCTGCAAGCGCTTCAGATAGAGCCAGTCCAGCCGCAATGGCAGGTTGAGGAACTTGAACGTTGCCGGTGTGCCCTTGAATGGCGTGTGAAATCCGACCGTACCTAAACTCTCCGCCAACGCCGCTGATTGCCGTTGCAGGAAGACGAGGGGCCACATCGTTCGAAACCAGCGGATGTTCATCGTGTTGAAGTCACCGCCGATGAGTTGCGCAGCTGAACTGCCATCGAGCGCGTCGAGCACCGGGGTGAGTTGTGCCACGCGTTCTTTGCTGTTGATCCGGGTATCGAGGTGCACGTTGCCCAGTTCAAGTGCGCCGTCGGCGATCGTCGTCGTGGCCAGGACGGCAATCCGGCAGCGCGACCTGAAGCGCAGCTGATGGTAGGCGAGCGGGAGGACCTCCACGCCTTCGAGAGGATAACGGCTGATAATCGCAAGCCCCTGGGTGTGCGTCGCCCCCATGCGGTTGGCCGGCGCGTACGCGGAATGAAACCCCAGGCGGCCGCTCACGGCCGCCACGAACGCACCGCCGTCGAGCGACGAATGTCCAACCTCCTGAAGCAGGAGGATGTCGATCTTCCGCCCGTGCGTCCACTCGATCAGCGCGTCGGCGATATCCGGCTGCCCCGCCAGATTCAGGCTCGCGATCGTGAAGACACGCGACGACTGGTCCGGCGCGGTGGTGCCCTGCCGCCGCTCGATGCCAGGCGGCGCACACGGCTTGGGTGTTTCCGCCTGCAGTGGTCGCCCGGAGACGACACCGAGGACGCTCGCGGCAACGACGACGAAATATTTGACGGCGGTCGAAGCCTGCATTCAGTCGCTCTTCCCTGACGCGGACGACTTGCGCATCGCCAGGACACGGTCGACGCGATTGCCGTCCATGTCCACGATTTCAAACCGGTAGTCGCCTCTCTCGAACACGTCGCCCGTCTTCGGCACCCGCCCGAGCGCGAGCATCGCCAGACCTCCCAGCGTATGGTAGTGCTGCCGATCCTGATCGCCCAGTATCTTCTCGGCATCGAGCGCCCGCAAGGCGGTGTCCAGATCCAACGACCCATCCAACAGCCAACTCCCGTCTTCCCGCCTGATGATTGACGGCTCCTCGCCGGGCTCCAGTGGCAGCTCACCCACGATCGACGAAATCACGTCGGTGAAACTGACCAGGCCAATCACATCACCGAACTCGTCCACCACGAGCGCCATCGGCAGATGGCTCCGCTTGAACTGTTCCAGCAGTTTCATCACCGTCATCGTTTCCGGCACGAACAGCGCCGGTTCGGCCAGTTCGGCGAGATTGGGCTCGCGAGTCTCAACCATCCGGTCGAGCACCTTTACAGAGTGGACGAAGCCCAACACCTTGTGCAGACCGCCATCGCACAGTGGCAGGACCGCGTGCATCTGCTCTCGCAACATCGCACGGGTGGCGTCGAGCGAATCGCGGACGTCGATGTAGACGACATCCGATCGTGGTGTCAGCACGGCGCCCACGTGCCGGTCATCGAGGTTGAGGACATTGGTGACCAGTTCGCGCTCGGTCGGCTCGAACACCCCCTCTTCCGCCCCCTGCTCGAGCATCACCCTGATTTCCTCGACCGTCACGCCCGGCTGCTTCACCTGCCGCACGCCGAAGAGGCGCAGAATCGAATCGGTCGAGACGCTGAGCAGGAGGATGATCGGCCGCGCGATCGTCGCCAGCACCTCCATTGGCCGCGCGATGGCGCTGGCGATGACCTCGGGCCGGGTGAGCGCGAGGCGCTTGGGAACGAGCTCTCCGAGAATCAACGAGACGTAGGTGAGGACGACGACCATGGTTCCGAGCGACAGCGTCTCGGCATAGGGAGCGACGGCGGGAACTTGTTCGAAGGACACGCGCAGACGGCTGGCGATAGCGCCCTGGCCGATTGCACCGTTGAGGATTCCAATGCTGGTGATCCCGACTTGCACGCTGGACAGGAAGCGCGTCGGCTCCGAGGCCAAGACCAGCGCGTGGCGAGCCCCACCGCTGCCCGCCTCGGCCATCTGCGTCAGCCGCGCCCGGCGCGAGCTGACGATCGCGATCTCCGACATCGCGAAGATTCCGTTGAGGATGATCAGGACGAGCACCAGCAGAAGGTCGGTCAGCATACGGCTCCTGCGATCGAGCGTACTGCCGACGCCGACTGGCGCCTAGCGATGACCAGCTGATCGGTTAACGGGCAACAGGTTACGGGCGTCCTACCGGTTCCAGCGCGCGATCACGTTCACGATTCACTGCCTGACACCGTTACCGGCTCCGCGCCAGTTCCAGCACGACGTCGTGTTGGAGTCGCACGAAGCGGTGCAGTTCGCTTTCCAGGATTCGTTCCTGGTCGCTGTGCGCGCCGAAGCCCTTGCCGGCGTCCTCGCTGTCGACTGCGGGGCCAATCCCGTAGCACTGGATGCCCTTCGAGCGCACCTGCGCCATGTCGGTTGCCCCGGTCCCCATCATCGGCAGCACCGTCGTGTTGTAGTGCGCCTTGAGCTGAGCCTGCAGCACCGAATAGGCCTCAGTGTTCAGTCGAGAGGCGCCGGCCGGGCGATAGGGATCGCGCCACCAGCGGACCTCGATGGACGGATCGTCGACCACCGCCCGCACACGATCGAGGAACGTCTTCTGATCCTCCTCCGGGTGCAGCCGCACGTCGACGACCGCCTTCGCCTCGGACGGGATCACGTTGTAGCGATAGCCGGCATCGACGATCGTCGGCACGAGCGACGTATGCAGCATCGACCAGTGCTGAGGCTGATGCTCCAGCAACCACTCGGCGGCCGGGGCCGACACTTTGGGATCAGGGTTCAGGACGTCGCGATATCGTTGCGCCACGTCAGGTGTCACCAGCGTTGACAGTGTGCGGAAGTAGGCGACCGTCGTCTCGTTGATCTGAAGCGGCGGCACCCACGCTGAGATTCGCGCAAGCGCGGCCGACAGGCGCGGCACGACGTTGTTCTTTGATGGCACGGAACCATGGCCGGCGGGACCACGCGCGATCAACTCAATCGGGCGAGGCTCCTTCTCGGTCGTGCCGACATTCGCCTGCGTCACCTTGCCGCCGGTCCGGACGATGCCGCCGCCTTCGGCAAAGCAGTACTCGGCATCGATCGCGGAGAAGTGAGTGTCGATCATGAACTGGGCGCCGAACTCGGGCGCGCCTTCCTCGCCCGCTTCCGCCAGGAAGATCACGTCCCGATCGAGTGCCACGCCGGTGCGTTTCAATGCCAACATCAACATGAGGCCGGCGGTCACGCTGTCCTTGTCGTCCAGGGCGCCGCGACCGTACACATAACCTCCATCGCGTGTGGCGCCGAACGGTGGGAAGGTCCACTTCTGCGGATCGACGGTGACGACGTCGGTGTGTCCCATCACGAGAATGGGACGTTTCTTCCCGTTGCCCCTGATGCGCGCGACAAGGTTGGGCCGTTGCGGATCCTTCGCGAACACTTGATAGGGAATGCCCTCGCGTGTGAGCACCCGCTCGAGGTACTCGACCGCGCGAATCTCGTTGCCCGGGGGGCTGC
>JALDXQ010000190.1:0-13980 GCA_032156805.1 Acidobacteriota bacterium
CTCCGTGAGCAATCGACAACCGCAGTGCGTTAACGAGGCAGAGCGGCGCCGGGAACGGCCCCCGGGACGGCGCCGGGATAGGCTCCAAGTCCACCCGTCGCCCACGCGCAGTTCTTCACAGCGGCCAGCATCATCACGCGTTGACTCCGCATCATGACCGGCATCATCGCGGTGAGTTGTTTCATCTGCTCCATAGCCAGCTGCTGGCTCTGAGCGGCGTTGGGCGTCATCCCCATTGCGGCTGCGGGCGCCAGCATCCCGGCGAGTGCAACCGCGGCCTCGGGCGACATCGCCCCCTTGGACTTCTCGATCGCAGCCAGCTGTCTGGCAGCAGCAGCATCGTTCCTGGCCGCATACGCCTGAACCGCCGGCGCATTCATCAGAGTGACGAGTTCCTTGTGGAGGGCTTCGCATGGGAGCGCCTCGTCGCCCGGCTTGATGGACGCCGCCTGAAATTTCGCCATCGCGGCCTGCATCTCCAGGTACTCCTTGGGAATACCCTGCCCGAAGGCGGCCTCGGCCGACACCGCGATGATCACTGCAACGAGCAACTGCTTCGACACGATCGCCCTCCTGTCACAGCTCACTCCGAATCTCAGGACCCCTCGACTCGGAATACGGACGGGATGGGGCTGTCGGAAGAAAGGGGGCGCTACTGACTGGAGTTCGTGCGCTGCCGCTGCCGCTCGAGACGCTGCTTGCGGAAGTACTGGATCTGGTGCTCCTGCACGTTGGCGTTATGTTGGGTCAAGGTCTCAGCAAAGGCATGAGACCCGTCATTGCGGCTGACGAAGTACAGGTACGGAACATCGGCGGGTGCGAGCGACGCTGCGATTGAGGCGCGTCCGGGTGAGGCGATCGGCCCCGGCGGCAGCCCCGGGTACTTATAGGTGTTGTAAGGCGAGTCGATAGCCAGATCCCCTCGCCTGATGTTGCCGTCGTAGGTCCCGGCTCTCACCAGCGCATACACGACCGTCGGGTCGGCCTGCATCAGCATGTTGCGGGTCAGCCGGTTCCGGTAGACCGCGGCGACGAGCGGCCGCTCCTCCGGCTTGCCGGTCTCCTTCTCGACGAGTGACGCAAGTGTGACGAGTTGCCGAAGCGACAGAGCCAACTCACCGCTGCGCTTCCCCTCGAGGGCCGCGTACGTGTCCCGAAATCTGCCGACCATCTGCGCGACGAGCGTCGCAACCGGGGTACCCCGCGGCAACGTGTAGGTCTCGGGAAAGAGGTAGCCCTCGAGATCTTTCGCAGCCGGATCGAGGTCGCTGATGAGCGACGCGTTTCGCGCGGCCTCGGTGAACTCGACGGCAGTCCCAAAGCCACTCTGCTCGTAGATCGCGGCCATCTCGCGGATGGTCAGCCCTTCGGGGAACGTAATGGGGTGTGTGTACACGTCGCCGCGCGCGATCTTCTCGATCACGTCGACGACACTCATCGGACGATCGAATCGATATTCGCCGGCCTTCAGCGCCCGTGCCTGCCCCGTCCAGACGAGAGCCGCTCGAAACGCCCATTCATCGGAGACCACGCCGGCATCAACCAGGCGCCGCCGTATCTCCGCCGCGCCGCTCCCGGACGGGATATCGACGAATCGCTCCGCCTCCGAGAATCCCTTGTAGGGTTCCCGAAACCGGTTCAGCGCGTACATGCCGAATCCCGCGGCCGCAGCAGCTATGAGGACGACGACGATGAGCAGTCCAAGAAGAATCTTCTTCACGAGTGGCCGCCTACGATTCGGTCTGCCCCTCGGCCGCCGACATCACAGGCGGCCGGCTGTCGAGATAGTCCTGCAGGATGATAGCGGCCGCGGCCGCATCCAGGCGAGCCTTGCGCGCCCGCCAGTCCTTTTCACGAGTGGCCAGCCGAGTCTCGGCCTCGATGCTCGTCAGGCGCTCGTCCTGAAGAACGACGGGCAGGGACGTGCGGTCGCCAAGTGTCTGTGCGAAGGCTTCGACACGCGGGGTCATGTCGTTGGCGGACCCATCGAGACGACGCGGCAGTCCGATCACCAGCGCAATCAAGCCGTCCTCCTCGTCAGCCAGACGCGCAATCTCGGCCGCGGCGCGGTCGAGCGCGTCTCCATTCAGGCCCGACGTACGCACCACACCCACCGGGCGCGCCAGCGTGCCCGTCGCGTCGCTGACCGCAACGCCGATGCGTCGCTCCCCGACGTCCAGTCCAGCTATGCGACCCACTCTGTATAATTCTCGCACCGCTCCCCAGCACGAATGCCACTGCGCACTCTCGCACCGCTGTTTCTGCTCGTAACCGCCCTTGCGCCGCTGGTCGTCACGGCGCAGGAAAGCGAGGACGCGCAGCGTATCTCGGATCGCATCCGCACGCTTCAGCGCGAGGCCGACCGGCTGGCGAGTGAATCCCGGACGCTCGTCGGCGATCTCCGGCAGCGGGAGATCGATCGCCAGATCAAGGCCGACCAGCTCAAGCAGGCTGAAGCCGCGATGGCTGAATCGGAACGTGCGCTGCACGACACGACGAGCCGCCTGTCCGATCTCGAATTGCAACGCATCAACCAGCTGCCCGATATGAAGGCGCAACTGGTCGACGTCTACAAGCGCGGGCGCAGCGGTTATGCCCGGTTGCTCTTCAGTGCGAACGACCTTCGCGAGCTCGCCCGCGCCACGCGGGCCGTTGGGGCGCTCTCGGCCATCAACGAACGGCGGATTGAAGAGCATCGTCGAACGATCGAGGCCGTGCGCCAGGAGCGGGCGGCGTTCGAGGAGAAGGCAAAGGAACTGCAGGCGCGGGCAACGGATGCCCGGCGAGCGAAGTCGGCTTCTGATTCCGCCGTGGCATCGGCCGCTGAACTGATCAGGCAGATCGACTCACGCCGCGACCTGAACGCGCAGTACGTCGGTGAACTTCAGGTGGCCTACACCAGGCTTCAGCAGCAGGTCACGGCGCTCTCGACCGAGAAGCCCTCGACCGAACCGGTTGCCGTCCCCCTTCGCCCGTTCCAGGGCGCCCTCGAGTGGCCAGTTCAGGGACGCATCGCGGGTGGGTTCGGCCAGCCATCCGCCCGACTTGGCGGAACGGTGAGAAACGGGATCGAAATCACGTCGGACGAAGACGCTCCGGTGCGGGCGATTCACAGCGGAACCGTGGGTTATGCAGGACCTTTCACCGGGTTCGGGACCCTGGTCATCCTCGACCACGGCAGCAACGGCTATTCTCTCTATGGCTACCTGGGATCCACGGCCCTCCAGCAGGGCAATGCGGTCGAGGCTGGTGCAGAGGTGGGCAGGGTCGGCCTGGCCCCGACCGGTCCGCCGACGTTGTACTTTGAAATGCGGATCGACGGTCGTTCGGTGAATCCCGTACAATGGCTCAAGCCACGGTAGGCATTATTGACGGTCCGGCTGGCGCCCTCGCGCGTTGCGCTTGGTGCCCAGCAACCCCGGACACTACGTAAAGGGCGGTCCCGAGTCATGACCTCACGCACTCGCCTCTGGATACTGGCCGTCTCGACACCTCTCATCGCTTTTGCCGTCGTCGGCGGTTACCTCGGCCAGGCCCGCGGGCGCGACGACACGTACCAGCATCTGCGGGTGTTCGACGATGTCGTGTCGCACGTCGTGAACAACTACGTCGAGGAAGTGAACATCCAGCAGGCCATGCGCGGTGCGATGCGTGGACTCTCGGATGCCCTGGATCCGGACAGCGCCTACCTGACGCCCGATCTCGTCAAAACCGTTGAACAGAACTCGAGCGCCGGTCCGGCGGATGTCGGCCTGGAATTGACGCGACAGTATTACCTTCGCGTGGTATCAGCGCGTGACGGCTCCCCTGCTGCAAAAGCCGGCTTGCGAACCGGCGATTACATCCGCGCCATCGACGGCCGCGCGACGCGTGAGATGTCGGCGTATGAAGGCATGCGCCTGCTGCGCGGCCCGGTCGGATCGAAGATCATGCTGCTCGTCATTCGCAACAACGCCACCGATCCGCATGAAGTGCCGCTCGTCCGCGAGCAGCCGTCTTCCGTTGACGTCACGACACGGATGGCCGACACGTCGACCGGTTACGTGCGCATTCCCGAATTCACCAAGGAGGCACCGGCACGGCTGACGCAAGCGGTTGAGTCGCTGACCAAGTCAGGCGCGACGCGATTCGTCCTCGACTTGCGCGGCACTGCCACCGGCGACTACGACAACGGGATCGCCGCGGCGCGACTGTTCGTGCCGAGTGGAACGCTGTCGATCCGTCAGACCAAGGCGCAGCGCGAAACCGTGACCGCGAGTCCGAGCGATGGCTCGGTCAACGCCCCACTCATTCTGCTGGTCGATCAGGGAACTGCAGCGGCAGCCGAGATCTTTGCCGCGGCGCTCAACGGCAACGGCCGCGCCGAAATGGTTGGCGAGCGCACGCTCGGCCGCGCCGCGCGTCAGCAACTGGTCAAGCTGCCGGATGGCAGCGGGCTGCTGCTCTCGTCAATGCGCTATCTGACCCCCGCCAACGCCGGCATCCACGAACGCGGGCTGACCCCGGACGTCCAGGTTCGCCAGCCCGACGTGGAGTTCGGCGGCGCGCCGCCCGCGAAGGACGACACGCTGGACGCCGCGCTCGCACGCCTGGCGGAAAAGAAAGCCGCGTAACCACCTTCCACGGCAGCGCTTCGCTGCGTTATACTGGAGGTTCGGGTTTTCGCCTGTTTTTGCAACGGACAGGCGCGTAGCTCAGTTGGCTAGAGCGCCTCCCTGACACGGAGGAGGTCAGTGGTTCGAGTCCACCCGCGCCTACCACACCCGAAATGAGTAAGTAGTAAGTTCAAAGGTCAAAGTGGGAAGTAAGTACCACCCTACTTCCAACCTACTTTCAAACTTTGAACTTTGACCTTTTCACTTTCGAATGTCTCAGGTCAACGTCACGCTACCCGATGGATCGAGCCGAAGTGTGCCTTCGGGTACCACGGTTGCCGACGTCGCGACGTTGATCTCGCCCGGCCTCGCCAAGGCCGCGCTCGCCGGAAAGGTCGGAGACCGGCTCGTCGATCTCTCCTATTCACTGACCGCCGACGCGCCGCTGCAGATCATCACGTCGAAGAACGCCGCAGAGGCACTCCCGCTCTATCGTCACAGCACGGCCCACCTGCTGGCTGCTGCCGTGACCAACATGTTCCCCGGCGTGCAGTGCGGCATCGGCCCTCCAACCGACGAGGGCTTCTTCTACGACTTCGTCGTGCCGCGCCCGTTCGTGCCCGAGGATCTCGAGGCGATCGAGAACAAGATGCGCGAGCTGGCGGACCGGGATCTCGTCTTCGAGCGCCAGATGTGGCCGCGCGAAGAGGCCAAGCGTTTCTTTCGCGAGCGTGGCGAGCCGCTCAAGGTGCAGTTGATCGAGGAGAAGACCGAGGGACAGAGCGAGGTCTCCTGCTACACGATCAAGGACAAGGACACCTTCGTCGACTTCTGCGTTGGGCCGCATGTGCCTTCCACGGGAAAGCTGAAAGCGTTCAAGCTGCTCACCACGTCGAATGCGTACTGGAAGGGCGACGCGCGCAATCAGCCGATGCAGCGCGTCTACGGCACGGCGTTCCTTTCCGAAAAGGAGCTCAAGGAACATCTCACGCGCATTGAAGAGGCCAAGAAGCGCGACCACCGGAAGCTCGGTCGCGATCTGAAACTCTTCATGTTCCACCAGTGGGCGCCCGGCGCCACGTTCTGGCTTCCCAAGGGCACCATTCTGTACAACACGCTGGCCAACTACATGCGTGAGGTTCTCATCCCTGCCGGCTACACAGAAGTGAAGGCGCCCATCGTCTTCAACAAGGCGCTGTGGGAAACGTCAGGGCACTGGTCGCACTACCGGCAGAACATGTTCCTCGTCGAATCCGAGGGCGAGCAGATGGGGCTCAAGGCGATGAACTGCCCCGGCCACATGCTCATCTTCGGCAGCGAGGTGCGCAGCTACCGTGACCTGCCGATTCGCTATCACGAGCAGACGCCGCTCCATCGCAACGAAGCCTCGGGTGTGCTGTCGGGGCTGACGCGGGTCCGGCAGTTCAGCCAGGACGATGGGCACTGCTTCGTCATGGAGTCGCAGATCGGCGACGAAGTCGAGCACGTGCTGCGGCTGGTTCAGAGGGTCTACGGCGACTTCGGGATGAAGCCGGAGATGAAGCTTTCGACCCGGCCGCCTGACTATCTCGGCACGATCGAGCAGTGGACCCACGCCGAAGCCGAGCTGAAGCGCGCCCTCGATGCCGTCGGGGAGCCGTACACGCTGAACGAGGGTGACGGCGCGTTTTACGGTCCCAAGATCGATTTCGACGTCGTCGACGCGATCGGCCGCAAGTGGCAGTGCGCCACGATTCAGCTCGACTACCAGATCCCGCAGCGCTTCGATCTCAAGTACGTCGGGGCGGACAACGCCGAGCATCGGCCGGTGGTCATTCACCGGGCGATTTACGGGAGTTTCGAGCGATTTATCGCGCTCCTCATCGAGCACTTCGCGGGGGCGTGGCCGCTCTGGCTGGCGCCAGTCCAGGCCGTAGTTTTACCGATCTCCGACCGGCACCGGGACTATGCCGTGAGTGTGCAGAACCGTTTGGCCGCCGTCGGGCTGCGGGTGGAGTTAGACGATCGCCAGGAGAAGATTAATTATAAAATCCGGGAGGCCCAACTCCAGAAGGTGCCGTACATGCTGGTCGCCGGCGATCGGGAGTCCGCCGAAGGGACCATCGCCGTGCGAAGCCGGTCTGGGGGAGATCTCGGCGCGCGGCCGGTTGATGCATTCATCGCCGACGCGCTCGAGGAAGTTCGGCGCAGGAGCCGGACCGAGCAGCCAGAACCGGCCGCGAGTCTGTAACCGAGGAGGACGTTATCGCATTCGATCGCTCGCCCAGACGTGATGACCGCGTTCGAACCAACGAGCGCATCCGGGTTCGTGAAGTCCGGGTGATCGACGAAACCGGTCAGCAACTCGGAATCATGCCGCCGCCACAAGCGCTCGTCATCGCCCGTCAGAAGGGGCTCGACCTCGTCGAGATCTCTCCGACGGCGGTGCCGCCCGTGTGCCGGATCATGGACTTCGGGAAGTATCAGTACCAGGAGCAGAAACGATCTCGCGAGGCCAAGAAGCACCAGAAAGTGATCGAGGTCAAGGAGATCAAGTTCCGACCAAAGGTCGATGAGCACGACTACCAGTTCAAGAAGAAGCACATCGAGCGCTTCTTGAGCGAAGGTGACAAGGTCAAGGCGACGATCTTCTTCCGTGGTCGCGAGATGGCGCATCCCGAAATCGGGCGGCGCATTCTCGAGCGGCTGCTCGGAGAACTATCGGAAGTCGCGTTGGCCGAAACGTCCCCGCGACAGGAAGGCAACCAGATGCACGTCATCCTGAGCCAGCGCGCCAGTCGCAAGAGCGCGCCGCGGGCCAAGGCTGACGGCGGTGAGGCGGCCGCGACGGAAGAATCGTAACGAGAGACAAGATGCCCAAGCTGAAAACACATCGCGGCGCCGCGAAGCGCTTCAAGAAAACGGGAACCGGCAAGATCGTCAGGGCGAGCGCCTTCAAGCGTCACATCCTGACCAGCAAGACCACGAAGTCCAAGCGCCACATGCGCGGGACGCAGGAGGTGTCGCCGGGCGATGCCCCCAAGTTGAACAGGATGTTGCCCTATAAGGGATCCGGGTTCTGATTGACAGGACGAGTAGACAATGCCACGAGTAAAACGAGGAACAGTCCGGCGCGCCAAGCGGAAGAAGCTGCTCACACGAGCCAAAGGCTTCTTCCAGACGAAGAGCAAGCTCTATCGCCAGGCCAAAGAGTCGGTCGATACCGCACTCAAGTACGCCTACGTCGGCCGGAAGAACAAGAAGCGTGAGTATCGGCGGCTGTGGGTCGTCCGCATCAACGCGGCGGCGCGTGAGCACGGGCTCACCTACTCGCAGTTGATTCGCGGTCTCAAGGCTGCTGGCAACGAGCTCGATCGCAAGATGCTCGCGGACATGGCCGTCGCGCAGCCGGCCGCATTTGCCAAGGTCGCCTCGCAAGCCAAGTCCGCGCTTCCCGCCGCATAGTCCTGCCATCTGTGTCGACGCCGGACTACGACACACAGAGGCCGCGAGACACCGAGCAGAGCCTGGACACGATAGATCGTCTTCGAGAGGACTTCCGTGTCCGCCTCGCGGCGGCGTCGACCGACGCTGCCGTCAAGGCTCTCGCTGACGAGTTCCTGAGCCGGAAATCGGGCAGTGTCACCGGGCTGATGAAGACGCTCGGCACGCTGCCGCCCGAGGCCCGCCGCGAGTTCGGCGCCCTGGTCAACACGCTGAAGCAGGAGATCGAAACGGCAGTCGAGGAGCGTCGTCAGGCGCTCGCCGCCGCACGTCCGCCGGCCGACGCGGTGGACGTCACGCTGCCCCCGCGAACGCGGGCCGTCGGCCACCCACACCCATTGATGCTCGTGCGCCAGCAGGTCGAGGACATTTTCAGCCACATGGGCTACGAGATCCTCGAAGGCCCGGAAGTCGAAGACGACTTCCACAACTTCGAGGCGCTCAACATGCCGCCCGATCATCCTGCCCGCGACATGCAGGACACGCTCTATCTCGAGAGCCCGATCGTCGGCGGAACGTGGGGAGTGCATCGCGGACAGGTTCCCGGCGCACAGGTCCGTGCAGCCACGTTGCTGAGAACGCACACCTCGGCGATGCAGATCCGGTACATGAAGACCTTTCCCCCGCCGGTTCGCATCATCGTGCCCGGGCGCGTCTATCGTCGCGACAACCTCGATCTGACGCACACGCCGATGTTCCAGCAGTTCGAGGGCCTGGTCGTCGGTGAACACATCACGATGGCCGACCTGAAGGGCACGCTGCAGACCATGGTCACGGCGCTCTTCGGCGACGTGCGGCTGCGCCTGCGACCGAGCTTCTTCCCCTACACCGAGCCGAGTGCAGAGGTCGACATCAGCTGTCACAAATGCGCCGGAGCAGGCTGCGGCATCTGCAAGCAGACTGGCTGGCTCGAGATTCTGGGCAGCGGCATGGTGCATCCGGCGGTCTTCGAAGCGGTCGGATACGACGCCGATCGTGTGACCGGCTTTGCCTTCGGCATCGGCATCGAACGCGTGGCGATGCTCAAGTACGGCGTCGAGGACATCCGCCTGTTCTACGAGAACGACGTGCGGTTCCTCGAGCAGTTCTCATGAAGGTCCTGCTCTCCTGGCTTCGCGACTTCGTTGACGTACCCGGCCGGCCGGAAGACATCGCCGCCGCGATGTCGGTCCGCGGGTTTGCCGTCGAAGGTATCGAGCAATTCGGCGACGGCGATGCCGTGATCGATTTCGAGGTTACTGGCAATCGCCCCGACTGTATGTCAGTGAGCGGGATGGCCCGCGAGGTGGCCACTGCGTTCGGTCTTCAGGTGCGCCGCCCGGCCGTCTCGACGTCGATCCGGCGTGCGAATGCCGCCGGGGAAAGCGGGCCCGCACTGCATCTCGCATCGCTCAAGACCGTCGAACAGGGCGACATCGAGGTCATCATCGAAAACCCAGACCTGTGTCCACGATATGCCGGTGCGGTCGCAGACGTGACGATTGGGCCCTCACCCGACTGGATGCAGTCGCGCCTGCGCGCCACCGGTGTGCGGCCAACCAGCAACATCGTCGACATCACCAACTACGTGCTGCTCGAACTGGGGCAGCCGATGCACGCATTCGATCAGGTAAAGCTTGCCGGCGGTCAGATTCGAGTACGGACGGCGCGGCCCGGCGAGACGTTGAGCACACTGGACGGGAAGCAGCGCGAGCTGTCGCCGGAGATGCTGCTCATCGCCGACGCCGCACGTGCAGTGGCGGTCGCCGGCGTCATGGGTGGCGCCGACTCCGAGGTCACCGACGAGACGAAAGCCATCGTGTTCGAAAGCGCGCACTTCAATGCGCTGTCGGTACGCCGAACGAGCAAGGCACTCGGACTGAAGACCGAAGCGAGCATGCGCTTCGAACGGGGAACGGACCCGCGGCTTCCGGTGACGGCAATGGAGCGCGCCTGCGCACTGCTCGAGATGATCGGTGCGGGAACGGCGCGTGGCACAGTCGTGGACCGCTACCCTGCCCGTATCGAGCCGACTGTGTTGAGGCTTCGGCGAAACCGCATCGCAGGACTGCTTGGCGTCTCGATCTCCGATAGCGACGTCCGTCGGGTCCTGGAGGCACTTGGCTTCGCGCTGCGCGACGCCGAGGCCGGGTGGGACATCACCGTCCCGACGCGCCGCGTGGACGTGACGCGGGAGGTCGATCTGATTGAAGAAGTCGCACGCCATTGCGGCTTCGATCGTATCCCGGCGACGTTCCCGGCACTCACTGTCCCACCGCCACCATTGGATCCGCGCATCGCGCGGACGAGACAGCTTCGATCCCTCGCGACCGGACAAGGGTTCTCGGAGGCCGTGACATTCGGCTTCACGTCCGCACCGGCGGCTGAAGCCTTCGCCGCACGCGAAGCGATTGTGCCCATCGTGAACCCGCTGTCCGAGGCGTTCGCCGTGCTGCGGCCGTCGCTCCTGCCGGGACTGGTGGAGTCGGCGGGCCGGAACATCCGGCGCGGTCAGCGCGACGTGCAGCTCTTCGAGATCGGCAATCGCTTCACGCGCCAGGACGGCGAGTCACAGGCCATTGCATTCATCTGGACCGGCGCCGGACGCACGCCGCATTGGAGCGAGCGAACGCGCGACGCGGATTTCTTCGACGCAACGAGCTTCGTCTCGACGCTCGCCGACACGTTCGATGCGTCCGTGCGTCTTCAGCCACTCACGGCACCTCCGGCGTATCTCGTTGCCGGGCAGGCAGCCGAGATTGCCGCCAGTGACAAGAGCCAGACCGCCGGCTCTGCGGCCACTGTTCGCGCGGGAGTCGTCGGTCGCCTGGCGCCAGGCGTCGGTGAACTGCTGGGGCTGCCCGCAGAAGTGCCGGCCTATGTCGGTGAGGTACAGGTTGAGTCGCTGGCTCAGTTCCGGCGGACTTCGCTGAAAGCGTCGGCTCCCCCGCGCTTCCCGTCCATCGATCGCGACATCTCGATTCTCGTCGACGACACGACGCCCGCCCAGGCCGTTCGCGGCACGGTGTCGGCACGCGCCATCGCACATCTCGTGAACCTCCGCGAGTTCGATCGCTACGCTGGCAAGGGCATCCCGGAGGGCAAGGTGAGCCTCTCGCTGCGCCTCACGTTCAGGGCAGCCGACAGAACCCTCACCGACGCCGAGGTTCAGAGCGCGATGGACGACGTCCTTTCCGCACTCAAATCCACGCACGGCGCGGTACAACGCTGAGCATTGATGGTGATTGGTGGCGATGCCACCTTGCCAGCATGAGTCATTCGTGGCACCATCTCTCCGCACACAGCAATCACTTTCAGAGGATCGTACCCGGATGGCCAAGCAGGCGGTAGCGACGCGAACTGATCTCGACCCGATCGATCGGCTCGAGGAAAAAGTACGGATGCTCGTCGGCATCGTGACCCAGCTTCGAGCGGACCACGCGAAAGCGACGGAAGAGAACGGCCGTCTCGCGCGCGAGATCGACAGCCTGCGTGCGCGCCTGGCTGAGAGCGAAGCCGATGGAAGCGAGCTCTCCGCGCTCAGAGATGAACGCGACTTGATCCGGTCACGCGTCGCCGAGATGCTCCAGCAGCTGGAAGCGATCTAGGAAACGACTGACCTCGACCATGAGCAGTGTGGTGACCGTCGAAATCGGAGGCCAGCGCTACCCGATTCGCAGCGCGCTCGATGAACGCTACGTCACCGAGCTCGCCGCCTACGTCGATCAGAAGATGCGCGCCGCCTCCGATGCGGCGCCCACGAGCGACCTGCTTGGCCTGGCCATCCTCGTCGCCCTCAACATTGCCGACGAGTATTTCCGCCAGCGCGATCAGCAGTCGGTATCCAGTGGCGACTTCCACGAGCGGGCGATGCGCCTCGAGCGCTTCGTCGACGAAGCACTGGCGCAGGTTGCCGCCAAGCGTGCGGTGTAAAAGTCCGCTTCATTGCACGCTCCTGCGTCCGTGCCTTGACCCTCCCCGAGGGGCACAGTAAGATCGACAGGCTCCTGCTTTGCTCGTGATGGTTTTCGGAGGCTCGTCTGAGCCAACGTAACAACCTAAGCGAGCCGCGAGGTCGCGCGGTGTGCACGCCTCTGCTTCGAGGAAGCCTGAAGCGCGGCCGACAACAGCGGCTCCACCTGCTTTCGCAGGTTCATTCGACCTCCCCACACGGCAAAGCGGGGCTCTTCGCCCTCCTATTTTGAATCCTCAGACAGTAGCCGATTGCGGTGAGCACGCTCTCATTGCTCGTATCAGGGCGCGGCTGACCACCGCTCCATGGATCGTTGTCGGTCCCGGAGACGATGCCGCAGCGATCGAGCCAGTCCGTGGTGCGCTCGAGGTGGTGACCACGGACGCGCAGGTTGAAGGGGTGCACTTCGATCGACGGTTCGTACCGCCCGAGGCGATCGGGCATCGGGCGCTGGCCGTCAACCTCAGCGATCTTGCGGCGATGGGCGCCAGGCCGCGGGCCGCGCTGCTGTCGATGGCGCTCCCCGACTCGCTCGAGCTCGAGGCGTTCGATCGCATCGTCGATGGACTGCTTGCATTGGCCGCACGCTACGGTGTGGCGTTGATTGGAGGCAACATCACGCGCACGCCGGGCCCGATGGTGCTCGACGTCACCGCGATCGGCTCCGTGCATCGGCGCAAGATCCTCACCCGCACCGGCGCACGGCCAGGTGACGAAGTATGGGTCACCGGAACGCTCGGAGAGGCCGCCTGCGGGTTGCTGCGACTGCGCGACGCAATGAACCGTGCAAACGACGCCGGGTCAGTCGACGAGGAACTGCAGCGAGCCACGCGGTACCTCATGCCCGATCCACGCATTCGAGCGGGTGTGCTGCTCGTCGGGAATCGCGCCGCAACGAGCGGCATGGATCTCAGTGACGGATTGGCCGACGGTGTCCGCCAGATTGCCCAGGCGTCCTCGGTGGGCATTACACTCGACGCCGCTGCCATTCCTCTTACGGCTGAGTCGCGCGAGTGGCTGAGCCGGACCGGTCGGGATCCAGTTGACCTTGCGCTCCGGGGAGGCGACGATTTCGAGCTGCTTTTCACCTCGCGCCCCAGGCAAGCTGGTCGGTTGAGGAACGTACGGCGGCAACTGGGCGATCTGCCGATAACCAGAATTGGGATCGTCACCCGGGCACCGCGCTTGCTGGTCAAGGATGAGCGCGGCGAGCGGGATCTGCCGGAGGGGTACGAACACTTCCGATAGATGGTGAGTCCCCAGTCGCCCTCTTTTTCAAAAGATGCGGGTCATCTCGCGGTCGACGTGGCGGAAAGTTGCGGTTCTGGTGATTGCCGTGGTCGGCTTCCTCCTGATGTACGAGGCCGAGATATTCGATTCCCGCAGTGCCTTGTGGCAATCCATGGCCCAGGGGAGCCCTCCTCTCCCAGGAACCCAGCTGCCGTTTGCAGCGACGGCCTACTGCAAGGGGACAACGACCGCATCCGGCGTGGTCGCCCGCACGGGTGTCGCCGCCGCCGACCCGACCCTCCTTCCCGTCGGCAGCGTCCTGAACCTTGGCGCGGGCGATACGCGATACAACGGCGTCTACACGGTCATGGATACTGGGCCGAAAGTCCAGGGTCGCGTCTTGGACCTGTACATGTGGAGTTGTCACGAGGCGCTGAAGTTTGGACGCAAAGAGGTGCAGGTCACCGTGCTCCGCCTCGGATGGGATCCGACGGCCAGCTCACCGAGCCTTGTCGATCGCCTCTTCAGGCGCCGGGAAGCTGCACGAAAAGTTCCTGCGCCGGAGCCTCCCCCGCCCGCCGGCATTGCCCCGGAGGAGGAGGCGGTTCCCGAGCCGCCGCCGACCGACGTGGCCCCAGAGGTGGTTCCCGAGGCGGTGCCCGAAGCCTCCGCACCCAGCCAGTAGGTCCGGCTAAAGCCGGACCGTGTCCGCCATCGCGT
>JALDXQ010000191.1:0-13764 GCA_032156805.1 Acidobacteriota bacterium
GGCCGGCCCACACGTGCCCTCCGCGTCTCCGCGGCGATCCGTTTGCTCCGTCGCCTCCGTTACCTCCAGCAAGTCGTATAGGATTCTCTTCAATCACTCAGATTGAAGAGATGCTCAACGATAGCCACTGCCACTTCTTCTCGAGCCAGTTCTTCACCGCACTCTCACGGCAGCGCGGCAAGGGAGATACTGTCGCTGCGCTCTGCCAGGAGCTTCAGTGGGACGATCCGGGCACACCCGAGTCACTCGCGGATCGATGGGTGCGCGAGCTCGACGCCCGCAACGTCGCGCGATCCGCGCTGATCGCGAGCGTGCCGGGAGACGAAGCATCCGTGGCCGCTGCCGTGTCGCGACATCCCAGCCGCTTCGTCGGCTTCTTCATGGTGGACCCATCCGCCAATGATGCCGTCGACCGCGTGACACATGCGATCACGGCGCTCGGTCTTCGCGTGGCCTGCCTGTTTCCCGCCATGCATCACGTGCCGCTGAGCGATCCCCGGATCGAACGCGTCGTCGAGGCAGCAGCGGCGCGACCCGGCACAGCGGTCTTCGTCCATTGCGGTGTGCTGTCAGTCGGCGTGCGGAAGAAGCTCGGGCTACCCAGCCGATTCGACCTGAGCCTCGGCGATCCACTGGGCATCACCCGGCTGGCGCTGACGTTTCCGCGCGTACCGTTCATCGTTCCGCACTTCGGTGCCGGGATGCTGCGCGAAACGATGATGGCCGCTGACGCCTGCGCCAACATCCACGTCGACACCTCGAGCTCGAACAACTGGATTCGTTACGCTCCGGGCTGGACGCTGCCGGGAGTATTCAAGACCGCCATGTCAGTGCTCGGTCCCACGCGCCTTCTCTTCGGGACCGACTCTTCGTTCTTCCCCCGCGGCTGGCAGCGCGGCATCTTCGACGCCCAAAGGGCCGCGGCCGCGGAGGCCGGGATCAACGAAGGCGATCAGGCGCTGATCTTCGGTGGCAACTTCGACCGGCTGTTTTCCTGACGCGAAGACTGGAGACTCGATGAAAGCCATCGTCGTGCGTGAGTTTGGCGCGCCTGACGTCATGAAGTTCGAAGACGTACCTGCGCCCGCGCCGGGGCCGGGACAGGTGACGATTCGAGTGCATGCCGCCGGCGTCAACCCCGTGGACACTTACATCCGCGCAGGCACCTACGCACGTCTGCCGAAACTGCCATACACGCCAGGCGCTGATATCGGCGGCGTCGTTCACGCCATCGGACCCGACGTGACGCGGTTGCGCGTCGGCGATCGCGTCTACGCTCATGCCGTCATTGGTGGATACGCGGAGACGGCTCTGTGCGAGGAGTGGCAGGCACACCCGCTGCCAACGAACGCGTCTTTCCAGCAAGGCGCGGCGATTGGTGTCCCCTACGCCACGGCGTGGCAGGCGGTGTTCAGGCGGGCACAGGCACGGCCGGGAGAATCAGTCCTGGTGCACGGCGCCAGTGGCGGTGTCGGTATCGCCTCGGTACAGATCGCCCGCGCGCACGGCATGCGCGTGATCGGCACCGCAGGAAGCGGCGACGGCATGGCGCTCGTCGGCAAACAGGGTGCACATGACGTGCTGAACCATCGCGAGGCTGACTACCTGCAACGTATCCCCTCGCTGACGGGCGGCCGAGGCGTGGACGTGGTGCTCGAGATGCTTGCGAACGTCAACCTCGATCGAGACCTCGACGTGCTCGCGCCGCACGGCCGTATTGTCGTCATCGGCAATCGCGGACGCGTCGAGATCGATCCGCGCAAGGCGATGAGCCGCGACGGCACGATCCTGGGGATGACGCTCTTCAACATCACTCGCGCCGATCTCGAGGAGATCCACGCCGGCATCGGAGCCGGCCTCGAGAACGGCTCTCTGAGCCCGGTGATTGGCAAGGAAATGCCGCTCAGCGACGCGGTGAAAGCGCATGTGGCCGTCATGGAGTCGGGAGCCCTGGGAAAGATTGTGCTCATTCCGTAAGCGTACGGTCCGAAGGGGCGGCGGTGCGAGGGTGCGAAGGTCCGGTCCGAAGTCCGAAGGTCCGGTCCCAGGTCCGAACGTTCGGTCCGGACCGCCCGACGCGACCACCGGACCGTCCGACGCGACCACCGGACCGTCCGACCGGACCTTCGCACCGTCGAACCTTCGCCCTCTCGGACCGCACGAGACTACTTGCTCTTGGACAGTTCCTCGTCAATGACAGAGGCAATGACTTCGTAGGGCTGCGCCCCCGACAGCACCCGCCCGTTGATGTAGATCGTCGGCGTGGAGTTGACGCCCAACCGCGATCCTTCGGCCACACCGTCGCGCACGCGCTCTCCGTGCTTCGAGGTATCGAGGCACGTGGCAAACGCCGTTGCATCGAGACCCAGGTCCGCCGCGTACTTCTTGAGATCGGTGGGCTGCAGCGCCTGCTGGTTCGCGAACAGGCGGTCGTGGTACTCCCAGAACTTGCCCTGGTCCGCCGCACAGTGCGCCGCCTCACCCGCCTTGAATGCCTGCGGGTGAATCTGGGTGAGCGGGAAGTCCTTCCAGACGACTCTCACCTTGTCGCCGTAGGTGTCTTTCACCTGCTTCAACGTCGGCGCAACGCGCTGGCAGAAGGGGCACTGGAAGTCCGAGAACTCGACGAGCGTCACGGGCGCCGAGGACGAACCAATCGCTGGATCGGCGGCTGTGACTTCAACTTCGTAGCGCGGCGCATCGAAGAGCACGCTGACCCTGGGACCCGACTTGCGCAGCTCCGCAATGAGTGCCGTGCGCGCGGTATCGGTCTGCTGATCCTGCAGATACCTTCGAATGGCGGGCGCCATCACCTCGAGCGACCGCCCCTGCATCTGGTTGATGTTCGACTGGTAGAACGTCACGACGTCGGCTTCGCCGACAGGCTTGATGCGCGCCTTGATCTCGGCCTGCTCGAAGGCCTCGGGGCTCATGCTCTTTTTCTTGGCCGCCTCGGCAATCAAGGCTTCCGCCACGATGGCGTCGAGCGCCGACCGTTTGCCGTCGTACGATTTCTGCTGCGCCTCCGCATGACCGGCGGGATCCAGCGCCTTCCAGCGATCGTCGAGTTCCTTGTTGCTGATGACCCGATCACCGACGCGGGCCGCGGTGTCTCCACTCGCCGCCGCTTGCTGAGCGGCCGGGGCCGATGAACAGCCGAACAACGACAGGACCGCGGTCAGAAACAGCGCTCTTCTCATGGGTGCGATCATACTGTCTCCGGGCTCTGGGCTCTAGGCTAGGGCCAGGAACCAGGCACGAGGTACTACCGAGCTATTTGGCCAGTTCTTCGCTCGTGCTGACCTGGAATCGCCGGAAGCGCGAATACGTGGCAACACCGTGCACTTCGAGCGGATCGCGCGGGCGGCGATACCGCTCCTCCATGCGAGCCGGGACGAACAGGCCGATGCTCTCGTCCTTCTGGTAAGTGACCGTGATGTGGGCCTCCACGCCGGTATCGACGGCGTCCAGCTCGGATCGCAGGACCGTTCCATCCGCTTCATTGATCCAGAACCGCCCGCGGACGGGAAGGTCGCGGCCACCCGTGGTCGCCACGAACGTGGGGCGGGCCGTTTCACGGAACTCGACCTCGATGCCGGGATCCGACTCATCGCGTTTGCCAGGCTTGAACTCGAAGCGACGGCGATGTTCCGCGGTCAGGAACGCGAGTGCAAGCGTAGGGGTGTTGATGTTTCGGCTGACGTTGCCGATGTTGTAGCGCGCGCCTTCGTTCATGATGGCGCGCGCCTGCTCGAACGCGTTACCCCCGCCCTTCAGGAAGATCGCGGCAAGGCGCTCCTCACGGTCTCGGACAGGCCGGCCATTGCGTTCGAACACGTCGCGAAACGGCAGCCAGCCTTCGCCCTTGACCTCGACGAGCAGGAAATCCGATACGAGCGTCGTCTCCTGCGGGCCGCCGCCACCGCGCTGTTGCACGGCGGTGTTGGTCGGGTTGGGCACGCGACGCAGGCGCTGCTCGTACCGCTCCTCGGCAACGACGGATCCGAAGTTCTGTTGAAATGCTTCGACGTAGGCAGACGCGCGATCGACGAGTGTCGAGACATCCGTCTGCCCGGCTGCTCCGTTGGCGAACGTGACAACGAAGGCTGCCGCAAGACCGATGGTCCGCATGACGCAGGAGTTGATGCGCATGCGGACCAGGATGTTACCGGCCCGAGAAGCGCACGCGAACACCACCGTTGACGAGACGTGGCGACCCGGTCGTGGTTGGCTGCAGCTGGACGTAGTACTCCTGGTCGAACAGGTTCTGCACGCCGAAGAACACCTCGAGATTCCGTCCGAAGCTGCGCAAGGCGCTGAGATCCAGCACACCATACGGCGGCAGCCCCGGCTCGGTCTCGCCCGGCTTGGTGCGGGTGTTCTGGTCGTCGTCGTACTGACGGCCGAAGAACATGCCGGTGGCAGCCAGCGTCACGTAGCGCGGATTGGAGTAGCTCACGCCCACCGAACCGCGATGCTTCGGGACCTGTGGCAGGTAGAGCCCGACCAGCGCCGGGTTCGCGTCGTTCTCGGTCACCTTCGCGATGTTGAACAGGTATCCGCCGGTCACACGAAGGCTCGGCGAGAGACGCATCTCGACATCGTTCTGCCAACCATGAATGCGCGTGCGTCCCAGATTTTGCCGCTGCTGGAGATTCGTGCCGATCGTGACATTGGAGATCGGGTTCTTGACGGTGTTGTCGTACCACGTGGACCGGACCGAGAGGTTTCGTGCCGCTTCCAGCCGGACACCGGCTTCACCACCAAACAGGCGCTCGGGCCCGAGGTCCTCGTTCGCGAGCGTGCGCACGAGACCCACACTGAACTGACGATAGAGCTCGTTCAACGTCGGCGCACGGAAGCCCCACCCGATATCACCCCAGACCGACACGCGATCCGAGATGCGGTAGAGCGCAGCCGCGCGCGGGCTGACGACGGTGTCGTCTCTGTCTTCGAGTTCGGGCCTGTGGTTGGGACCCGGCAACCCGGTCGACACGTTCGTCTCGATGATGTGCCCGTCGGAGTTCTTCCAGCTGTCGACACGCGCGCTGAACGTGAGCACCATCTTATTGAGGCTGACGACGTTCTGGAGGAAGAAGCCAGTGCTGTTCTGCGTCCCGCCTGAGTTCCGGCGGATCGACAGCGTGGCAGGCGCGGTGGGCGGAACAATCGGCGCGCCCGGCGTCGCGATATACGCGTCCTCGAGACTATCGCCGTCCACCTGCCGCCAGTCGAGACCAGCGCTGAAGAGATTGTTGAGACCGATGGGCCGCGACCACTGCACCATCGTGCCGACGGCATTTGTCGGGACGTTCTGGTCGGTGGCCAGGCGCACGATGCTGCGCGGTGCGACCGTGGCGCTTGGCGCAGTGACCGCGAGGAACGTGCTGTGGAAAGTGCTGTCGTCCCCGAAGACGGTCGCCTGCAGGTCGCTCTGATCAGGCATCCGGACGCGCACGCCACCGCCAAACGACGTCCACTGCGTGTCGTTGACCTCGTCGATCTTGCCGTTGACGCGATCCTCCGAGAAGTACCCGCCACGGAAGAACACGCTCAGACGCTCGTTGGCGCGGTAGTCCAGCTTGCCATTGAAGTTCTGAAAGTTGACCTCGGCGTTGTTGTCGATGATGCCGCGCTCGTCGGCCGCGACGATCGGAAAGCCGTCGGTGTCGAACGCGCTTCCCTCGACGGCGATCCCCAGCTTGCCCCACACGTCGCTGGCGAAGAAATCACCCTTGGGACTGTTGTGGTTGCCGTACTGTGTCTTGAACTCCACCGTTCGCTGCGCGGCGCGCGAGGGAATGATGTTGATCACACCGCCCATGCCGTAGTTGCCATAGAGGCTCGAGCTCGAACCGTCGATGACCTCGATGCGGTCCACGCTCTCCATCGGGACACGCGTCCAATACACCCAGCCACCGAACGGATCGTTGAACGGCATCCCGTCCACGAGGACCAGCGTGCGGCTCACGCCACTCGGCCCGATGCCGCGGAGCGAGACACCCTGCGCCGTTGGATGCGATGACAAGCTGCTGCTGCGACGGAACAAGCTGAAGGTCGGCACCTGCCGCAGCACATCGTCAGCCACCACGGCGGGTGATTGCCTGATCGTTTCCTTTTCGACGATGTTGGCGCTGACGGGCACTTCGCCGAGCCGCTTCTCACTACGCGTCGGCGTGACGGTCACGGTCTCGAACAGCCCCGCAAGCTTGAGGACGACGTCGCTTTCACCGGGCGTCACCGATTCGGTCCATTCGGCGAATCCGCCGGCGCGGACCGTCATCGTGAAACTGCCGCCGCTCACGTTGCTCAACGTGAAGCGGCCGTCGGGGCCGGTGACCGTTTGCTGCTCGACGCCGTCGGCTCCCCGCACGGTCACGGACGCACCGGACACGATGCCGCCCGCCTCGTCCCTGACGATTCCCGTGAGGGTGGTCTGGGCCGACGCCGCGGACGCCAGAACAAGGGCAAACACAAGGACCAGAACTGTTCGCATGAGGTGAAATGTTACTCGTAACTGGACCAAAGCGCGCCTGGCCGATCCACGGGATTGCGCCAAAATTCACGGCAGATTCGTCAGACGCTGTGCGGGCGCGGGATTATACTGGCCGTCAACCAGTTCGCCCGTTGCTCGGGACAGGCGGCGTTGCTAAGCTCCTCCTATTATGAAGTTCCACAGGCGTTTTCTCATCTCCGCGTCGGTGGTCCTGGCGAGTGCCGCGGTGCTGGCGCAGCAAGCGACGTTCAAGTCGGGCACCAGTATCGTCGCCGTACTCTCCACGGTCGTGGACGGCCAGGGTCGGCTCATCCCGAGCCTGGAGCAGGATCAGTTCACGATTCTCGACAACGGGAAACCGCAGGAGATCACGTTCTTCCAGAACGAGACGCAGCCGTTCACGGTTGTCGTGATGCTGGACTTCAGCGCCAGCATGACCGCCAACCTCGATCTGCTCAGGGCGGCGACGGAACAGTTCATTCTCCGGATGCTGCCAGAAGACAGGGCGCAGGTCGGCGCGTTCAGCGACAAGATTGAGTTCAGCGGCGCCTTCACGAGCGACCGCGACGATCTGATTGGCGCGCTCAAGGATCTGCAGTTCGGAAACCCGACCCGCCTGTACGACGCCGTCGACGCGAGCATCGACATGATGGACGACGTCTCGGGACGCCGGATCGTGCTGGTGTTCACCGATGGCGACGACACCGCCAGCCGGAAGGGCCAGCGCGACGTGCTCGAGAAAGCCAAGCTCGAGGAAGTGATGATCTACGCCATCGGTCTCGAGTCGGAATTCGCCGTCGGCCCCGGCCGCGTGCAGCGGACGCGCCCGGACCGCGGGTTGCGCAAGCTTGCCGACGAAACCGGCGGCGGGTATTTCGAGCTGAAGAAGACGGACGATCTGGGCCCCACTTTCACGCGCGTCGCCCAGGAACTCCACAGCCTGTACGCACTCGGCTTCACGCCAGCGGTGTTCGATGGCAAGGAGCACAAGCTCGAGCTGCGGGTGAAGACGCCGGGCGCCACCGTTCGCGGCCGCAGAAGCTACATCGCGTCGGAAGACCGGCTCTCGAGCCAATGACCGAGCAGGAGTTTCGGCTGCACGCCGATCGGGCGCTCGAGGGCGTGCAGCGGGGGCTGCTGCCGCTCGCCGATCAGGAGGGCTTCGAGGTCGAGCTGCAGAACGGCGTGCTGCAGATCATCTTCGAAGAGCCCTCTCCCGCCAAGTTCGTCGTCAGCCCCAATGCACCTGTGCGGCAGATCTGGTTGTCCGCGATGTCGCGCAGCTACAAGCTCGCGTGGTCCGCTGAGGCCTCTGACTTCGTGCTGGAGGGCGAGACTCTGCCCTCGCTCGTCGAACGTCTCGCGCGGCAGCATCTAAGCGCGTAGTTCGGTCTGCTCCGAACTGGCCAGCACGGTCCGGTCACCGGAACGGGATTCGAAGAGCCAATCCAACTGCCTCGTGGTCAGGTCTTTCGATACGACCGCCCGAGCCTTCGTCCGGCCCACATGACGATCGGTTGCGGGAGATGTCGAACGAAGCTGGCGATCGCGCGGTTGGTGCGGCCGTTGATATAGATCGGCGTGCCTTCGGTGACCGCGTCGAATCCCTGGCGCGCGACGGTCGCGGCATCCATCCACATCCATGGCGGAAGCTTGCTCACCTGCGCGCGCGTCCCGGTAATGTCGTGGAACTCGCTGAATGTGAACCCGGGGCAGACGGCCGTCACGTGAACACCGTGCGGCCTTCCCTCGTGCGCGAGCGCCTCGCTGAACTTGATCGCGAACGCCTTGACCGCAGCGTACAGCGTATGTCCCGCCGGCGCCGGCACGAGACCGGCCAGTGAGGCGACGTTGATGATGCGGCCGTAGCGACGCTCGATCATCCCGGGCAGCAAACGATAGGTGAGCTCCGAGACAGCGATTACCATCAGGTTCAGCGTCGCCTCGTGGCGCTCCCAGGAGGAGGCGAGATAGGTCCCGGGCACGCCGTACCCCGCATTGTTGACGAGGGCGTCGATCGTCAGGCCGCGAGCGACGATCTCCTCGCACAGGCGCGGGGCGGCGTCCCGCTGTGACAGGTCGCTCACGATCACGTGCACGTGGCGGCCGTGCGCACGCTCGAGTCGTGCCGCCACGTCACGAAGTCGATCCTCGCGTCGGGCGGCAAGAACGAGATCGAAGCCGTGGCCACCGAATACCTCGGCAAAGGCAGCACCGATGCCTGACGATGCCCCGGTTATCAAGGCGGTGCGAGGACGCGTAAGATTCTTGGTCATGGTTCGACTGTTGCCGCTGCTGCTCCTGCTCGGTTCGATCGCGGCGCTCACGGCCAGGGAACAGACCGGCGCGCCAGGTCCCGGATCCGCAATCGCGAGTGCCGAGCAGGCATTCTCCGTGGTCGAAGCCTCGATCGACCAGATGCGGCTCGCCATGGAACAGGGCCGAACCACCTCGCGAGACATTGTGTCCCAGTCGCTTCACCGGATCGCCACCCACGAAGATCGATTGAACGCGGTCATCACCGTGAACCCGCGCGCGCTGGCTGAGGCCGACGAACGCGATCGTGAACGACGTGCGGGCCGGATTCGCGGGCCGCTGCACGGCATACCGATCGCGCTCAAGGACAACATCCACACCACCGACATGCCGACCACAGGCGGCGCGCTGGCGTTTGTGGGTCTCGTCCCGCCGTACGAAGCGA
This sequence comes from Acidobacteriota bacterium, assembly GCA_032156805.1. GTDB lineage: Bacteria > Acidobacteriota > Vicinamibacteria > Vicinamibacterales > UBA2999 > Gp6-AA40. The sequence continues at coordinate 9,198 of JALDXQ010000191.1, forward strand.
CGCTGACGAAGAACCTCCGCGAGGCGGGGGCGATCATCATCGCCAAGACGGTCCTGACCGAGCTGGCGAACTGGGTCTCGGAGCGCATGCCAACCAACTACAGCTCGCTGGCCGGTTTTGGCTTCAACCCGTACGACCCGCGGCGCGATCCGCGCCCCGCCGCGGACGGCCGGCCGGTGCTGGCAACCGGTGGGTCGAGCTCTGGAATCGGGACCGCAGCAAGTTTCTGGGCGGCCAATGTCGGCACGGAAACGTCAGGGTCGATACTCAGTCCTTCGAACCAGACGATGCTGGCGGGAATAAAACCGACGGCTGGCCGGGTCAGCCGCTACGGTGTCATTCCGATCACCGCCGATCAGGACACGCCAGGCCCGATGGCCCGAACGATGAGCGATGCGGCGATCCTGCTCGGCGTGCTCGAAAGTGCCGCGCCCGATCCCAGCGACAACGCCACGACGAGGTGCAGCGCGCCCGCGGGGCGTGATTACACGAGGCACTTGCGGCGCGACGGGCTGAAAGGCGCCCGGCTCGGGATCCCGCGCGCCTACTATTACGACGCGATCGCCATGCCGGACGCGAGAGGCTCGAACGGCGGACTGAATGCCGCGCAGAAAGCGGTGATGGACGACGCCATTTCCATCCTGCGCGCACAGGGAGCGACCATCGTCGATCCAGCCGAGATTCCATCAGTCAGCACGAAGGATCCTGCGCAAAACCTGTTGTCATGGCCCATATGCAGTGGACCTGGCGACGCGAAGGGTCGCGATGAGGACTGCTCCGTGGTCTTCAAGTACGGCATGAAGCGCGACCTCAATGCGTGGCTCGCGTCGCTCGGCGATCGCGCACCGCTGAAGAGCCTCACTGAGTTGCGCGAATGGAATCGGGCACACGAAGCGTCCGGGACGCTGAAGTACGGCCAGGCCCAGCTCGACATCTCCGACGAGATGAACCTCGAGACCGATCGCGCGCGGTATCAGGCCGATCGCGCGAAAGACATCGCGCTTGCCGGTCGTGACGGAATCGATGCCGCGCTCAACGCCAACACGCTCGACGCGCTCGTCTTTCCTGGCGGCGCCGGTGCAGCCATCGCAGCCAAGCCTGGCTACCCCACGGTGATCGTGCCGTTTGGCATGGTGCCCAACCCGCAGGCGCCGGCCGGCTTCGAAGCGCGGCCCTCTCCATACGGCGTCAGCTTCACGGGGACCGCCTGCAGTGAAGGGCGCCTCATCGAGCTGGCCTATGCATTCGAGCAAGCCACGAAACGACGCGTTCCTCCGCCGATCGACTGACAGACGCAGATCTTCTCCACTGGGACCAACGATCGCAGACAAGAGGAAATGGGCAGCGCTCGTGGCAGGTGCCGGCTGCCCGATGGACGCACCGCGACCGGCATCGAACGATCACTGGGACCTGGTGGGACAGTTGTCCGTGTCGTCGCTCTATCTGACGAAGAACCAGACGTATCGAGGGCAGTGCCAGCTCATCTTCGATTCACGGCACGTCGCGCGTGTCGACCAACTCTCGCTGCCGGAATGGACGTCGCTTGCCGCAGACCTCTTCACCGCGCAACAGGCGGTCACGCGTGTCGTGGCTCCCGATCACGTGAATGTCGAATCGCTCGGCAACGTCGTGCCGCACCTGCACTGGCACATCATCCCGCGCTACATCGGCGATCCGATGTGGGGCGCCCCGATCTGGCGCGTGCCACTCGACTCGATGCCCGATACCCGGCTGCCGGACGAGGAACGTGCTGCGCTTCTCGCGCAATTGCGAAAGGCGCTCGCCGGCCCGGTCACCGACATGACCGCCGTGGGCCTGACGTCACGCTGGGTCGCCGCCAACCGTGCGCTCGAAACGGATCACCCCTCGCCGCTCTATCGCGACCCCTACGCCCGCGATCTGGCCGGGGACGCCGGCTTCGACGTGTTGTATTCGATGCGGACGGCATCGGGCATGGGAACCTTCAGCGGGCCGGACCCCTATCTCACGATTCGCACTCGCTTCTTCGATGACGCACTGCTCGGTGCCGTCCGCGAGGCGTCGATCGATCAGGTGGTCATCCTCGCCGCCGGCATGGATGCCCGCGCCTTCCGCCTGAAATGGCCTGCCCGCGTGCGTCTGTTCGAGGTCGATCGCGAGGACGTCTTCAAGCACAAAGAAACAGTGCTCGCGAAGCTGCAGGCCACGCCTTCGTGCGATCGCAGGGTGGTGCAGCAGGATCTGTCGCAGTCGTGGGTGTCCGCCCTGGTCGAGGCTGGCTTCGACCCGAAGCGGAAGAGCGCGTTTCTCGCTGAAGGGCTGCTCCACTATCTCGACGAGGCCGCCGTGAGCTCGATGTTCGATGTCCTGCGTGGCATCGCAGCGCCGGGCAGCTGGATCGGCGTCGACGCCCTGAACCCGGAGGTGCTGGCGTCACCGTTCATGGCGACGTATCTCAAGAGGCTCGCGCAGCTAGGCTGCCCGTGGAAGTTCAGCGTTGCCGATCCGGAAGGGTTCATGACTGCCAGGGGCTGGCAGGCGACGGTCGTCTTTCCCGGCGAGGCGGATGCGAACTTCGGGCGATGGGTCCTGCCCGTGATGCCGCGAGCACTACCGGGCATGCCCCGCACGTTCCTGATGCGCGCCACACGAACCGTGGAGTAGGGTTCGTCATTCATCGTGTCCGGCTCTAGCCGGACGAGCCGGTTACCTGTCGACCCACATGGCGCTCTCACGCACCCTCTGGGTGACCTCGCGCTCGAACTGCTCGCGATCGGCCCCGCGATAGAGCCCTCGAATCAGGGCGACCCCATCAGAAAAGCGGCCCGAATACATCAGGCCAAGCGCCGGTCGCAGTAGACGGCACTTGTCGACGCCCAGATCCTTGCCGCCCGATCGCGACATCCATTCCTGCGCGTCTTCGAGCCACTCCGCGAGCTGTTCGCGATAGCTGCCGGCGAATCGCGGGGTGTCGAGCACGTACATACCCCGCGTCCCATCGTATGAATAGATCACTCTCGGAAGGGGCGAATCGGCAAACGAACAGTACGCGTACGCCCACTGATCGTCGCACGTGATGAACTCGCGCGTGCCGTTGCCATCGAGATCCTCGAGCTCGCCGGGCCCGCAGTTGCCGGTCTCCAGCACGAGGATCGGCTTCACGGTCTCTCCGACCGAGTAGATGCCGCTCGAATAACAGCAGTGTGCACCACCCGACCAGGCCGACACGACCAGATCGGCAAAGCCGTCGCCGTTGACGTCGGTGCCACTCAAGTCGCTTGCGGTGAACGCCGTGAGCGTGCCGGGCCTGCCGAAGGTCGTCACACGCCGGGCACCGGCATAGACGACGGTGATGCACTCGCACATGCCGGCCGGGGACACGTCCGGCATCGCTGAATTGACCCAGCGCTGAATCGTGAAGGGACCGGCGCTCCGTTCGTCGTGCAGACCGTAGCCGTCCTGCGGGGCTTCGCGAGGCGTCTGGGCGGCAACGGGAATCGCCCAGAGCAGCAGCATCGCGATCGCGAACGCCCGGATCATCTCAACGCGCGCTCCCATCCTGTGGTGTAGGACGACATCGTGCAAACTTTAGCCTGATCGTGGCCTGATTTGAACAGCGCTCTGAATGCGACGGGGACCACTCGCCGCAGGGTGCTTCTGAGAGGCGCGACTGCGAGCGCCGTGACACGCGAAGACACGACGGATGTCCGGCGCGTACGTTGACCCGCTACCCGGGAAACGGAGCGATGCCAATGAGCAGCACCAGCCGGCCCGATCCGGTATTCACCACACCGTGGCTCACATCGGCCGGGGCCCAGACGACCATCCCCGGACCGGCCGTCCGCCGCTCGTCGCCCACCACGAACTCGCCCGTGCCCTCGACAACGAAATAGAACTTGTCCTGCCCGCCATGGACGTGCGGATGCTGCTCCTGCCCGGGGTGAAGGCAGTTGAGTCCCAGCATCAGCCGCTCGCTGCGAAACAGCGTGGACTTGAAGACCTTCGTGGGGTTGGCTCCGACGTGATCGGAGTAATGCGTCAGGTTCGACATGATGGGACCATCATTCAACTCGGCGGAGGATGAAACATTTGAGGTAGTGCGTTTCGGGGACGCCGACCAACACGGGGTGATCGCGCCCCTGCATCCGCTTCTCGACGATCGTGACCGGGACGTGGCTGTCGACCGACGCCTCGTGCAGCACGGCGCCGAACATCTCTTCGTTGACGTTGTAGGAACAGCTGCAGCTGACGAGGTACCCACCCGGCGCGAGCAGCCGCAGCGCCCGGAGGTTGATCTCCTTGTACCCGGCGAGCGCGTTCGGCACCGACGCCTTGTTCTTGGCGAAGGCGGGAGGGTCGAGCACGATCGTGTTGTAGCGCTCACCGGCCTTCTCGAGGCGACGGAGCTCGTCGAAGACGTTCGCCTCGCGCGCGGTCAGATTACTGATTCGATTGCGGGCGGCATTGGCAGTGACGCGCGCGACCGCGTCGGCAGAGATGTCAACGGCCTCGGCGCTCGAGCAATGGCCGGCCAGTCTCAACGCGAATCCACCGTGATAGCTGAAGCAATCGAGCAACCGGCCATGCG
>JALDXQ010000192.1:0-13599 GCA_032156805.1 Acidobacteriota bacterium
GCTCGATGCCGTCCGCGCGAGCGCGGACCCACCCCGCACTCCGCGTCTCTGTGTCTCCGCGGTGATCCGCTTGCTCCGAAACCCTCCGTCGCCCGGCTAGAGGGTCTTCAGGTATTCGAGAAGGTCCTCGCGCTGATCGGCAGGCAGTTCCTGCCCGTAGGTGTGACCGGTGTTGGCGTTGCCCTTTTCGCGCGTGTCGAAGCGCACGCCCTCGCGCTGCGCGTCGGGACCGCTGCTCACGAATCCGACGTCCACCCAGTCGTAGACGTCGTAGGCGCGATAGAACTCTGCTGGCCTCGTTTCAGGGAAGAGCAGCGCGCGCAGCGTCGGCACCGATCCGTTGTGCAGATACGGCGCACGGAGCCACACGCCGTCGAGCGGCATGTTCGCGTAGCCCTCCGTCTTCCGGAAGTGCGAGAACTTCCACGGATACCCCTCGCCGAGCGTGTTCATCCGGGTCGCCAGTTCCGCGCTGAACGATCGCAGCCGCTCCGGGTCCGTGCCGATCTGCGCGAGCGGTGTGACCTGTCCGATCTGCGAGGCTCCAATGTCGTGGCACGACGCGCATGCGCCTCCATACACCGCGCGGCCACGTCCGGCACGTGCCTGATCGATCTTCGCAGCCGGATACGCCGGCGGCTTCAGATCGAGGATCCATTCCTCGATGCGTCCGAGCGCTGTAACGTCCAGCGATTCAGGCGTGGCGCCGGCGCCAATCGCGGCGCTTTTGTTGCGCTCCTCGACCAGGTCGTTGTTGCCGTCCCAGTGCAGCCACAGGTTGCGCCGCGGACGCTGATTCCACAGCGACGGGAGATCAGCCGTGCCGACGGTATCGTCCTTCGACATGTCGAACCCGAACAGCGCCTTGTACGGATTGAACGTATCGACCCGCCCGGGCCCCTGCGGCGGCCGCGCATCGAACCATGACGTGCGCTGCGCTTGATCGAGGATGCCGCTGCGCGTGCGCCGCACCGCGACGAAACGATAGGCGAGACTCTGCATGAACCCGAAGTCCGGGTTGACCTTCTCGATCGCATCGATCAGGTTCGACGCCGTGAACCGCGGATCCTGCGCGACTGCCGTCAGGAACCGCGAGTACCCCTGGAGGTCCATCCCGTTTGCCGGCATACCGAGCACGATCTGGCGCGGCGACGAGGGTGTCTCGCGCACCGTCCCGACGTGACAGGTCGCGCAGTTGAGACCGGCGAGTTCGACGCCGAAGCTGCCGCTGGCGCGCGTCGTGCCGATCGGCCCGCGGTCGGGAGACTCTTGAATGAACCCGAGCTTCTCCCACCCTGTTCCAGGCCGGTTGGGCAACTTGTCGGCAAAGACGATCGGCAAGACGCGGAAGATCCAGTACGGCACGCCGACGGTTTCCTCGGTGCCGAGAACCCCGTACTTGAAATGTCCGACGATGTCCGGCTCGCTCGGCGCCGGCGCCGGGCGACACCCCACTGCGACCGAGAGGGTCCCGACGAAGATCGCGGCCGCCACGAGCATCTGCGGAGCCGTCACGCGCGCGAGAGTGTGTCTCATATTCACGCCTACTCCGAAGGAGCGGTCGTCTTCTTCCACGGATGGAACGCGTTCTGAACTCCTGACAGCGAAGGCCCGAGTTGTGGGTGGTGCCGGCGGAGGACGCTCAGCATCGTGTTCTTTCTGATGTAGTCCAGGCCGAACTCGGTGTAGACCTCGGGGCGGTAGTCATCGGTAAAGAAGCGATCGCTCTTGAGCCGCCGCGATGCCATCAGAATAAAGATGCGGAAGGCGGTCTCACTGAATCCAAAGCCTGGAGGCAGCGGCTCGGCATAGAGACCCGTCATCAGATCGACCTTCTCCAGGTCGCCACCATAGACGTCCTTGATCTGCTTCCGCCATTCGGGCACGTCGGTCAACTCGTCGAACGACTTGACCGGACTCTTGCCGAGCAGGCGCCTGAACTGGTTGTAGCGCGGGACACCTCGCTCGCGATCGCGGAAGATGTCGACTGCCGCGAGGTCGAGGTGCTCGCCGTTATCGCGCCGGAGATTCTGCAGCAGCCGCGGGTAGTTGTGCAGCCGGACCGCACCGGGGTGGCAAATTCCGAAGGAGTAGAACAGATCGGGCATCGTGATCCGCTCGGTGATCGCTGGCGTGCGTTTGCCGCTGATCTCGTCGAGCCGTCGCGATTCGAGATGCCGTCCGGTGGCCACCGAATGAAACGCCACGTCATCCGGTATCAGTGGGTGCATCCGGTAAACCGACACGAACTCCTCGGTCAGCGAGTACGGTGCTGTGTGGTGGTCGGCCTGGCTGCCGACAATGCCGCCAAGTATTTCCTGGTCGTCCAGGAACGCGAGGGCATCCTGCAGGTCCTCACCTGCAAGGCCGGTCCAATTGACCTGCATACCCAGTTGGATGATCGGGTGCGGCACGATCGCGGGCGTCCACTCGATGGTGTGAATCTTCGCCATCAATGCCGAGTTGATCAGCCTGGCCTTGGTGAACAGCTGATCGTCATTCCACCCGGGATTGTGATGCGCGAGCAGATCGCAGATGTGGTTGTGCTCGAGCGTGAACAGCGTGTGCAGCATCGCCAGCCCGAGCCACCAGTTGTCCGTGAACCCGGTGAAGGCGAGGCCGCTCTCCGGATCGACCGGAAGCAGGCCTGTCGGCTCGATGCGCAGCCGTCCATCGACCTGCGTTCGCAACTTGCCGGCGGTCACCGGGTCGCCACCGTAGATCTGAGAGGCATCCCACCAGTGGCTGTTGAGATTGACGTACGCCGGCGGACGCTTGGAATTCGGTGGTGCCGGGTCCGGCTCGGTCCTCGGGATCCGCATCGTGGGATCGGACCAGTCGTCACCCGGTGCCAGGGGCAGATCGATCGTTTCAGTCGTCGAGCGCTTGTGCACGAACCAGTCGTGCACCATGAACTGAATCCAGGCCGCGGCGAGCAGGTTGAGAATCGTCGCTGGCTGGAATTCGTGGCGGGTCATGAGCTCGCGGCTCACGACGCGGGGACTGGGGCTCAGCAGGCTGGCCGAATCGGGAAAGACCTCCTTGAGCGGCATGTTGCGCCCGAACCGGCGCCCCACCGCCCCCATCGTCGGACAACTCAGATCGTTGAACGTTCCGTCGACGCCGCGGCTGGCGTGCAGAGTGCGATCGACTTTCGAGCCGTCCTGCACCTGCATCGGAGGTTCTTCGGTATCGTGCAGGTTCTTCGCGCGAAGCTCGTCCCGGATCTCGAGCAAGTCGCCCATCGCGAAGAGGCGGGGCTTCTCGTACCAGGGTCGATCCTTGAGTCGCTTCGAGATCCTGGTGAACAAGTCATCAGGCATGCACGGTCTCCGGCTCGACGAACGCTTCGGGTCGGAAGACCGACATGATCTGCGCGATCATCTCTTCACGTGAGTCGAACCGTTTCTCCTCGTAGCAACCGAGCGGGTTCTCCACGACGTTGACGAGGCACTTGTTGCAGTAGGTGCACGGCTTGTCCGGCTTATCCTGCCCGCGTCGGAAGATCTCGACGAGGTCGTTGTTGGCAATGAGCGGGCGTGCCGCGCTGACAGCATCGCAGTCGCCACGGCTCAGGGCACCGGCAATGACCGATGCCGTCTGGAATCCACCGGTGCAAATCACCGGAACCGTGACGGCAGACTTCACGCGACGGGCATCCGCCAGATTGGCACCTTCGATATTTTCAGGGCGCACCCCGGCATCGATCCACTGGCGACGCGCGAACGCCGGAAGACTTCGAAACAGCAGGTAGTTTCGGAAGGCCAGGTCGCCCGCGGAAATCATCGAGTCATACGTCTTCGCCAGGTCCTCCGCGGGGAGATCGACACCGGCGGGATTACGCGGGTGCGGGAAGAAACTCCCAACCGAAACATGGATCGCATCGACACCCGCTTCCTCGAGCCACTTGCACACCTGCACCGAGTCTTCCCAGGTGTTCCCCGACGGCCCCATGCCGAAGAACGCAATGGCATCGTTGTGCTCGTGCACGCTGATTTTCATCTGGAGGTGGAAGTCGTTTCCCACGCGTGCCCGAATCGCGCGGACGATCTCGAGGACGAAGCGCGCGCGGTTTTCGAGCGGACCGCCGTATTCGTCCTTCCGGTCGTTGATCGCGGAGCTGAGAAACTGCGTGATGATGTACCCGTTGGCGCCGTGCAGCTCGACGCCGTCGAGACCGGCCTCGCGCGCACGCCGCGCGCCCTCGGCAAAGGCATTCACGATCTCGGTGATCTGGGCCTTGGTGGCGCTTTCGCAGCGGAACCCGTGCGTCGGATCCGACTTGCCGGTCGAACTGACCGCCGTGGCGTACTCGATGCCCGGCACATCGCGCTGTCGCCCACTGTGGCTGAGCTGGAGGATGAACTTACAGTCGTGCGCGTGAACGGCCTCACCCACCTTGCGCCAGAACGGGATGTGCCGGTCATGGTCGATCATCGCGTAGTTGGGGACGATGCGACCGCGCAGGTGCACGGGGACGAAGGACGAAACGATGGCGCCCACGCCACCTTTGGCGAACTTCGTTTCCCAGTTGATGCGCGCCTGGTTGCCGGACCCGTCGTAGTTGTCGAACCGTCCCGACACGTTCGACCGCAAGACGCGGTTCTTGATCGTCAGATTGCGAAACTTGAGGGGTTGAAAGATCTCATCGAACGCCACGCCCTGCCTCCGATCATTCTGAAATGCGCGCTCGCATACGTGTGAGTCGTGTCAGGTTTGCTGGGGGAACCGAAGATAACGCGCAGCCACGCGAGAGTCAACGAAGACTGCGTGATTTCCGAACAACTGGACTAGAGTACGCGGTAGGCAGTCACCGCAGACGGTGAACTGCGTTCGGAGGGTGCATGTTGGTACGTGTCAGTGTTGTGAGTGCCATTCTGATGGCCTGTGCCCTGCCGGCGGCGGCGCAGCAGGCAGCGGACGGCGAAGCCGTCTTCAAGCAGTCGTGCGCGACGTGTCACCGCGATGGCCAGACCCAGGCGCCAACGCGCGACGCCCTGCGCCAGATGACACCGGAAGCGATCCTCAATTCGTTGACCCTGGGGCGCATGCTCCTGCAGGCCAACGGGCTCAGTGAAGCCGAGCAGCGCGCGGTTTCCGTCTTCCTCGCGGGACGGCCGTTTGCGCCACCCTCGCCGCCGGTGGTGGTCAACCGATGCACGACATCGCCGCCAATGCGTGACCCGGCTAGCGCCGGCGGATGGAACGGCTGGGGCAATGGCATCACCAACACGCGATTCCAACCCGCCGCCAATGGCGGTCTGACCGCAGCCGATCTGCCCAAGCTGAAACTCAAATGGGCGTTCGGCTACTCGATCGTCACCTCCGCCAGAGCGCAACCGATCGTCGCTGGTGGCCGCCTGTTCGTCGCAAGCGAGAACATGGAGATCCATGCCCTCGATCCGAAGACCGGGTGTACACACTGGACCTACAAGGCCACGGCAGGCGTCCGCACCGCGCTGTCAGCCGGCCCGTACAAGAGCGCAACCGGCACGAGCGGCTATGCCGTGTACTTCGGCGACTCGCGCGCCAACGTCTACGCCGTCGACGCGAACACCGGTCAGCTGATCTGGACGCGGAAAGTCGATGACCATCGCGCCGCCGCCATCACCGGTGCGCCCGCTGTGTACGGCGGCAAGGTGTACGTCGGCGTGCAGGGGCTGAACGAGGAAGGCCAGGGCGGCAACGCGAAGTACGAGTGCTGCACGTTCCGCGGCAGCCTCTCCGCCCTCGACGCCAACACGGGACAGGTGCTGTGGAAGACATTCACGATCGATGAGCCCAAGCCACGCGCGAAGAACAAGAATGGCGTGCAGCAGTGGGGTCCCGCGGGCGGCGGCATCTGGGCCGCTCCAACGATCGATCCCAAGCGCAACATGGTCTACGTCGCCACTGGCAACAACTACGCGGACCCCTCGCAACCGACGACCGATGCCGTCCTCGCATTCGACATGAACAGCGGGACACGGAAGTGGGTCAACCAGCTGACACCGAACGACAACTGGACGCTGGGGTGCGGCCCGGTCAATCCCGACAATCCGAACTGCCCGGAGAAGCTCGGGCCTGACTTCGACTTCTCCGCGTCACCCAGCCTCGTGACGGTGAACAACCGCGACCTCCTCGTCCTGCCGCAGAAGTCGGGAATGGCTTACGCCCTCGATCCCGATTCGGAGGGACAGAAGGTGTGGGAGTACCGCATTGGGCAAGGCAGCGGATTGGGCGGCCAGTGGGGCGGAGCCACCGACGGTCAGAACGCCTACTTCGGGGTGTCCGATCTGCTGACGAAGAATCCTGGCGGCATCCGCGCGGTCGACCTCGCCACTGGAAGGCCCGTCTGGAGCGTCGATCCGCAGCCGCGCCTGTGCGACACGTCCAAGCCGACATGTCGCGCGTCGCAGGGTGCGGCCGTGACGGTGATTCCCGGGGCGGTGTTCTCGGGCTCGCTCGACGGCGGCATGCGCGCCTACTCGACGACGGACGGTTCGATCATCTGGAGCTTCGATACGAACAAGGAGTTCCAGACGGTGAATGGCGTGAAGGCCAACGGCGGCGGCATCGAAGGGCCGGGCCCAATCGTCGCCGGTGGCATGATCTACTTCAACTCGGGTTACGGCGGCTTCGTCGGTAATCCCGGGAACGTGCTGCTGGCATTCGGCATAGATTGATCGACAGCCTTGACCGGTCCTGCTTTGCGGTTCCGGCAACATTAGAGGCGAGGTGAGGCGATGAAGCGGTTCGTGCTCGCAATACTCGTGACATTGGTGTTCGTGTGCCCGTCGACGTCGTTCGCGCAGCTGATTGCCGCGAAAGACGGCCCCATCGTCTACGGCCATCATCATGTCGCGGCATCGGATGTCGAGGCGCACAAGAAGTTCTGGGCCGAAACGCTCGGGGGGACAGTCGGGAAGTTCGGCAACAACGCCGACATCGTGAAGTTTCCCAACGTGTTCATCTTCTTCCGGAACCAGAAGCCGACCGGTGGCACGATCGGCACGACGGCCAATCACATCGGCTTCTCCGTGCCGAACCTTCGTGCCGTGGTCGACAAGGTCAAGGCCAACGGCTTCAAGATGATCACGAGCACCGAGGTCGCGCCGACACAGAAGGTGGTGGACGACATCGCCCCCGTGAACGCGACGACGTCGATTGCATTCGCCCTCGGGCCCGACGACGTCAAGGTCGAGCTGCTCGAGAACAGGCAGCAGACCGTTCCGGTCACGCTTCACCACATTCACTTCTTCGGGCAGCAGAACCAGGAGATGCGTGCGTGGTATGCGAAGGTCTTCGGGGCCAAGCCGCGCGAGGCCCCGAACTTCCCCGCGGCCGATCTACCGGGGGTCGCGCTGAACTTCTCGGCCTCGCCAACGCCGGTCGTCGGCACAACCGGCCGGGCCGTCGATCACATCGGCTTCGAGGTCAAGAACCTCGAGGCCTTCACCAAGAAGCTCCAGGAGATGGGCATCAAGCTCGACGTGCCATACAGGAGCGTGCCCGCGGTCGGGTTGTCGATCGCGTTCATCACCGATCCGTGGGGGACGTATATCGAGCTGACCGAGGGACTCGACAAGCTTCCGTAGACCGGCCGGCGGAGGTCTCGCACTAAAACCGCAAGCGCAGTCCTCCGCCGACCTGCAGCCCACCGGCCTTGACGTCCATGGTGCCCGACGGCACCGTCATCTCCACCGTCGCGCCCGAGTACTGCACCAGCCCGCCGACACCGACCTGATTCGAGAAGTAGTAGGCGAAGTCGCCGCCCACATTGAACCCCATCTTCGACTCCGACTGCGTGTCCGTGATCGCTCCCGTGAACGTGGCCGTGTCGAACGGATACGATTCGGTGTAGTCGATGTCGTTGACGATGGTCTGCTCGACCTGGAAGAACGAGGGTCCGCCGAAGATCGTGACGAGAAACTTGTCGTTGACCGGCGCGAGCCACCTCGCCTGGATGTGCACCGCCAGCTCACTGCGGTCCCCCTCGAACTCGCCGGTCACGCTCCGGGCCTGATTGAAGAAGAACGGGTGTGGGATCTGTGCGTTGATGGTCGTGGGCGTTGACGTCGAGAAGCGCGTCAGGCCAACGCCAACCGCCAGGCGCTGCTGCCACACCACGACACCGCCCGATACGTCGAACGCAAACCCACCACCCACGTCGTAGTCGGTGTCGAACCGTCCGTTCTCCACGTTGACCCGGATCGTGGCGCTATCGTCGAAATCATTCGAGGTAACCTGAAACAGTCCGTTGACGGAGACGTACACGGTCTGCGCATCGACGCGGGCGCCGGCCACCAGCATCAGGAGAAGGGTCGTCGCGACAGGCAGCTTCATGAACGGTCTCCTCAGTTGACGCCCACGGCGGTCCACGCCTGGGTAATCGCCGTGGCGGCAGCGCTGTTGGCGCCGTAGAGATCATGGGCCGCCTGAATCGTCGCTGCACGGGCAGTCGAGAAATTGGCTGATGCGGGAAGCAGGAAAACGAACGCGCGATAGAAGATCCGCTCAATCTGTTCGCGATTGGCGGACCCGACACCCTGAACTGTGACCCCGGACAGGCGGTGCCGTCCGCCCTCGATGGAGAGAAAAAAGGCGTGATTGACGATCGACGAGTTGATGTGGACACCGCCGGCGTCCTCAGGTCCCGTGAAGCGGATGCTGTAGTGATCCGGGTAACCGTAGGCTGCCGGGTTCACCAGGGAACGCGTGCCGTTAATTCCGGTACTTGGGCTTCGGAACGTGTCCTCGCCCAGCAGGTAGTCGGCCTGACCGATTCCGCCACCAACGGGCTGGAAAAAGAACTCCACAGCGGTGCCCATGACGTCGGAGAAGGCCTCGTTCAGCGCCCCCGACTCGTTCATGTAAATCAGATTGGATGATGAGCTCGTGACGCCGTGGGTCAGCTCGTGTGCCACGATATCGATCGACGCTGCCAACGGACCCACGTTCTGGCCACCGAGAGTGAAGTTGGACGGGATGCCATTACCGAAAAACATCACGCCAATGCCGCCAGGTCCACACTCGTCGCACCAGAAGGCGTTGACGGCGAAGTTGAACAGCAGCTCGGGCGGCAACGTCACCGCCGCCTGCTGGGTGACGGGGTTGGCGATCGTGATGAGCGGCCGATCCTGGTTGTTCAGCCCGCGGCGGCCATGACGCTTGAAGTAGTAGTCGTAGGTCCACCCCACGTACGCGTGAGCGTCGACGACCGGCGTGTCGGTCCAATCGTTGTCGCTGTCTGCTGCCACATCAGAGGGAAACAGCGGCGCACCCAGGAACGCCACGTTCAGCGCGCGTGACAGGTTGCCGCGCAGGTCGTAGGTCGTGAGCACGGGAGGACGAAGCTGATCGTCGGCGACGTAGGTTCCCCCCTGCTGGAACACGGACATCTTCCTCGTGTCACCAATCGTTCCACGGCCGGTGCCGACCGCTTGCCGATGAATCGACGAGTAACGCAGGAGCTCGGCGCCGGATGAGGCATCGACGAACACACGGTCGACCTCGTTATTCGCCGAAACGACACTCGTGTAGGCGAGGCGCTGCTCGCCACTTTCCTGCCGCAGCACCACCAGCTCCACTGGCCGCAGCAGCGTGGCACCCGGGGTTCCCGACAGCCGCTGCGTGGCCGCTTCGCGTGTGAACGCCGGCTGCGTATCGACGTCGGCTGGCACGGCAAGATCGCCGAAGAGCGACACCGGGACACCGCCGTCAGAATCACGCACGACCTCGGCGCCCCACACGCGCAGGCCCTGGTGGTACTGCTGCAGACGCTCCACGGTGCGCGCAGGCAGCGACGGATCGCGCGTAACCTGGCTGACACGCAGCGTGCCGGTACGCTCCTGCGCGGTGACGAACTGGTCCCAGTTGCGAAGATCGGTGGCGGTCGTCGCATTGAACCTCACCGTCGATGCCTGCTGGGCTGCACCAACCTCGAGCCACACGAACAACGCGGCCGCAGCGGCGGCGAGGGCCATGACACGTTTCATAGAGTCTCCACGGGAGATGAAAGGCGGACGGAGATTATCTTAGCCGCTAGTGATGCATGGGCCGGTCGATTCGAACGGTCAAGTCGACAAAGGGTTCAACGGAAAACTAGAATCGCGGCTCGTGAGCACACCTCTGGAAGCCACTGCCGCAGCAGTGCCTCAGGACCAGATCTCGGATCGCCCGTGGTATCGGCAGGTCACGCGCGAGCAGTGGAACGCCTTCTGGGCAGTGTTCCTGGGCTGGGTCGTCGACTCGTTCGACTTCAACATCCTTGCCTTCATCATCATCGACATCCAGCAAAGCTTTACCGTGGATCGGGCCCTCGCCGGAGCGCTCGGCACCGTCACGCTGATGATGCGCCTGGTGGGCGGCACGATCGCCGGCACCGCGGCCGACCGGTGGGGCCGCAAGCTTCCGTTGATGTTGTCGGTTCTCTGGTTTTCGCTCTTTGCCTTTCTCAGTGGGTTCTCCACGTCATACGCGATGCTCTTCGCGCTGCGCGCACTGTTCGGCCTCGGCATGGGCGGCGAATGGGCGGCCGGCATGCCACTCGTGTTCGAGCACTGGCCCGCACGTCTGCGCGGCCTGGCCTCGGGCCTCATGCTTGGCGGCTGGTACTGGGGATACCTGCTGGCCGCGGTGACATTCCAGTTCGTCTACCCGCTCTTCAACGACACGCCGGATCTCGCGTGGCGCGTGATGTTCTGGGTCGCGATCGTGCCGGCACTCTTCACCCTGTGGATTCGTGCGCGCGTGTCCGAGAGCCCGATCTGGCTGGAACGCCAGAAGAATGCCGGGCACACGGCGCCGAAGATATCGGTCACGCGGATCTTTCAACGCGACCTGATCGGGACAACGATCCACACGACGCTCGTCATCGGCTCGTTCATGTGCATCTACTACTCGGTGAACTACTGGTACCCGACGTTCCTGCGCGACAGCGGCCGCACGACCCTGCCTTACCTCGCCGCCTTCAACATCGGAGCGATCGCAGGCACCGCGATCTGGGGCCGGCTGTCGGAGACGCGCCTGGGCCGACGTGGGGCGGCGACGATCACGATGCTGCTCGGGATCGCTTCGCTGCCACTGTACCTGCACGCGACCAGCTCCCTGACGCTCGGGATCGGTGCGCTGATGATGGGATTCTTCGGCATGGGCATCTGGGGCATGGCGCCCGCCTACAGCAACGAACGGTTTCCGACCGCTGTGCGCGGTGTGGGCGCCGGTTTCAGCTATCACGCCGCGGCAGCAATCGGGGCGCTGATGCCGTACGTCCTCGGGGCACTGCAGGATCGTGGATTTGCCCTCGTCAACGCCATGAGCGCCGCCATGGTGCTCTCAGGGCTGACGGCGATGATCATCTGGCTTGGGCCGGAGACACGAGGCAGCGATATTCATTCCTGACCTCGCAGGTCACGGGCAAACTTGTGGTCATTTATGAGCGACGCTCACGAGATCTACGCAGTCCGCTACGCGCACCACGATCGGCCGAAGCATGAGAACTACATCGGCGGCGATCCGCACGATACGCTCGAGCCGCTCGCCTATTTCGTCTGGGCGATCAAGGGCCCGCACGGCACCTTCATCCTCGACACCGGATTCGATCAGGCGATGGCGGCCAGGCGTGGCCGCGTCATCGTCAAGCCGGTCGCCGAGGGGCTGAAGGCACTCGACATCGATCCGGAACAGGTGACCGACATCATCATCAGCCACCTGCACTACGACCATTCCGGCAACCACGACCTGTTTCCTCGCGCGCGCTACCACCTGCAGGACCGCGAGATCGCCTACGGCACCGGCCGCTGCATGTGCCACGCCCACCAGCGCATCCCGTTCGAGGCCGACGATGTGGTAGCGATGGTGAGGAAGGTGTTTGACGGGCGCGTCGTGTTCCATGACGGCGAGGACATGCTTGCCCCGGGGATTACCGTTCACCACCTCGGTGGCCACTCGAAGGGACTGCAGTGCGTGCGCGTGAACACCAGCCGCGGGCACGTGGTGCTCGCCTCTGATGCTACCCACCTCTACTCACACGTGAACGAAGGGCGCGTCTTTCCAATCACCTACAGCGTGGCTGAGACGCTCGAAGGCTACGCGACGCTGAAACGGCTGGCCGATTCACCCGACCACATCATCCCGGGACACGATCCGCTGGTCCTGGAACGCTACCCGGCGGCGAAACCAGGACTCGAAAACTGGGTAGTGGATCTTTCGGCAGGCAGGAAACCGTAGGCGCCAGATCAGGCGGCGTGACGGGCGCGCGGCGCTTGCGCGCTCATGACCTGAAAGAACTCGAGCATTCGATCGACGGCGCGTCTGGCCGACGAGGCAGAACTGAATACCTGCATGACCGAGCAGTGCTCGTCCTGGATGACCAGCACCCACCCCTGCTCGGTCTGGGCGATGCTGAGACGTGGCGGACTGGTTAACGACGGAGCGACCATGCCTCTTGTCGTGGCAAGTCCCATACCGGGCATGACTTTGCGGAATTTCCCAGCCAGACGGCCTTTTCCGCCTGACGCAGACCGTCAAAATCACATTGAGGGTGACGGGATCCCGGATCTGTCAGGCGACTGGCGCGCCCGGTTCGGTGCGCCACTGCCCCCGTGCAGTGTCGTGCAGGTTCCGTCCGAAGAGGTCGATGATGACGACCGCCGGGAACGCCGTGAGTTCGAGTTCGTAGAGGGCTTCGGGACCAAGGTCGGGGTACGCCACGACTCTCGCCGCGCTGATCCGCCTGGCCAACAACGCTCCAAGTCCACCGATCGCCGCCAGGTACAACGCGCCATGTTCGACGCACGCGGCCATATCCGGGCCATGAAGCTCTCCCTTCCCGATGATGGCGCGCACACCAGCCGAGAACAGCGCCGGCAAGTAACGCCCCATGCGCGCGGTCGTCGTCGGGCCCGCCGATCCAATGACCTGGCCTGGCTTGGCTGGCGAAGGGCCGACCGCGTACATGATTCGATCCACGAGCGGGGTCGCCGGCTGTTCTCCCTGTGCGAGCGCCCCGGCAATTCTCGCGGCGCTGGCATCACGCAGCGTCAGCACGCTCCCGGTCAACTCGACGGCGTCGCCAGCGTGCAGTGAAGCAAACTCCTCAGCGGGAAAGGCGGATTGCCATTCGATCCTGCGTGGACTGCTCATCGTCTGGTCAACGCCTTGAGCGCCGAAAGGAACCGATCGGGCTCTGACGGGCTGAGCAATACGCTGTATCCATCGGTGGTTGGAACGTAGACCGCCTTGCTGCGATCGGTCAGGTACAACAGCGCGCTCTCCCCGTTGCGGAGCCGGAACCACCCCGCCTGATAGCCCGAGAAGCTCGTCCCCATCGTCCTGCGGGCGGGCGACAGCTCGGTTGTCTTCGCCAGATCCACTCGCCTCGCACCCGCCGGCACGAGATGGTCCGCGGGAACGAGGCGCCCGTACCAGTCACCGGAAAGGCGAAGGCCTTCTGTCGAGACCTCGAAGCGCGCCGATCGGGCGCCAGCGATGCTCGCACCGAGAATGCCAACCACGAGCACGAGCACGAGAAGCGGCACGAGGCCAATCAGCCAGAGGGCCTTCGTATCCGCGGGGGCGATGGTGAAAGCTTCCATATAGCTCCCTGCATTCTGCATT
>JALDXQ010000193.1:0-13443 GCA_032156805.1 Acidobacteriota bacterium
CACACGAGACGAGAGATGTTGCTGTTCGGCTTGTTCTGCAGATCCGACTGGATCTTGTTCGCGTCGTCGTTGATCAACTGGGCGTGGGCCCACGACCAGGAATCCTTCAGGTCGGGTAATTCGCTGTCAACATCGGCGCCTTTGATCTTGATGGAGGGAAGGAGCCCGCCTGGCGCCATGCGCGGGAGGCCGGTTTTGGCCACCTCGAGGACGACGAGCACCAGCCACGGACGGAGGCGCTTGTCATCCTGCGCCTTTGCCGGCGTCAACATCCACGGGAAGTCGGGTGGATCGAAGTCGACGATCGCGAAGTAGTTCGGCTCGAAGTTCGTCGCGTGCGGCTTCGGATCGGTTCGAACGACCAGCCTCTGATCGATGCCGATCACATCACCGGGGCCGTGCAGTCGCATCGGCAGCGGCGTGATGGCAGTGCCATTGTGTGGCGCGGCCAACTGAACGCCAACATGTGCGCTCCCGCGGGCGTCGAGCGGTGTTCCGACACCGAGGTTGTCTGGCACATCGAGCGCGACGGCGAGGCCTCGCCGCACCCACGGCAGGAACTGATAGGAGATTGGCATTGTTGCCCCTAGCTCACGACGCTAACCAGCCAATGACTCGCCTGTGAAATCGCCATGGAGGCCTCGGCTGGTTAGCACAGTGTCTTCTCAAAACGACATCTCGAAGGCTTCGACCACTTCGATGCCCTGGCCGGCGGCCAGAGCCGCATCCTGGGCGTGCCAGAACGATTGCGAGGCGCGACCGCTGAGCGTCGTGCCCGCCATCGTGCCGGTGCCGGTATCCATGGTCTGGAGTGGTGCGGGATTGACCGTGATCTTGACGTCCTGCTCGGGCCGCCGCAGTGCCTTGTTGCGCAGCGGTGAACGGCCGGCAGCGCCGTTGTCGAGTGCCCAGTTCATGGCACCGGACGTGAAGAGACCCAATCCGGCGATGATGGTGACTCCCACCGGGGTCGAGAGATTGACTTCCTCGTAATCGAACGGCTCGGGCACGTTCGTGCCGAACAGATAGTCGTTTTGCCCGACCTCGAACCCCGATTCGAATCGCTCGAAAGACGGCTTGCCGAGGAGATCGTCCTCCTTCATGTCGATGAACTGACCGACCGGGAAGTTGTCATCCAACTTCCGGTCCGCGGGTTTGCTGATCGAACCAAAGGAGAGCGTATCGATCGCGATCTCCTTTTCGCCCTCGATCGCATCCGACCCGAGCTTGTTCAGTTTCTTGGCAAGCGGCATCCGCTTCTGCACGAACTGCAACAGCGAGTTCGGGTGCCCGAGCAGGCCCGGAGCCGGCGGCAGTTTGACCAGCGTGACGAAGCCGTCGTTGGCAACGGGGAGGACGGCGGACCAGTTCACTGGCGTGCCGGTCTCGTCGAGACTCTCGAGTTCCCTCTTCAACTCGTCGACCAGCCGGAGCTTGCGGACCGTGGTTTCGCGATCCTCGCCCCACGTCTCGTCGACTTCGAAGTCGAAGTCGGGCAGCGGCCAGGGCGTATGGATCGTGGCGGTTCCGACGATGTGCCAGCGTCCCGGCCCGGCAAGCATGCCGTAGATGTCGACGCTCGCGAAATCGATGTCGAAGACCTCGACGCCGGCCCAGATATGAATGTCGACCTCGAACCGGAACTTCGGGACGATGTAGATGATCGCGTTGAACTCGAACCCGCCCTCGAACGCGGCGATGCCGACGTCGCCCCACACGCGCAGCGACGATCCGCCCTGCACCGTGGCCGACGTGACCGCGAAGTACCCCTTGAACTCCATCCCGACGATACCGATCGAGAACTCGGCGCCAACGCGCTGGAATGGCGAAGGGATGTCGGGAGGAATGTCCGTGAATCGGGGATGGAATCCGCCGGCGCTGATCAGGAAGCTTGGCTTGTCGCCGAAGAGCGCCCGGAATGCGAACTGCCCGGTCAGCGAGATGAACAGGACACGCGAGTCGCGCAGCAGGCCATCGAGCCAGAACTTCAGGGGATCGAACACCACGCCGCCCGCGATGTCCATCTGCAGGTAGAGCAACGCCAGCGACTTGTCGATGAGCGGCGGCAGCTGGACGATGACCTGGCCGACGATGACGATCTGGCTCGGCTCGATCAGGACGCCGATGCGCGCGGTGACGAGGCTCGGTGTGCCCCAGCCGAGCTCGAGCATCGGGCCGATGATGAAGCCACCAACCTTGAACGGAAAGATCGTCCGCAGCTGGTTGATGATCTGCGGCGCGTTGGCGATCGGGTTCTGCGGGAACAGGAAGCTGTCGAGCGAACCCGTGGACAGCCCGGAGCTGAGTGCCTGCGTGTTGATCGTGTGCTGGACGCCAAGCAGGCCGCCAACGCCGGTGAGCGTGAACCCGAAGCCAAGCTGAATCGACGGCAGTTGCGCCGTGATGATCAGCAACAGCGACCAGCCGCCCGGGTTCTTCGTCGACAGCAGACCGATCGCCTTGACGCCGATCTGCATCAACTTGATGTCGAGGATCCCGCCGTACTCGCCGCGATCAGGATCGAACAGCAGGAAGCCGCCGCCCTTGACCACGCCGGCATCGATCGACAGGCCTGCCCCGGATGGGGGCTTGAGTCCCCACCCGGCTATCGGTGGAGGACCACCACCGAGCAGGTTGTTCAGATTGAGCTTCGTCCCGAGACGATCGATCGATCCGGCGAACGGACCGATCGCGACCTGGAACGAACCCGCCAGTTCGATGTCGATCTGATTCAGGCCGCCGCTCTTCGTGAGCTCGAAGTAGAGGAACGGGATCTGGACCGGGCTGTTGGGAATCTTCTCGAGCGGAATCGTGGCCTTGAGTCCGGTGCCGTCTCGGAGCCGGAAGCCCGAGGCGTCGCCGATCAACCCGAACGTGAGTGCGACCTCTATGGCGTCGCCGATGACCGCTCCGAGCAGCGCATCGTCACCAACTCGAAGCACCAGCTTGCTGTTCTTCAGGTCGAACTCGACCTGCGGAGCGGTCCCCTTCAGCGTAATGCCGCCGGTCAGTTCGCCGATGGAAAAGTGCGTGCTGTCCGCCGAGCCGAGGATGAGCGGCGCGGCACTGCTGGTGCGGCCGAAGGTGATGCCGATGTCGAGATTCCCCGTGAACTGCGGCATCGGGATCGACGCCGGCAGCGGCGTCAGCGACGGCAGATCGAACGTCGCACCGAAGCCTGCGCCGGATGAGAACTTCAGGCCGAAGCCGTTACCCGCGGGGACGTCAACACCCAACGTACTGGTCAGGCCGGCGAAGAGTTTCGTCTGCCCGGTCGTGATCGCGCCGAGCGAGAGGTCGAGCTTCTTGGAACTGTCGCCGCTGCGAACCAGCGACCAGCCCTTCAGCTGGTTGGACGGAATCGACGGCATCGGGATCGATGCCGGGATCGCCGGCAGTCCTGCGCCAGCGAACGATCGATCGAGGATCGTCCCGATCGCGATCACGGCGAGGCCGACGATCATCTGAGGTTCTGCGACTTGCGTGTCGCTCAGCCCCTGGTTGTTCATCAGCAGCTTCACCAGCTTGTGTGCCGGTGGCTTGCTGTCGGGCTCCTCGGAGTCCTGGCTGATGATGAGCAGCAGCTTGGCAATCGAATACGCGCTCGGGGGTTTTCCCGGGGTCGCGTTCGTGATGCGCTCGATCTGCTGGATGATCTTGCTCAGGTCATCGAGGCCGACATTCCCGGAGCTGATGTCTTCCAGCACTTCGCCGAGCACGCGCAGCGCAGCCAGCGTCTCACCCGTGACCATCGCCGCAATCGCGAGCGACTCCGCCTCCGCACGCGTCGCAGAGAACGTGGAGGGATTGATCGTCGCTTCGGTTTTGTCGAGTTGAAGTCCGAGTTTGGTGCGGATGATGTCGGCGAGCGTGCCCGAGAGATCGAAGCCGCCGCCCGAGGGAATCGATGTTTCGAGTTGAGTGACGGCAGCCTTAAACCATCTGAAGGCCCTGAGGAAGACCTTGTCCGAGGTGCCCGCCATTCCTACCTCCGCCGGTTGCATCCCCGCGCATGAGATGCGCGGTCACTTCGACATCGCAACACCTCCGCAACGATTCGCGATCACAACCGAGGAGACGAACGAACACCCGATCACGATGAGTGTTCACGATTCGATTTGAACGCAATGAGCCGCCGAGGCAGCGCAGATTGTCGTCAGGCATCTCGTCTGTGTCCAGCAGTTTCACCACAGATGAGCTGAAACGACGCTATAGATGAGCCAAAAGATGAGACGGAATGTATGCAATCTGAACTGAGCTATTGCGGTACGTCAATTGGCAATTCACCGGAAGACTGACCAATCGTTCCGCTCAGGAGGACTCGCGTCGCGGCGGTGGGGATCTCGAACTCGACGTCCTCACTTTCATTCGAGCGCGGCTGGACCACGACGTTCGGTGCGTCGAGTGGTGCCAGTATCTGGTCGCCGATGGTGAGACGAAAGGTTGCGCCACTCGACGGATATTGGCCAGCGTTGGCGAATCGCACCGCGAACCTCAGGCGAACGACGTTCACGAAACGGCGGCTCGAGGCGCGAAGAACCGTCACGTTCACATCGCCCTCGCGCACGAGCACGAACGGGTCCTGAAGAACGGACCTCATGATTGCGTGCGCCAGCGAGTCGGTGATCTCCGCCTCCTGATCCTCAGGCGGACGCAGCGTCGTCGAAAGATCGAGCGGCAACTCACCGACACGGTCGCCGTCAAGCACGCGGAGCACCGCTTTTTCCGTTGCCGTGGCGGGGATCGTAAACGTGACGAAGAAGTTTCTGAGCGAGCGCCCGGGGACCACCTCGTTCAGCCCGCCCGTCGGGGCCAGCGTCTGTCCGTTGACGACGAGCCGAAAACTCGCGTCCCAGGCATTGGCGTCATTGAATCCGTAGTTCGCAAACTGGACGCGCAGCCGCAACTCGCTCGTCCCGTTTCCGAGCGGCGTGACGTTCGCAGAGAACAGCGTGTAAAAGAGCTTGTGTGCGACTTCGGCAGGACGCGGGACCGCGACGCCATAACGCTGCGTCGGAGTCGACACGCTGGTCAAAGCCGAAGAGTCAGCTGCGGCAGGAGATGAATCCCTGCCGGCAGGTGCCACGTCACCACTGCCTCGGGTCAGAGACAGAATCAGCACGCCGAGCACGACGGCTGCGCCAGCCATGAGCCAGCGTCCGTAGGGTCCGGCTTTAGCCGGACCAACCAGACCGGCCGGACCAGCGATCGCCGCACTCGACATCGGCGGCGCGATGGAACTCCTGGTGACATCGGCGATCACGCCTGCCAGTCGGTCGACATCGTGATCCCAGGCGTCATCGCGCAGGTTCATCGCGTGGCGGCGAGCCAGCGCGCGAATGTCTTCCGGCAGTGCCTCTGGCGCAGGCATCGTGGCGCCTTCGATGAGCACCGGGATGATGCGCACCTCTGGACGTGCGAGTGCGCCGGCGATCTCCAGGCGAACGTAGTCGTGTGACTGGTCGAGCCGGCGGTGGCCCGCCGTATCCCTCGCGTCCAGCCACTCCCGCCCGATGATGGCCAGAAAGACGCGACACTCGCGAAGCCGCGAACCGATTGCCTCTACAAAATCGAGACCAGGCTCCAACGTGTCGATATCGCGGAAGATCTGATCCTCACCGAGGCGACGTTCCAAAGCCTCATGCAGCCGGCCTGCGTACCCGGCGGCATCGTCGCGTCGATAACTGATGAACGTAGCCGGCATTCAGTTTCCCTGTTCCTCCGCGCGGGCACCAGCGAGGATGTTGGCCAGTCCGTAGTTCCCTTCGTGACACGCGTATTCCATGACGAACCCGTCGACTCTCGTCATCGGAACTTCAGCACTCCACGATCGACTCCATACCGTGGGGTCATCGACGGTGAACGTGTATGTGAGAACGCCGTCCTCTGCGCGGGTGAATCGTTCCGTCAGCCGCAAGCGTGCATCTGTCAGCCCGGGCAACCCGAATGTGCCGGTCCCGTGATCAGTGAAGTTGCGCGTCTCGACCACGAGCGCGTTGCCTTCCCAGTGACCGCGCGAATCGCCGCTCCAGAATCGCAGGGCATCACCCAGACGTGGGCGCAGATCGAGCGGCACGATACGCGCGTCGTGCACCATCTCGTTGACGATCACCACGTAGCCGGGACTCTGAAAGATCTGGACCAGGTTGTTGTAGGGCCCTGGCACCATCGGCGGACCGGCGTTGAATCCCATGATGCAGCGCTCGGCCAGCGGCAGATCCTTCGCTGAATGACGACGCGCGCGTGCGTCATCGCGCGCTTTGGAGATCGCCTGTGCCTGCGTGGTCAACGGTGGGATGCGGCCGTCTGGCGGATCGACAACGAGAGACGTCCTTCGGGTCCGCACCAGCCGTCGTCCATTGGGCTCCCACCACCAACCGAGATTGTAGATTCCCGGATCGGAGTCTGGCCGAGGCACGCCGCCGAGTGAACCCGGCGACTGCTCCTCGGTTGACAACCGTTGTTCATTGATCTGTCGTTCCAAAGCTGCCGCCTCGTCCTCCGAGAGAAACGCTCGCCCGGCCAGTTCCGGCGGGCGCTGCAGCGGCGTGATGGTGGTGAAGTCCCAGGTGCCCTGTAGATCCGGGTCTCCCCATGGAGTGCGCGCAACCTCGTCTCGAGCTGTCGTGTCTGGCAGCGCCTGAGCGCCGGCAGGAGTATGCAAATGCAAGAGGATCACAACGAGTGATGCGATCCGGTACGCGTCCAACTGATCTCCTCCTCCTACGAAGCTTCTGCCTCTCAACCCGCGTGTGCAACCGCTTGTTCCTGCCTCGACAATGCGGCGGCTTCACACAGAAGCCTCAGCAGCCGATCGGGATCGAGGCTCAGCCCTCCCGTCTCGCGAAATACCTGCAGGCGCAGCACGGGGGCCGCGACGTTCGGCGAGCTCACGTCGAGATT
This sequence comes from Acidobacteriota bacterium, assembly GCA_032156805.1. GTDB lineage: Bacteria > Acidobacteriota > Vicinamibacteria > Vicinamibacterales > UBA2999 > Gp6-AA40. The sequence continues at coordinate 6,904 of JALDXQ010000193.1, forward strand.
CTCCCTGGCCTGCTCGAGCGTGCGCGTCAGAAACGCCTCGTCCGTGGATCCATCGACGATGAAGGTGATTCGCTCGCAGGGGACGACGTTCAGCAGCTCACCCACTTCATACGTGCACCCGGCGTTGGCGGGCGAGAAGCCGCGAAGGTCCATCAGGACCACGTCGCTGGCTGCGGCAAGACGGCCGAACACAGTGCGCCAGGCGTGATCGCGACAAATGAAATCTGTGATGCGGTATCGGCCGTCCGGGTCCGGATCGGTGTCGAGCCGTTCAAGTGCCCGAGCGATCGATTCGTCGCTGTCGAGAAATCGGTCACCGAGACGCCGCCGCAGGAAGTCCAGGAACTCGTGCGGCTCGACGGTCGATGACGCGAGATCGGGCCCGGCAATGAGCTGCACGCTGCCGACGTGCCGCCACAGCGTGGCAAACCGATCGAACAGCTTGCGACTGCGTCGTCCGAGGGCGAACACGCGGAGCACGAGGAGCCGCGGCGCACGAGCTCCGATCGTCGAGCCGCGCCGGCCGAGCCAGAACCCCGTGGTTGCCACGAGCGCGAACACCAGAAAGATGACCAGCCCCGCGATCATCCATTGCGCATCGACGAATGCAAACGTCGTCGACTGGATACCAGCAAAGGTGAGCCAGAAGGCTGACATCGCCACCGCCTGATCACTTGTTCTCTTGCGTCCGTAGCGGGCCGCGACGATGCGCAGCGTCAACCAGGCCGTGATGGGGCCGGCAGCCATGACCGCCAGGAGCACGCCCAGGAAGAGGAACGCGCGACCTGCCTCCATCTCTGCACCGTCGGGCGCGGCGGGATTGTCACCCACGAATACCGTGACCGCGAGCGACACCAGCAGCGTGGCGCCGCCGATTGTGAGCACGGCGCCAACCAGTGGTGCGACCGCATGGATGCGACGCGTGCGCACGACCATGCTGACGATCGTGGCACCCACGTTGGCCATGAAAATCCCGAAGAGGAACAACCCTATCGTCGGCACCAGCGCGCCCAGCCAGAACACGACGAGGTAACCGATGACAATCGCCGCGCGCCAGCGGCGGCGAGGCGGATGAATCAGCAGAGCGCTCAGAACCGCTGGCCATGCAAACCCGACACTGAATGCCAGCCACGCAGGGAATGACAACGTGTCGTACTGCATCCCGAATGCGAACGCCATCAGGCCCGCATACACGAGTCCCGCGGCAACGTAGACCGCGGCGGTGGTCTTCCGGGCGCGCCGGAAGCGTTGGTACAGCACATCACCGGCAGAATCAGGCCCGGTGCCGGCGTCGCTGTCGATCGATCGGACAATCAGCGCAACGTGTCCCGGCCGCGTCGTCACCGGGGGAGGCGCAGTCGTGGTGGCGCCGCTGCTCTGGCGTTGTGCGGCCATGGCGCGCACGACGGCCCGGCGATACAACCACAGGTACGCCTCCGAGATCGCCAGCGTTGCCAAAGGGATCAGCGGCAGGCCAAGCAGCAGCCAGGCCGTGATTCCAGAGGGCTCGAGGCTTTGCGCTTCGTTCATAGTCGCCTCGTATTAACCGACGTGACGGCGGCGATTGTCGCACGGCTCCCGCCTCGCTCGTCTTCAGGCCGATGTGTGCCACACTCTTTTGAGGATGTCCGCGCAGCCGCAGGTCAAGATTCTCGACAAGGCGCTTCGCGTCCTGATGCTCTTCGGTCCCGAGCAACCGGAGTGGGGCGTCAGCGCGGTTTCGCGTGAAGTCGGGATGTCGAAGAGCACCGTCCATCGCATCCTGCGGGTGCTCGAGCAACACGGATTCGTCACGCAGAACGCGGACACGCGGCGATTCCGTCTTGGCCTCGCCGGTATCGAGCTCGGGCGACGGGCACAGGCAGGCATGGAACTGCGACGGGTAGCGCTGCCGATCATGGAGCAACTGAGCACCACGAGCGGCGAGACCGTGCTCCTCCAGGTCGTAAGCCCGGAGGGCGATCGCGTTGTCTGCATCGAGCGCGTGCAGCAGCGGCGCGGCCTCCGGCTGATCCTCGACGTCGGCTCGACGGCGCCCTTGTATGCCGGCTGTTCATCGAAAGTCCTCCTCGCATTTCTCGAGAAGGAGACAGTCGACACGGTGCTGAAGGGCCGGCTGCGGCCGCTGGCGTCTCACACCACGACCGATGCCGCTCGGATCCGCGCGCAACTCGTCGAGATTCGCCGCAAGGGATACGCGGTGTCATTCGAAGAGACCGATGAAGGCGTGGCAGGCGTGTCCTTCCCCGTTCGTGACGCGCGCGATCGTGTCATTGCCAGTCTCACGATCTCCGGGCCCCTCACCCGCGTAAACACCGCAACGATCGACCACTACACCGGGATCGTCCGCGAGGGCGCACGCCGCATCGCCGCCGAACTGGGGCATCAGGGGTCGCGCAGCGCCCCGCGCGAGTCGTTCGAACCACTCGACGCCGCGCGTTAGCGACAGTCTCGTCGCTTCATCACGCCTTCAAGACAAATTCCGTACGTCCAGAGGCCTTGACGACCACTGTTTCGCGTGGCACGATCCGTTTCACATACAGGTCATGTGTTCCTGTATATGAAACACAACCTACACATGCGTTGGGGACACACGTGGCATTTGCCGTTCTCGAACCTGCAACCCTGACCGAGGCTCTCAGCCATCTTGCGCACGAGGGCGACGCCGGTGCGGCCCTCGCCGGCGGAACCGACCTCCTGCTGCGCATCCGTCGTGGCGGACGCAAGTACCGCTCCGTCATCAACCTCAAGTTCGTCCCGGGCCTCACTGGCCTGATCTGGGACGAACAGCACGGGCTCACCATGGGAGCGCTCACCACGTTTCGCGCGATCGAGCAGGACCCGCACGTGCGCCGCCACTACCCTGCACTCGTCGAAGCGGCGCGCGTCGTCGCCGGCGTGCAGCTTCGCAACCTCGCAACAGTGGGCGGCAACATCGGCAACGCATCTCCGTCGGCCGACAGTGTGCCGCCACTGGTCGCGCTGGGCGCAACGATCGAGATCGCCGCGGCGAGCGGCATGCGCGTCGTACCCGTCGAGTCCTGTATCGCGGGCCCGGGCAAGACGGTGCTCGCACCCGGCGAGATCTTCACGACCATCCACATCCCCGCACCCTCCACCCGAGGCGGCAACGCGTTTTCGCGGTTCAGTCCGCGAGCGGCCATGGACATCGGCATCGCGAGCGTGGCCGCGGCGGTCACGCTCGACGCCGACGGCCGCTGCATGGACTGCCGCATCGCTCTGGGCGCGGTCTCGCCGGTGCCTCTTCGCGCGACGGCGGCAGAGACGGCACTCCGTGGCGAACGCATCACGGCCACGCTGGCGGACTCTGCGGGTGAACTGGCAGCGGCGGCCACCCGGCCGATCTCCGACATCCGCGGCTCGGCTTCCTACCGGCGGGCAATCGTGCGCACGCTGACGACCCGGGTGATCCAACAGGCAGCAGCACGGGCCGCCACGACAGGTGCGCGATGACACGGCAGTACCTTCTCACGGTCAATGGCACGACGTCCTTCGTGACGACAACCCCTGACCGATCGCTTCTCGATACGCTGCGCGATGGCCTTGGCCTCACCGGCAGCAAGAAAGGGTGCGACGAAGGCGAGTGTGCCTCGTGCACCGTCCTCCTCGACGGCTCTCCGGTGAACTCCTGTCTCGTGCTCGTAGGCGACGGCGTCGGGAAATCCATTGTGACAATCGAGGGCATCGCCGAGGCGGACGGTCCACATCCGCTGCAGCGGGCGTTCGTGAACCTGGGCGGCGTTCAGTGCGGCTACTGCACGCCGGGCATGATCGTGAGCGCGTGCGCGCTGCTGCGCGAGCAGCCCGATCCGACCGACGAGGAGATCAAGTTCTATCTGGCCGGCAACATCTGTCGATGCACTGGCTACAACAAGATCACCGCTGCCGTTCGGTCGGCAGCTGAAACGATGCGGGCAGCAGCTGGACCGCGATGCGACTCGTTGCGTGAACGAAGCCCTCGTTGCGACCTGCAGAGCGGTTCCAGCCGCGCAGAGCGCGGCAAAGAGACACTGCCAACCGGCCAAGCCTCTGCCGGACTATCAGGGGCAGCGCCCTTGGCCGGTTCCGCGCCGACGCGGAGGACGGCATGATTACCGTCGACACCAAGACTGCCGAGCACGGGCTCATCGGCACATCTCCGCCCCGGCTCGACGCGTGGGAGAAGGTCACCGGCAAGGTGCTCTACGCCGGCGACATGACCATGCCGGGAATGCTGCACGCGAAGATTCTGTGGAGCGCCCACGCGCACGCCCGCATTCGTTCGATCGACACGAGCGCAGCGCGCGCCCTGCCTGGCGTTCACGCGGTCCTCACGCACGAAGACGTTCCGGGACCAAACCGCTATGGCGTGGCCGTTCTCGATCAGCGCGTGCTGGCACATGACAAGGTGCGGAGTTTCGCCGACGCCGTGGCGATCGTTGCCGCCGAGAGCGAAGAACTGGCCCGCGCAGCAGTCGAGCGCATCGTGGTCGACTACGATCCGCTGCCGGGCGTCTTCACGATCGAAGATGCGTTGGCGCCGGGCGCACCGCGCGTAAACGACGCCGACAACCTCTTTCAGCACACCACTGTTCGCAAGGGCAACGTCGCCGAGGGTTTCGCCCAGGCCGATCTCATCGTCGAACACACCTATCGCACGCAGTCGATGGATCACCTGCCGATGGAGCCTGAGGCGGGGCTCGCCTACGTCGACAGCATGGGTGTGCTGAACATCCTGACCGCAACGCAGTACCCCTTCCGCGACCGTCGCCAGATCGCGCCGAACGTCGGCCTGCCGATGAACAAGGTCCGCGTCGTCATGGCGCCGGTGGGCGGCGGCTTTGGCAGAAAAGACGACATCACCACCGAGATTCATGCCGGACTGCTGGCGCTGAAGACCGGGCGTCCGGTACGACTGGTCTACACGCGGGAAGAGTCGCTGTTCGCGCTGACGAAGCGTCACCCGTTCACGATCCACTACAAGTCGGGTGTTCGCTCCGACGGCCGTCTGACCGCAGTCGAAGCCAGCATCTACGGCGACAGCGGCCCCTACGTCTCGCTCGGGATGTACGTGATCAAGAAGGCCGGCATCCACGCGACCGGGCCGTACTACGTGCCCAATGTGACGGTGGATACCTACACCGTGACGACGAACAACCTGATCGGCGGCGCCATGCGCGGCTTTGGCGTGCTGCAGATCGCGGTCGCACACGAGTCGCAGATGGACATGCTCGCGCGCGGGCTCGGCATGTCGCCCGTTGAATTCCGCTTGATCAACTGCCTCAAGCCCGGGCTGACGACAGCCACGGGGCAAGTCGTCAACGAAGGCACCGGAATCGGCGCGACGCTGCTGCGCATCCGGGAGTACATGTCACAGCACGGTCTGGAGTGGTCCCGATGAAAAAGCGCGGACTCGGCGTCGGATCGATGTTTTACGGCATCGGATACGGGTTCAATCGCCCCGACATCGGCGCAGCACACATCGAGGTCGCCGAGGACGGTACGGCCACGCTGTTCACTGGGGTGTGCGACCTCGGTCAGGGCATACAAACGCTCCTGGCGCAGATCGTCGGAACCGAGCTCGGCATGCCAATCAGCGCCATCCGAGTCGTGGACGCGGACACCGGCATCACTCCGGACTCCGGTCCCACGTCAGGAAGCCGCGCCACGTTCGTACAGGGCCAGGCGGTGAGAAACGCGAGCCTCGACGTGAAGGCGCGGCTCTTCGAGATGGCCGGTCGAATGATTGGCGTAGCCCCCGACGATCTGGAAGTCGCCGACGGACTCGTGCGTGTGCGGCTGGCACCCGAACGACACGTGAGTGTCGTCAAGGTCGTTGACGAGATGCACAAGCAAGGCAAGCGATGCATCGGATGGGGATGGCAGGACATCACGACGAAGGACGTGGATCCGCTCACCTCGCAGGGTGATGCGTATCAGACGTTCGGCTGGGCGACGCAGCTGGCGGAGGTCGAAGTCGACACGGATACCGGGTTCGTCCAGGTCACGCGACTGATCTCTGCGACCGATGCCGGGCGCGCGATCAACCCGATGGGCGTCGAGGGGCAGGTGCAGGGTGGTGCCGTGATGGGTCTTGGCTATGCGTTGTACGAGCAGCACGTCGTGGACCACGGCCGCGCCAGAACCGGGTCACTCGCCTTCTACCTCGTGCCCACGCCGCTCGATGTCCCGGAAATCGAGTGCCTCATCGTCGAGGTGCCCGACCCTAATGGTCCATACGGCGCCAAGGGGGTATCCGAGCCGGCAACGATCCCGACGACACCAGCGATCCTGAACGCGATCTACGACGCCGTTGGCGTCCGCGTCCGGACGACACCGGCAACACCGGAGCGGATCTTCGATCTGCTGAATGAACAGAACGCACAGTCGGCGGCCGTCGAGCCGCCGAGTGTGGGATGACCTCCGAACTGTGGCTGGCACGATGCGAGCCCGTATGAGTTGGGACGTCGGAGTGATGATTCCGCCACCAAGCTCGTTTACCGAGGTCGACTTCTACATGACCTGGCGCGTGGGTCTGCT
>JALDXQ010000194.1:0-13389 GCA_032156805.1 Acidobacteriota bacterium
TGGCTATTTCCGGCCTAGTTCTCCGTAGGCGATCTTCATGTTGGGCAACGCCCCACCGAAGGCGGGATTGAGGCTCGCCGTGTAGCCCTTGAAGCGGGGGTTGACCTTGTACTCGGATGCCGCCTGATCGGCGGTCTTTCCGGCCTTGACCGACGCCCGGGCAAAGTCGACGAAGTCCTGCGTGAACGCTGCATACTCCTTGAGGTCGTTGATCGAACCGACCGGGATGTGCCCGTTGATGATCGTGTCCACGTTAGCGATCGCGGCGGCCTTGGCCAGCGACGCCGGTTGCTCGACGACGCTGCCGCCGTTGTCGGAGTCGACGTAGGGCAGCGCCTTCCACGCGAACATGTCACCCACGTGCATCGTGCGCAGCGCCGTGAAGACCACGAAGGTATCGCCGTTGGTGTGCCCTCGGCCGGTGTGATAGAGGTCGATCTGATCCTTGCCCGCGCCGACGGTCAGCTTGTCCTTGTAGGTCCGCTTCGGCAGGAACTGTGCGTTCGCGGCGCTGAACTCCGGCATCTTCGACATGCTCGTCCTCGCGTTCTCGTGAACGATGCTCTCGATCGAGGCGCCAAAGAAGCCGTTGCTGCCCGTGTGATCGCCGTGCGTGTGCGTGTTGATGATGCGCGTGATCGGCTTGTTGGTGACCGTCTTGACCCGCTCGAGGATGGTCGGACCGAAACCGGGCAACTTGCTGTCGACCAATGTGACACCCGCGTCGGTGATGAACACCGCCACGTTCCCACCGCTGAAGGTGTCCTGGTTATCGGCGCCAGAGCCGGCGATGATGTAAAGGTTGTCCTTCACCTTTTCGATCTGCGCGGCCTTGATTGCCGCGGCCGACGGTCCCGGCGCCTGACCAGACACCGCGATCGACAGCGCACCGATTCCCATCAACGTCCCGAGCAGCAGTCCTCGCCTCATACAGTCCCTTCCTTTGGTTCATTACCTTATCACCGGTTGGTCTCGGTTCAGGTGTTGTAGACCAGGATGTCTGTGAATCGGCGGTGCCCTGAAAGGTAGTCGAGCGATGTCCGCAAGTCCGACGTCGAACGACTCCGTCGCCCGTCGCCGCCAAGGTCGATGAAGCGGTCGAACTGCCGCTGCACCATCCGGCAGAAGCCATGCAGAGACGAACCGGCATGCCGCAGGTGTTTCGGACTGACCTCCAGCTGCCACGCGATGTGCCTGTGCCTGAGGGTCCGGGGAGCTCCCGCCAGCACCTTCGACTCCCACCCTTGCACATCGCACTTGATGAAGGCGATGAGTGAAGGGTCGAGGCCGAGAGAGTCGATCCAGTCGTCCAACGTCAACGACCGAACGATGTCATGCGCGAGCGGAGACGGCCGCGCAGTGAGCTCCCTGTCGCTCACCAGCCGGTGGGCTCCGATTCTCGGCGCCAGCTCCAATGCAGCCCGTCCGTTCGTCGATCCGATCGCCACACGATCAGGCAGGACGAGACCGGTCAGACCGTTTGCCACGATGTTCTGGACGAGGCAGGCGTAGTTGGCAGGTTCCGGCTCTGCGGCGTAGACGTACTGAAAGTCGCCGAGCACGACGCGAGGGATGCTCGTCGTGCCGATGTTGGCGCCAATGTCCAACATGGTCGAGCCCTGAGCCAGCTCCCGCGTGGACAGAATCGTGCGGAACGGCAGGCGCCCCGAGGCCACCTTCGATTCCAGGCTCTTCGGGTCGGTCACGTCCTGCCGGGGGATCCACATCTGCAGGCCGAGGATCTCGAATGGACCGTCGCAGAGCTCGACGCGACGCTCCTCACCCATGTCGCGGGTTTCCCGGTAGCCCACGGATCGAGATGCAAAGACATCGTCGAGTTCATCCGCCGCAGCGCGCCGCGATGACTGCCTGAGCGCGTCGAGGCGGGGTGCGATCGCTTCCTCGAGGACCAGCGGCGACAGCGTACGCGAGGCAATTGAGCCCTTCAGCGAACGGTTGGATGACTCGAGGCGGCTGAGCCGCTTGCGAAGACGCGCGACCTTTCGTTGAAGTGCCGAAGTTCGCAGCTTGGAGGCAGCGGCCGTCCGCTTTGCAGCGGCGAGTGCGTCTCGTGTTTCACGCAGGCGTTCGAGGATTCGGCGATACGCAGGCCAGATGATCGCCAGCACCCTCATGCAAGACGTTCCATCACTGCTTCGAGTGTACAGTACGCCGCTGCGCCACTATCTCTTCGGTACGCTGACGCGATGGCTGAGCGTATTATTGACGGGCCAGCTGACAACTTGTGGAGATCGCGAAAGACATCGAGAGACGTGCGCCGGGCGTTCAGGGTCATCGGACGAAACGCTCAGTCGTCGTGCCGGTCTACGGCAATGAGGCTACGCTGCCCGAGTTGCTGCAGCAGATCGCGGCGTTGCCCGATCTGTGGCAGGGACCCTTCGAGGTGGTGTTCGTCATCGACGGAAGCCCCGACAATTCGTTCGCGTATCTCAAGACGCATCTTCCCGGCATGCCCTTTCGCTCGCAGCTCGTCAACTTGAGCCGCAACTTCGGGGCGTTTGCCGCCGTGCGGGCCGGGCTCACGCTCGCGACAGGCGATGTCGTCGCGGTGCTCGCTGCCGATCTCCAGCAGCCGGTGGATTCGGTCAGCCAGTTCTTCGACGCGCTCGACCGAGGCGCGGACATCGCCGTCGGGCAGCGTGCTTCACGGAGCGATCCTCCGCTGTCGCGCCTGGCGTCGAATCTGTTCTGGCGCCTGTACCGGTACTTCGTGCAGCCCGAGATACCACCTGGCGGTATCGATTCCTTCGGCTGCACGCGTCAGGTTCGCGACACTCTCGTGTCGCTCCCCGAAGCCAACAGCACGCTCGTCGGCCTGTTGTTCTGGGTGGGATTCCGCCGGGAGGTCGTGACCTATCAGCGCGTCGCCCGGCGCAGCGGGAAGAGCGGCTGGAGCCTGGCACGCAAGCTTCGATATGCATTCGACACGGCGTTTGCCTTCTCCGATCTCCCGATCACGGTGATGATCGCTGCCGGCGTGGTCGGAATCGGCGGCGCCATCGCCGCCACACTCGCGGTCGCCATGGCCTGGGCACTCGGTGCCGTCGACATTGCCGGCTACACCCTTCTCATGCTCGCAGTGTTGTTCTCGTTCTCGACGACGATTCTCGCGCTGGGGATCGTCGGCGGATACGTGTGGCGCATCTTCGAGAACACGAAGGGGCGGCCGATGCACCTGATCCGAACCATCGACCACATCACGCCGGCTGTCCACACGCAGGCTGCGGCCGACTGATCCGGCGCTGCCGCAGGAGAACAGATGAACGGATTCACCCTCGGCACGATCCATCCGACGGCCATCATCAGCGACAAGGCCACGCTCGGTGCCAACGTCTCCGTCGGCGCCCATTGCATCGTCTACGACCACGTCGAGATCGGTGACAACACGGTCGTCGGTCCGAATTCCATTCTTGGTGAACCGCTCGCGTCCTACTACCGCGACGAGCGTTACGAGAATCCGGCGCTGAAGATCGGCAGGAACAATCTGTTCCGCTCAGGGGCGATCGTTTATGCCGGCTCACAGATCGGTGACGGCGTCGAGTTCGGGCATCGCGTGACCATTCGGGAACAGACAGAGATCGGCGCGCACGCGCGGGTCGGTACGCTCTCCGACATTCAGGGCTTCTGCCGGATCGGGAACTATTCCCGACTCCACAGCAACGTTCATATCGGTCAGAAGAGTGAGATCGGCGACTTCGTGTGGATCTTTCCGTATGTGGTGCTGACCAACGATCCGCAGCCGCCTTCCAGCATCCTGCACGGCGTCGTCGTCGAGGACTTTGCCGTGATTGCCACCCAGGCGGTCATCATGGCCGGGGTGAGGATCGGCCACGATGCCCTGGTCGGCGCCTCGGCGCTGGTCAACAAGGACGTCGAGGCTGAATCTGTGGTCGTCGGGGTTCCGGCCAAGAAGCGCGCCAACGTACGAGACATCAAGTCTTCGATCACCGGACAGGCTGTCTATCCGTGGCGCGAGCACTTCGAGCGCGGCATGCCGTGGGAAGGAATCGGGTACGGCGCCTGGTCCGCCAGGCCGTAGTGGGATTTTCGCCTCGGGGAGGACTCCATCCGCTCGGCGCGTTGCTGGCCGCTCTCGCCGGACTTCGTCACGCCGCATTGATGACGAGCGCCACCAACGACAACTTCCTGCACATGACGCTCGCGCAACAACTGCTCGCGGGCGACTGGCCGATGCGGGACTTCTTCGATGGAGGCTGGGTGCTGCAGTACGCGCTCGGCGCCACAGCGCAACTCGTCGTCGGGGACCGTCTCCTCGCCGAAGCGATCGTCGTCGGCATGGCCTGGGCGTGCAGCACGTACATCGCTTTCACAGTCGTACGAGACGTGAGTGGCTCCACGGTCGGGGCAACGCTCGCCGGCATCCTTCTCGTGCTCGCGGCGGCGCGAGGCTATTCCTATCCAAAGGCGATTGTCTACGCCGTTGCGTGTCTGATGTGGTGGCAGTACGTCCGACAGCCGACAACAGTCAGAGCAGTCTGGTTTGGAGTGTGGGCCGCCACTGCTTTCTATTGGCGGCCGGATCACGGGGTCTACGTTGCCGTTGCGATAGCGTTGGCCACGTGGGTTGCACACGGGCTGGGGCGAGCCTGGGCCACACGCTGCGCCGCGGCCGGAGCGGCGATGCTCACGCTGATCGCCCCGCTCATGCTCTACACGCAGGTCACGTTCGGGCTGCCACAATACCTTCAGACCGGGATGGCGGTGGCCTGGACGGAACACACGACGCAGGGACCTCATGCCTGGCCGCTCCTCCGTTTTGCCGGAAGCATTCTCAGGGTCGAGCCCGCCGATGTCTACGCACCGATCGTCGGGATTCGCTGGACAGCGGAAAGCTCGCTCGCCGCCCGCAACCAGGTACTCGCCAACTATGGGCTGACACAAGTCGCTGGCGATGGCGATTCCGTTCAAGTCCGGTTGTCGACGCAGGCCCTCGGCGAGCTCGGACGACTGGTCAACGATCCAATCGTCGAAGACACCGCCGGCATCGATCGCTCTCTCAGCACGTTGGAGCCCTCATCCTGGCCAGATCGGCAGCGGTGGGCCTTCGACCATGCGTGGATGAGGATTCAGGTGCTCCCGGATCTCGACGATCAGACCCGGAGGAGTGAATTCATCGTGGCCGTCTTTTACCTGCTGCCGCTCGTGATGGCGCTGGCCGCACGGTCGATGGCCGAGACGCTTGCGGTGCCGTCCGGGCCGCGGGCATTCATCGCGTTCGCGGGCTTCGCGCTGCTCGTACACTTCGCGATGCTGCGCCTGCCGTTTCCGGCACGAGCCTTCGACGCTGCGCCCGTGTCCGCGATTGTCTTTGGTTGCTGCGTTGTGTGGCTGTGGCGTACCACCTCAGGCGCCGGGCGCACCATCGTCATGCGGACGAGCGCCGTCGCCCTGACGATGTTCTTGATGGCGAACGTGGCGCGGGCAGGACAGCTCACCAACCCGCTGACCTGGGGCCAGTCGATGGAAGAATTGACGGCATCGCCGCCGCTGCAGCACTACGTCGATCGACGTGCCCGCTTCACGTTGCAGCTTGCCGCGTATGTCAGGGACTGCGTCCCGCCGTCCGATCGACTGCTCGTCCTGTGGTTCGAACCCGAGATCTACTACTACTCCGAACGCCTCATGGCGCAGCGGCACCTCATCTTCGCGCCATCTTGGGCGGCGCTGGCACACGAACAGGACGCGACACTCGAGAAGGTCGCACGCTTTGCGCCGCCGATTGCGCTGGCGCGCGTGTCCGCGCTCGAGGAGTACGCGCGCGCCACGTACCCGGGAGTCATCTCTTATGTTGAGAGCAACTATGTCATCGCCGCGACGATCGACGACTCGGACGAACGGTATCTGATCTTTGCCAGGAAGGACCGGCAGCCGCTACGAGGGTTCGGCGCCATGAGCTGGCCGTGCTTCGTCCGCGAAAGCTCGCAGTGGGCACGCGTGGGTCAGACAGAAGAATAGAGGACCTGTGCGGTCTCCACGCTTTGCAATCGTTGCGATCCGATGGCGGACTACAGGCGTGTCAACAAATCCCGTTGGCGGGACAATCGAGAGTCCCGGTCCTGTGCGAAGCGCTGAATGCCTGACAGTATCGACGCCGCATCGAGATGCGCTTCGGCGATGACGTCCGGCTCGAGGCCGCTCGTCAGCCACTGGTGATCCCAGTCCGATGTCATCGAGTACTCGTCAGTCAGCGGCCCAACGTCCTTCAGCGGCCACACCCGGCGCGTGCCGGTCGAGACCACCATCAGATCGTAGTACGCCTCGCGCGGGAGCACAGCGTTGCGATAGGACTCCGGCTGACGATCGAACAACTCCTCACTGATCGCCGCGATCACCTTCACGTTCACGCCGGCGGCTTCCAGCCTGGGCAGCACGCTCACGAGATTGACCGTGGAGCTGGACCCTTGCGTCACGATGTAGCCGTGACGCGGCTGGCCGGGCTCGAAATCGCGAATCACATAGAAGCCCCTGGCCGCCGCATGCAGATCGCTGTCGGCAAACGTCGCACGGTCTGCCACCGGGAAGTCCGGCCGCGCGACCTCGAGGGTGATGACCCCAACCTTCTTCTCACGTGCCGCGATCTCAGCTGCCGCGAAATAGGCGGGCGCCACGTCGTTGTAGTCCCAGAAATTGAGGTGAATCGTCTGTCCACGCGGAAAGAGCTTCCACACCTGCGGCGCAAAGATGCCGAAGTGCGTGCGACCGTCGGCCGCCGTCTCCGGCCCCGAGTGACCGACCAGAATGTGCAGCACGCCGGTCCGGAACGGGCTGTCCTGGTTCTGCTGACTCCAGACGCGGGCGGGTGTGTACATCAGCGGCGTGAAGGCTCCGTAGGTCCCGCTGATCGCCCACACACCGGCGAACTTGTCCGGATCGACCGAGGCACTCTGACTGACGAGCCCGATCGCCGTCGATACGTTGCCGGCTTCCTGGATCGCCGCCTTGAGACGCGTGCCGAGCACGTTGGTCTCCGGGTCGTAGTGCCCCCAGAGGCTGCCGTGTTCGAGGTTGATCGACTCGGAGAGGTCAGCCGCGATCGTCATGAAGCGATTGCCGGTGACGTAGTTCATCCACTTGACGATCTCCGAGATCCCGCGCCGCGTGCCGGCCACTTCCCCGGCCTTCCGGAACAAGGTAATCGAGACGTCCTTCTTCGCGCCTGACACCGGATTGGTGACCGACACCTTCTGCGGTTCAACCGGCAGGTTGGCGACGCGCAGGCGCTCGTCGAGGAATGGATCCTGGTTCGCCGGCGCGCGAAGCGAGATCGAGTCCGACAACGACTCGCCCATTTCCACGAGCCGATCGGCGAGCCAGTCGCCGATACCGTTCCGATCGAGCAGCGACATGACAACGTCGATGTTCGTCTTGAACTGAACGAGCCGGTCGCGCTGATCCTTGACGGCGCCGTCACGAATTCCCTGGAACTCGACGCCATAGCGCTTCTCGAATGTCTTTGCGAGCGCCAGGAAGTAGTCCGAGTTCATCTTCATTGCGTAGGGATGGCTCGGATAACCCACCACCTGATCGCCGAAGTCGGGAATCTTGTGGTCCACTGCAGCGGGCCAGTAGCCCTTGGTCGTCTTGCCAATGACAGCCATCGGCCGGCGGTCGCTGGGATCCCAGTGCTCCATCGTCTTCAGCACGGCGACGACCTGGTCGTACGCATTGCCGTCCTGGACGACGAACACGTTCCAGCCATATGAGGTCCACTGCTCGACCAGGCGGTAACCGTCGTACTTGCGATCGATCACGCCACCGATCAGCGAATCGTCGATGCCTGCGTTGTTGTCGGAAATCATCACGCGCAGCCGCTTGCCGACCTTGAACGCCAGCGCCTGCGTCTTCAGTTCCTGCGCGTGCCCCTCGGTCATCGCAAACTCGCCTTCGAAGGCGATGATCTTCGGCGCGTTGATACCTGCGCCCATCACGTCCCAGAACGCAGCCTTGCCGGCGGCGGTCGCCACACCGATTCCCGAGGGGCCGCCATTGACGTCGTTGGTGACGTCGGTACTCTCGGCGTGTCCGGCGAGCGCACGAATGCCGCGCAGCTTCGCCTGCGCGAAGAGCGGATGATCGGCGAGGCCGTTGTCCTGCAGCAGGGTCTTCATCGCACCAGCGCCGCGCCGGAACCCGAGTGCGTCGATCGGCAGGATCGCGACATGCGGATCGGCGAAGTAGCGCTTGTTGCCGGTCGCCTCGTACTTCCGCGCCAGTGCCTGCCCCATGACCATCCAGAGCGCGTAGCACGTCGGGATGCAGTGCCCGCCGGCAAGCATGAACTTGTCGCCATACGGATGTTTGGGACGACGGTAATCGAAGCGCAGTCCCCCGAGATCCGGCCCCGCCAGGTGCGTCGCGACGTTGTAGGGCGTGTACGCGAGGGGGCCGCCGAAGTGCCCGGTCTGCGCATAGTTGCCCAGGAGCACCAGGGTCATGCACGTCATGAATCCCACGTCTTCCAACCGTTCGCGGTCGTACGGCGTCGTCAGGGGCTCAACCAGGGACAGTGTTCCTGTAGCAGCCAAGATCAAACCTCCGGTTATGGCTCTAGGCTTTCGGCTTTCGGCTTTCGGCTCTAGGCTCTCGCCTCTCGGCCTGAACTCTCGGGCAGCATCAGATGGGGGCACAGGCGGTTGCCGGCCAGAGCCAAGAGTCCAAAGCCGAAAGCCAACCTAGTGTATTCGATCGCTTACTCGAGGCCCGAGGCACGCGCCTGTTCACGCGCCAGAACAGCCTGATCGCGGTCGCCGTCGCCGTGTGCGACGGCTCCCAGCAGGCGCTCGTAGTAGACGTTGTGGCTCGGCATCGGAACGCGCGCGAGATCGGCGGCCGATGCGATCAGATTGGCGTCTTTCAAACCGACAAAAATGGGCGAACCGACCTGGTCGTAGCTCTCGTCAACCATCTTCTGGCCGTACACCTTGTAGGCCGTAGCGGAGAACAGCCCCTCCGTCATCACGTCCTGAAAGACCTGCGGCACGACGCCGTACTTGCGCACCAACGCGAACCCCTCGGCCATCGCCACCATCGCGCAGCCGAGCACGGCGTTGTTGGCCAGCTTGATCGCCGTGGCCGACTCCGGTTTCACACCGGCAGGAAATGTCTTGCGGCCCATGACGCCGAGCAGCGGTTCGCAACGCTTCACTGCATCGTCAGGTCCGCCTGCGACAATGCCGAGCTGACCGGCAGCAGCAAGATCAGGGCGACCAAGCACCGGGGCAGCAACGAGAACCTGGCCCGCCTCACGATGCTTCGATTCGAGCTGACGCACAGTGGCAACACCGTGCGTGCCCATCACGAGGTGGATTGCCCCGCGCGCGAGCGACTCGCACAGTCCGCCGGTACCGAGGGCAACGTCGAGGATCGCCTTGTCCTCGACGAGCATCGTGACGACGACCTCACGACCTTGACAGAGGTCCGCGATCGAAGAGGCGACGCGAGCGCCGGCTTCTCCGAATGGCGTCGTCGCCGCAGCGGCCATGTCGAAGACAGAGAGTTCGTGCCCCGCTCCGAGGATGCGTCGCGCCATCCCCTGTCCCATGCGGCCGAGACCAATGAAGCCGACGTTCATGCTGAACCTCTCGAGTTCAAAGTTCCTTACGCCAGCTGCCCCTTGACCCACTCCAGTTCGCGCGTGACGTACTCGACAATGTCGCCGGTCTTGAGGTGATCGGGGAGCACGTCCCAGGTGTAGGTCTCGATCTCGAGGTGGGTCGAGAGCGGCGTCTGCTTGTGGACGGCGAGCGCCTGCTCGAGTCCGAAGCGTGTCGTCCCGAACCCGTGCCCGAGGTCCGTGAGAAACACCGGCACGTGGAAGTGCGTCCGCCATTCGCGCGGGCCGGGGTCCTGCTGGAACGCCTCGAAGGCATCCTCGAGGTTCAGGAACCAGGTGGTCTGGCCGTCCTTTTTCTGGCAGGTCTGCGACAGATAGATCGTCTTGGCAAAGGTCTGCAGCGCGTCGACCGTCTGCTGCGTCACGTTGGGGATGTGCATCGACGCGGCTTCCTGCAGCTTGACGATCTGCACGCCGGCATCGACCAGCTTCTGCAGCGACGCCGGGATGTCCTCGTAGCCCACCGACTGGTGGCCGATGTCGAAGACCACGCCGGTGTAGTCCTGCATCGCCTGATGCGCATCGGCCTCGTTCAGGCCCGTCTGTTTGGCGAGCTTCTTGGCAGTCTCGCCCGAGAACAAGTAGTTCTTGAAGTAGGTGATGGTCTCGTCGGTCGTCTCGAGGTAGCAGCGTGGCTCCGGCTCGAGACCCAGCGTCACGGTCTTGCCGGTTTTCTTCTTGAGCTCGACCAGGTGCGCCACCACGTCGATGACATTGTTCGTGTAGGCCTCGACGACCTCGTCGCCGGTGACCTTGGGCTTGAAGCCGAGCGGGGCGCTCTGGATCGAGGGATTGATCCCCTCGGGGGCGATCTCGGCCAGCAGCGAGGCGACCTGCTTGGTGTAGTCGCGGCGCTCGGGCGTCTGCCAGTCCGGCTCGTAGACGTCTTCCTTGATGATCTGCTTCTTGAAGACGCCGTAGACAAACGCGTTCGCCGTGTAGAGATAGAGGTCCTGGTCGGCGAAGAACTGCTTGAGCGTCGCGCGCTTGGCCGGGTCGGCCGTCAAGGCCGCCGCCGAGGGGGCCGAGGTGCGTAAACACACGCCAAACTGCTGCGTCGGCGCCACCCGCGCTTTCACCGCCGGCAGATACGTGTTGACGCTCTTCCAGAGCTGATCCCAGTCGTCGGTCTGATGGACGAGCGTGGAGTACGTGAGATGGCCATGCTTGCCGAGATTCATCGATGTGTTCCTTGTCCGGCGGGTCTCGCGCAAGACCCGCTCTCCGGTGTGCGGTTACGCGACCGTCTCGACCTGTCCTGATGCCGCCGATTTCACCACGGCTTCCGTGACCGCGGCGCCGTGGACCATCTCGCGGGTCGGAATCAGATAGGGCGTCCCACCCGAGGCCGCCGTCGCAAACGCCTCGAGACACGCGCGCGTCACGTCCAGGCGCGCGGCCTCCCAGATCTCGGCTGGGCCTTTGATCGGCTGAAACTTGCCCGTGCTGAACAGGCGCGTGCGCCGCTCGTCGGACGAGGCGCCCGCCACGTGCGTCATCCCCTCGAGGCGGACGCTGCCCTTCGAGCCAAACACCTGGAAGCTGAAGCCTGGGCCCGTCGCCGTGATCGTGCCCAGATACCCCGAGGCCCCGTTCTTCAGGCGAAACAGCATCGAGGTCGTGTCATCGCTGTCGACCGGCACCACGCGATGGACGCTCTGACAGAAGACCTGCTCGATCTCCCCACCCAGGTCGATCATCCCGTCAATCGCGTGCACGCCCATCGGCGTCAGGCCCCCGCACGGCGTCTCCTCTTTGTCCGCGCGCCACGCGTCGGGTTTGAGAAACAGCGCATTCGGGAAGGTCATCGTCGCCTCGAAGTGGAGGAGCGTACCGAGGTCACCCGACTGGATCTGCTGCCGCAGCTTGGTCATCTCCGGGTGGAAGCGCCGGTTGTAGCCGAGGCCGAGCGTGACCCCGGCCTGTTCCGTCGCGGCGACGGCGGCTTCCGCGTCCGCCTTGTGGAGCGCAAATGGCTTCTCGCAGAAGACGTGCTTGCCGGCCTTGGCCGCCGCAACCGTCTGGGCTGAGTGCAGCGAGTGCGGGGTCGCGAGGATCACGGCTTCGACGCCCTTGTCCGCCAGCAGCGCCTCGTACGAGTCCACGAGTGTGAGGTGCTGCGCCTCAGCAAACGCTTTCACCTCTGGGGACACCGTGCGCGTCGCGCCCGCGACGACACGCATCTGCTCGCTGTCGGCGACGGCTTCCACCAGCGTGCGCCCCCACCACCCCATGCCCACAATCGCGGCCTTGATCATTCCGCTACTCCATCCTCACGCCTTCACTCGATCACGACGCACCGAGGCACCGAGGCCACCGAGGTCCAATGGCTCGACGCCCGCGTCGTGACGCTGTTCACCGATCACGAACCGCGGAGACGCGGAGCTGTCAGGCGACGGCGCGCCACGGGGTGGCCGCGCGTCGCGCCGCCACCCGTGGCTGTTGTCGTCGACCGCCCCAACGTCCCGAGACCTCACCGCCTCGGTGCCTCGGTGTGTCGGATGCACGCGGCTGAGCACGACGCTCCGCGTTTCCGCGTCTCCGCGGTTCGTCATCTCGGTCCGTGCGCTCGGTTACGTCGTCCGAATCAGCGAGAACTTCGGGTCCGCCCCCAGGCTCTCCGTCACCGGCAGCCCCAGTTCCTTCTTCACGAGATTGGTGCCCTGCACCAACGCCACCATCTTGTAGAAGGCATGCCGCCGGCTCATCCCCTCCCGCCCCATCCCGCAGTCGCTCGACACCACCAGCCGCTCCGCTGGAATCACCTTCAAGGCCTGCCGGATCAGATCCGCCACTTCCTGCGGCGTTTCCACCTGCAGCGTGTGATGGTCGATCGCCCCCACGCACACCTTCATGTCCGTGATCGCGGCCCCAATCTCCTGCAGGTCCATCAGATTCGAGCTCTTCATCTCGAACGTGATCACATCGGCATCCACCTGGTTCAGCAGCTCCAGCGCCGGCTTGTAGCTCTGCACGCTGCCAAACATCCGCTGCTGCGACGGATTGCCCCAGCACGTGTGGCACCACACTTCCGTCTTGGCGCGGAGGCCTTTGACCGTGTTGTTGAACACCTTCAGCATGAACTCCGGGTTGATCACTTTGTCCACATACCCGCGGGCGGCCAGCAGGTGGATCTGCGGCTCTTCCATCTGGATCACGGCACACCCGGCATCCGCCAGGTCATGCAGTTCTTCATTGAAGGCATCCGACAACGCCATGATGCGGTCGGGCAGCGTCTTGTAGTGTTCGTCCTGCACCGCGAACGCGACCAGCTCCGGCGTCACCGTCCCGAACTTCACCGGCTTGGTCGTCAGCCGCTGCGCCGCCTTGAACAGCTCCGCATACTGCATTTCCCCGCGCCCCACCGGCCCCACCAGCTTCGGCATCACCCGCGCTTCCAGGTAGTCGTGCAGGATGTGCCCGCGCGGGAACGCGATCCCGCCCGCCCCCACCTTGGCCAGCTTCGGGTGCGTCGTCTCGAACCCGCTCATATGATGCGGCGGATAACTCGTCCAGCTCTGCCCCCCGATGTCCTGGTCGAACCGGCAGTCCCCGTCCGTCACGATGTCCAGCCCCGCCACCTCCTGCTCCCGCAGATACGCCGACAGCGCATCCACATACTGTTCCCGGAACCGCGACGTCACCATCGCATCCAGGAACGACCGCGTCCCCAGGTTTTCGGTATACCAGCTTGGCCGCGGCAACGACCCCGTGATCGTCGTCGGCAGCATCTT